>NZ_DGMA01000025.1:0-486789 GCF_002388205.1 Achromobacter sp. UBA4530 | reverse complement strand
CGGTAGACCACGGTGTCGATGACGTTCTTCGTCTTGTACTTGTCTTCCGGCGTGACGGCCGTGAACAGCATTTCGCGGCCTGGGCGGATCAGCGCGTACTCCCCGGCGCGGCGCAGGATCATGGCGGCCGCCAGCACGGCGAACACGGGGAACCCGGCCAGCGCCAGGAACGCCAGCGCCACCGCAAGCGGCACCGCGGTCAGCAGGAACCGCAAACCCAGGCGTGCGGCCACGCGCCCGGTGATGAAGATCTGCGACAGCAGTGCCAGCGTCTGCACGGTGAAATCCAGGGCGCTGAAGACCCGGATGCGCTGGGCGGTGTCGGGGAACGCATCGGCAACCAGCCGCGCCTGTTCCATGTACAGAAACGTGTTCAGCGTGGCTAGCAGCACGACCAGCAGCGAAATGCCCAACAGGTAGCGGGACTGGAAGATGCGCGCCAGCCCGGCGAGAATGCCGCCTTCGATGGGACGCTGCATGTCCTGCAGGCCCACTTCCGGCCGGGAAGCGGCGCGCCACGCCAGCAGCCATTGCTTGAGCGGCAGCGTGGCGGTCAGCAGCAGGGCCGACAACACCAGCAGGCCCGCCGGACCCAACACGCCAGCGAGCAGCGCGCCGAGCAGGGGGCCGCACAGGCCGCCCGCGCTGGCGCCCGCCGCGATCAGCGCGAAGAGCCGCTTGGCCGATTCCATGCGAAACACATCGGCCATCAGGCTCCAGGCGATGGACACGACGAACAGGTTGAACACCGACAGCCAGACATAGAACGCGCGCGCCGCCCAGACGCTACTGGGCTGCTGGTGGAGCAGGGCGGCAAAGCCCACCATGGTCAGCGCGAAGATGGCATAGACCCAGGTCACCAGCGTCGCGCGCGGCACGCGGGTGGAGATCCAGCCAAACAGCGGCACGACGGCGAGGGTGGCGAGAAACGTGGCGGTGAACAGCCATTGCAACTGGTTTACGCCCGCCTGGATCCCCATCGTCTCGCGGATCGGGCGCAGCATGAAATAGCCGCAAAAGAGGAAGAAGAAAAACGCGAAGCCGCAGGCGGCGGGAGCGAGTTCGTCCTCCTGGATGCCCAGCGCCCGCGACATGCGGGCGCGCCAGGACAGGGGGGCGGGCGCCATGGCGTCAGGCGAGCAGCGCGGCGATGCGGTCGCGCAGCGCGGCATCGGGCTGTCGGCCAAAGCCGGCGCGCGCGTTGTCCGCCATGTTGGCGGGCTTGGACGTGGCGGGGATGACGGCAGTGACGGCGGGGTGGCCGATGATGAACTTCAGGAAGATCTGCGCCCAGGAAGTGCAGTCGATCTCGGCGGCCAGCTTGGGCAGCGCCACCCCCTTGACCTGGCGGAACAGCGCGCCGTCCTCGAACGGCCGGTTGATCAGCACGGCGACGCCATTGGCCTGGCACGCGGGCAGCAGCCGCTTTTCAGCGCTGCGCGAGGCGATCGACAGGTTCACCTGCAGGAAATCGGGCTTTTCCTTTTCAACCAGCTCGGTCAGATCGTCGTGGGCATGGTCCGTGTAATGCGTGATGCCGATGTAGCGCGTCACGCCCTGCTGTTTCAGGTCGCGCAGCAGCGCGAGCTGGTTGCGCGTGTCGATCAGGTTGTGCACCTGGATCAGGTCCAGCTTGTCGCTGCGCAGCGCCTCTTGCGACTGCCGCACCTGGCGCATCGCGGATTCGTGGCCGCGCGTGCTGATCTTGGTGGCCAGGAACACGCGCTTGCGCAGGCCGCCATCGCGCGCCAGCAACGCGCCTGTGACGGCCTCGGCCTCGCCGTAGCTGGGCGCCGTGTCGATCAGCGTGCCGCCCGCCTTCAGCATCGTTTCAAGCACTTGGGCCAGCGGCGCCATGGCCGACGCGTCGCTCGGCGATACGTTGAAGGTGTCCGCGGTGCCCAGTCCCACGACGGGCAGCATTTCGCCCGTCGACGGGATCGGGCGTTTGAGCATGGCTTGCGTCGGCGCAGCCGCCCATGCCGGCCACACGGTTCCGAGGAGGGCGGCGCTGGCGGTGGTCTGGAGGAAGCGGCGGCGATCGGGCATGGCGTAGCTCCGGGCAGGAAAAAGGTGAACAGGCGGGCCAAAGGAAGAGGGCCAAACAAAGCAGGCCAAAGAAAAAGGGCCTACATGTTGTGCATGCAGGCCCTTTCGGTGCTGGTCTGGCGACGGCGCGTTACTCGCGGTTGCCGCCGAAGATGCCCAGCAGCATCAGCAGGTTCGAGAAGACGTTGTAGACGTCCAGGTAGATGGCCAGGGTGGCGGAGACGTAGTTGGTCTCGCCGCCGTTGACCACGCGCTGCAGGTCAACCAGCATGAATGCCGAGAAGATCACGATGGCGAGCACCGAGATGGTCAGCATCAGGGCCGGCAGTTGCAGGAAGATGTTGGCCAGCGCGGCAACCAGGATCACGACGGCGCCGATGAACAGGAATTTCTGCAAGCCCGACAGATCGCGCTTGATGGTCGTGGCCAGCGTGGCCATGGTGCCAAACACGATTGCGGTGCCACCGAATGCCGTCATGACGAGCTGCGAGCCGTTGCTCATGCCCATCACGAAGCCAAGCAGGCGCGACAGCATGACGCCCATGAAGAACGTGAAGGCCAGCAGCAGGACGACGCCCAGCGAGCTGTTCTTGTTCTTTTCAATGGCGAACATCAGGCCGAAGGCGCCGACCAGGAAGACGATGGCCGACAGGCCGGGGCTGGCGCCCATGACGCGGTTGATGCCGGTGTAGAGGCCGACCGCCGCGCCCAGCACTGTCGGGATCAGCGACAGGGCCAGAAGCCAGTACGTGTTGCGCAGGACCTGGTTGCGAGCGACCTCGCCCGGCGCGCCGGCGACAGAGCCAGAACGGTTAAAAGGGGACGGACGATATTCGTTCATGGAGAACTCCTGTATACGGCAAATATGGTGATTGCCTAGAAGGCTTAGATGCGAAGGATACCTTACAGTTCCCTGAAGAATCCAGTTTGAGAAAGAAGTAGGACTACCCGTTGCAGGGCAATTTGATCCTGCGCATGGCGGAGGATCACCCTCGCCGAACCTCATTGAGCACGCGGGAAACAATAGCAGGCAATTCCGCATCCATGCGCGCCTGAAGCTGCTTGACCGCATCGGCAAGCGCCTGCTGCATGAGCTGTTCGACCTCGGCCTGCAGGCGCGCGGCGAGCACGGTGGCGTCGGGCAGCGGGGCGGGGCGCGCGGGGGCGGCCGCTGGCGCAGGCGCCGCCGGGGTGGCCGTTGGCGCTGCAAGCGGGGCCGCCGGCTCGGACGTCCGCGAGACCGGCAACACTGGCGGCTGGTCGTCGCCGGCCACGTCCGTCAGGACGGGAAACGGGTCATGTTCATATGGGTCGTTTTCGTACACCGGACCCGCCTCGTCGGCCAGCTCGGTCAAGAGCGGCGCATCGGCGTCGTCGTCGGCCGGGTCGTGGAACGAGGGTTCGGCCCGATGGGTCAGGGTGGGGATGCCGGGGTCGGATGGGCGAGCGGGCATGGAAACTCCCGTAGTCTGGTGGAGCGCGGCGCGCGGGCGCGCGTGGGACGGTTCAGCCGCCCTGGGCCTTGCGGCTCAGGTCGTGGCTTTGCGGCGTATGACCGGCCGTCAGGTAGGTTCGCCAGCGCTGCCGGGCCGCCTGCTTGTCGTCGGGGTCGTCCGAGACGATTTCCAGCAGGCGCTCGAAAGCATCGAACCCGGGCGGACAATCGTCGTCGAGGTTCAGCAGCCAGGGCTGGGGCTGGTCGGGCTGCCCCGCCGCCTGCAGGGCCTGCAGCGGATCCCCGGCGGTGAGCACCACCGGAGTTTCAGCGGCCAGCGAATCATTTGCCAGCACGTGCGGCACGAAGGCCGTGTCGTCGAACGCCCACAGCATCCGGTCGAAGGCGGACAGGCGCGAACCGTCTTTACAGTACACCACCAGCCGCTGGCCTGCCAGGACGCGCTTGCGCACGACCTGGCAGGCCGTGCGCAGGCGGTCCGGCGCGCCGAAGGCGAAGTCGATGCGCGTCATGGCGCTGTCGGCGTCCAGCGCTTCAAGCCTGGTCCAGCAGGTATTGCATCAGGAGCGGCACCGGACGGCCGGTTGCGCCCTTGTCCTTGCCGCCGCGCCAGGCGGTGCCGGCGATGTCCAGGTGCGCCCAGGGGTATGCCTTGGCGAAGCGGGACAGGAAGCAAGCCGCCGTGACGGCGCCGGCCGGAGGACCGCCGATGTTGGCGAGGTCAGCGAAGTTGGACTTGAGCTGTTCCTGGTAGGCGTCGTCCATGGGCATGCGCCATGCGGTGTCGAGCGAACGGCGGCCGGCCGAGGCCAGAGCGTCCGCCAGCGCGTCGTCCTTGGAGAACAAGCCTGTGTTGACGTTGCCCAGCGCGACGACGCAGGCGCCGGTCAGCGTGGCGATGTCGATCACGGCCGACGGCTTGAAGCGTTCGGCGTAGGTGAGGGCGTCGCACAGGACCAGTCGGCCTTCGGCGTCGGTGTTCAGGATTTCGATGGTCAGGCCGGCCATGCTGGTGACCACGTCGCCCGGCTTATTGGCCTTGCCGCTGGGCAGGTTCTCGCACGCGGGAATGAGGCCGACGACATCCAGCGGCAGTTCAAGTTCGGCCAGGGCGCGGAACGAGCCGAGCACGCTGGCGGCGCCGCACATGTCGTACTTCATTTCGTCCATGGTGGCCGCGGGCTTGAGCGAGATGCCGCCCGCGTCGAACGTGATGCCCTTGCCGACCAGCACGATCGGACCCTGCGCGGCCTTGGCGCCCTTCTTGGCAGCCTTGGCACCGGCGTGGCGCAGCACGATGAAGCGCAGCGCCTCCTCGGAGCCGCGCGCAACCGACAGGAACGAGCCCATGCCCAGCGCCGCGACCTGCTTGCGGTCCAGGACCTCGACTTTCAGGGACTTGAATTCGCGCGCCAGGCGCTTGGCGGTGTCGCCCAGGTAGGTCGGCGTGCAGATGTTGCCCGGCAGGTTACCCAGCGTGCGGGTCAGCTCCATGCCGTTGGCGATGGCGCTGCCTTCGCGCAGGCCCTTCTGGGCCTGTGCCGCGTCGGCGCGCTCGACGACCTGCACGATCTTCTTGAGCTTGGGGCGGGCGTCGCGGTCGGGTTTGCCGAAGCTGGCGTCGTAGTGGTAGACCGCGCTGCCGGCCGCGATCGCGGCGCTGCGGGCGCGCGCAATGAGGTCGGTGTCGGCGATGGGATTGGCGAGCAGCGTGGACACGCCTTCGGCAAGCTGGGCGGCGACGCAGGAAGCGGCGAATGCCTGCTCGGCCGAAGCGTGGGTGCGGGCCGAGTATTCTTCCTGCTTGCCCAGACCGACCAGGACCACACGCTGCGCGGCGACACCCGGCAGCGTACGCAGGGTCAGCGTCGCGCCGGCGCGGCCGCGGAATTCGCTTTTGACCACCGCACGCACGGCGCCGTTGGAAGCGCGGTCGATGATGTCGGCGGCGGGGCTCAACACGCCGTCCGCGAACACGCCGACGGCGAGGGCCGCGGTTTTGACCTGGTGCAGGGAAGCAGTGGTCTGTGTGCTAAATTCCATGAGGGTTTCCCGTGTGCGTCTGTGTATGATGCGGTCGATTATCCCGCATATTCTCCCATGTCTCTATTCAAACGCTCTGTCGTCAGCGAGATCACCAGTCACGCTGGCGTTGTCTTTTCCACGTTGCTCGTCGTGTGGCTCAGCGTGCTTCTCGTGCGCCTGCTCGGTGAAGCCGCGGGAGGCAACATCGGAGCGGACGTGGTGGTCGTGCTTGCCGCGCTGTCGACCATCACCGCGCTGCCGACCATTCTGGCGGTCTCGATCTTCATCGCCGTGCTGACCACGGTCACGCGCAACTACCGCGAATCCGAAATGGTCGTGTGGTTCGCCAGCGGCCTGTCGCTGGCGGACTGGCTCAAGCCCGTGCTGCGCGTGGCGGTCCCCGTCGCGATTGCCGTGGCAGGCCTGACGCTGGTGGCGTCGCCCTGGGCCTACCGCCAGATCGGCGAATACCACGAACGCTTCGAACAACGCTCCGACCTGTCCAAGGTCACGGCCGGCCAATTCGCTGAATCCTCCGGCGGCAGCCGCGTGTTCTTTGCTGAAGACCCCGTCAATCCCAGCGACGAACTCGGCAACGTCTTCGCGCGCGAGATCGGTCCTGAATGGCTCAGCGTGCTGACCGCAAGCAGTGCGCACAGCGAAACCCTGCCCAACGGCGACCGCTTCCTTGTGCTGGGCGAGGGTCATCGTTACGACCTGAAGCCGGGTACCCCCGAGCTTCGGCTCGTGCACTTCGAAAAATACGGCCTGCGCCTCGAAAGCAAGTCGGGCGGCGATCCTGTCGCCGAGGCCCGTGCGGCGGCAGAGCGGTCCTCCAAGGCGCGCAGCACGCCGCAACTGGTTGAAGACAACACCAACAGCAGCTGGTCGCAGGTCATGTGGCGGATTTCGCTGCCGCTCGCCGCGCTGAATCTTGCGCTGCTGGCCATTCCGCTGGGCGCGGTAAATCCGCGGCTGGGGCGTTCGGGCGACCTGCTCATCGCCGGTCTGGTCGGTCTGCTCTATATGAACCTGATCAACCTGTCGCGCGCCTGGATCTCCAACGGCAAGCTCAGTTTTGGTCTGGGCGTGTGGCTCATCCACGGCGCCGTCGCGCTGCTGACCGCCTTCCTGCTGATGCGCCGCCTGCGCGTGAAGGCGCCGAAGAACAGCGCTTAGCGTAGTGGGCGCCGCCAGCCGGCGCTTTCAAGGCAGATACTTCATCGTTCCACGCCGGCCTGCCAACAGGTCGGCGTTTTTCAATACCGATTTGCGGATGAACTCCCACAGCACCGTCACGCGCTTGAGCTTGCGCAGGTCTTCGTGGCAGTACATCCAGAACGAGCGCGTGATGGCGATCTCGTCCTGCAGCACGGGTTTCAGCCGCGGATCCTGGGCCGCGATGAAGCACGGCAGGATGGCGAGCGACTGGCCCTGCAGCGCCGCGTGGTACTGGGCCACGACGCTCGTGCTGCGCAACACCACCTTGCTTGCCGGCAGCACGTCTTCCAGATAGCGCAGGCGCTCGCTGAACAGCAGCTCGTCCACATAGCCAATGAACGTGTGATCCGCGAGATCTTCGCGGCGCGTGATGGGCGCATGGTTCGCCAGATAGCCAGGTGTGCCGTACAGCCGCAGCGTGTAGTCGCACAGCTTGCTGCACACATACGGACCGCGCTGCGGGCGCTCGATGGTGATGGCCAGATCGGCCTCGCGCTTGGACAGGCTGACAAAGCGCGGCACGGGCAGGATATCCAGCGTGATGTGCGGATAGCGCCGCTGGAAGTCTGCGGCAAGCGGGGTGAGCACATAGCTGCCGAAGCCTTCGGTGGCGCCGATGCGCAGATGCCCCGACAGCGCCTGCCCGATGCCGGACAGGTTCTCGCGCGCGGTGTGCACGACGCTTTCCATCTGCTCGGCATGGACGAACAGCCGCTGGCCGTCGTCCGTCAGCACGAAGCCCGCGCTGCGGGATTTTTCAAAGAGCAGGGTGTCCAGTTCCGTTTCCAGCGCCCGGATGCGGCGCGACACCGTGGTGTGTTCCACGCCCAGCTTGCGCGCCGCTGCGCTGACGCGCTGCGTGCGCGCCACTTCCAGGAAATACCGCAGGCTGTCCCAATCAAGCAAGATCCATCGCTCCAAGGCCCCGGCAGCACGCTGCAACGCGGGTTTTTTTGTGTGTGCATGGATGCACAAGGAATGTGCATTTCTGGTGTTGCTTGTTGATTTTCACACATCTACACTGGATCGGCTGGCCTTGGGCTATGCCCTGGGACCGCAGGCCGCGAAGACGGCGCCACAACGCTAACACTCAGCGCATAAAAACTCAGGAGACAAATCCATGAAATTGCACGCACGCGGGCTCGCCGCAGGCTTGTGTCTGGGCGCCGGATTGCTTGGGCAGGCCCATGCGGCGGATAAGCCGCCAGTGAAGATCGGCATTCTGACGGATATGTCCGGCACCTATGCCGGCATGGGGGGCGCAGGCTCGGTCGCCGCGGCGCAGTTGGCCATCGACGACTGCCTTGCAGCGGAATGCAAAGGCATGAAGATCGACCTGGTGTCCGCGGACAACCAGAACAAGGCCGACGTCGGCGCCGCGCGCGCCCGCGAATGGTTCGACCGCGACGGCGTCACCGCGATCGCCGACCTCACCAATTCCGCCGTGGCGCTGGCGGTGCAGGGCATCGCCCGCGAAAAGAACAAGGTCGTGATGTTCTCCGGTCCGGCCACCACGGCCCTGACCAACAAGGAATGCTCGCCGGTCGGCTTTCACTGGATGTTCGACACCTACTCGCAGTCTGCGGGCGGCGCCAAAGCCACCGTGCGCGAGGGCGGCAAGTCCTGGTTCTTCATCACCGTCGACTATGCGTTCGGCCACTCGCTGGAGGCCGACACGGCCAAGGCGGTGAAAGCGTTGGGCGGCACGGTGGCCGGCAGCGTGCGGCATCCGCTGAACGCCCCCGACTTCGCGTCCTATCTCTTGCAGGCGCAAAGCTCCAAGGCGCAGGTGGTGGCGCTGGCCAACGGCGGCCAGGACACCGTCAACGCGGTCAAGCAGGCGCGCGAGTTCGGCATCGTGGCCGGCGGCCAGCGCCTGGTTTCGCTGCTGATCTTCCTGTCCGACCTGCGTGCTCTCGGCCTGGAGAACGCCCAAGGGTTGTCCTACGTGGACGGCTTTTACTGGGACTACGACGACGCCACGCGCGAGTGGTCCGGCCGTTTCGAGAAGGCCTTCCGCGGCCTGAAGCCCACCATGACGCAGGCCGGCGTGTATTCCAGCGTGCTGCATTACCTGCGCGCCGTGGCCGCCGCCAACAGCACGGATGGCAAGGTCGTGGCCGACAAGATGCGCGAGATTCCCATCAAGGATCCCATCATGCGCAATGCGTCGATCCGTCCGGACGGCCGCGTGATCCACGATATGTACCTGTACGAAGTCAAGAAGCCCGCGGACTCCAAGGGCGGCTGGGACTATTCGAAGCTGGTGGCCACCATTCCGGCGGCCGAAGCCTTCCAGCCCCTGGCCGATTCGAGCTGCCCGCTGGTGAAGAAATAATCCGAGGCCCGCGGGCGTTGTCCCGCGGGCCCGGTTCGATCCAAGAACGCGGACGACCATCCGCATCGACTACGCAGTGTGAGGAGCATCAAAATGAGTGAAGTCCCGCGCGTTCCGCTACTGATCGGCGGCAAGCTTGTGCAGTCCAAAACCACCGAATGGCGAGACGTGATCAACCCCGCCACCCAGGAGGTCGTCGCCAAGGTGCCCTTCGCCACGCGCGAAGAACTGGACCTGGCCGTCTCCAATGCCAAGGAGGCTTTCAAGACCTGGCGCAACGCCGGGCAGGGCGCACGCATGCGCGTCATGCTCAAGTTCCAGGAGCTGCTGCGCGCCAATACCGGCAAGCTGGCCGAGATGATTACCCGCGAACACGGCAAGACGCTGCCGGACGCCGAGGGTGAAGTCGGCCGCGGTCTGGAAGTGGTCGAGCACGCCTGCTCGATCGCCAACCTGCAATTGGGCGAATACGCGGAAAACGCGGCGTCCGGGATCGACGTCTACACGTTGATCCAGCCGCTGGGCGTGTGCGCGGGCATCACTGCGTTCAATTTCCCGGTGATGCTGCCGTGCTTCATGTTCCCCATCGCCGTGGCCTGCGGCAATACGTTCGTGCTCAAGCCATCCGAGCAGGATCCGACCTCGTCGCTGTTCCTGGCGGAACTGGCGCTGGAAGCCGGCCTGCCGCCCGGTGTGCTCAACGTGGTGCACGGCGGCCCGGAAACGGCCAACGGCCTGTGCGAGCATCCGGACATCAAGGCGGTGTCGTTCATCGGCTCGACGCGCGTGGGCACCGAGATCTACAACCGCGCATCGGCTGCCGGCAAGCGCTGCCAGTCTATGATGGGCGCCAAGAACCACTGCGTGGTTCTGCCGGACGCTGATCCGGAAGTCGCATTGAACCAACTGCTCGGGGCCGCCTTCGGTGCGGCCGGCCAACGCTGCATGGCGTCGTCCGTGGCCGTGCTGGTGGGCGAGGCCCGCAACTGGCTGCCCGATTTCGTCGAACGCGCCAAGAAGCTCAAGGTCAACGCCGGCACGGACCGCCAGGCCGACCTGGGTCCGCTGGTGTCGCCCAATGCGAAAAAGCGCGTGGAAAGCCTGATCCAGAAGGGCGTGGACGAAGGCGCCAAGCTGCTGCTCGACGGCCGCAACCTGAAGGTGGCGGGTTTCGAGGAAGGCAACTTCGTCGGCCCCACCGTGTTCGACGGCGTTGCCGAGAGCATGACGATCTACACCGAGGAGATCTTCGGACCGGTCCTTTGCTGCGTTGGCGTCGAGACGCTGGAAGACGCGGTGGAATTCATCAACCGCAACCCCAACGGCAACGGCGTCGCCCTGTTCACGCAGGACGGGGGCGCCGCGCGCTACTTCCAGAACAACATCGACGTGGGCCAGGTCGGCATCAACGTGCCGATTCCGGTGCCGGTGGCGTGGTTCAGCTTCACGGGTTCGCGCGGTTCCAAGCTGGGCGACCTGGGACCCAACGGCAAGCAGGCGGTGCAGTTCTGGACGCAGACCAAGACCGTCACCGCACGCTGGTCCGCGCACGCCAAGACCGTCAACACCACGATCTCGATGCGCTAAAAGAGGGGACGCCTTGCTCCTAAGCTTATACGAATAATTCATATAGCAGGGCGTTCTTATTACTTATAATTGGCCCGTCTATCAGGGGCCAATTAATGAACCTCCAGCAATTTCGTTTCGTGCGTGAAACCATCCGGCGCGACTTCAACCTGACCGAAGCCGCCCGGATGCTCTACACGTCGCAGCCCGGCGTTTCCAAAGCCATCATCGAGTTCGAAGACGAGCTGGGCATCAAGATCTTCGAACGCCACGGCAAGCGCATCAAGGGGCTGACCAAGCCGGGTCTTGCCGTGTCGCAGGTGATCGACCGCATCATGCGCGAAGTCGACAACCTGAAGAAAGTCAGCGACGAATTCGCGCGCCGCGATGAAGGCGGCCTGGTCATTGCCTGCACGCACACGCAGGCGCGCTATCTGCTGCCGCGTGTGATTCCCGCGTTCCGCAAGCAGTTCCCCAAGGTTCACCTATCGCTGGCCGAGGGCAGCCCCGCCCAGCTTGCCGAAATGGTCCTGCATGAACAGGCCGATCTGGCGCTGGCCACCGAATCGCTGGCGTTGACGCCGGGCCTGGCCACCTTGCCGGTCTATGCGTGGGAACACACCGTAGTGGTGCGGCCCGATCATCCGCTGGCCGAACTGACCTCCAGCGCCGCCAAGCGCCTGTCGCTGGCGCAACTGGCTGAATACCCCATCGTGACCTACGATCGCGCCTTCACCGGCCGCAGCACGATCGATGAGATCTTTGCCAACCAGGGCATTCATCCGGACATCGTGCTCGAAGCCATCGACGCCGACGTGATCAAGACGTATGTGGACGTGGGCCTGGGCATCGGCATCATCGCGGGCGTCGCCTATGACCCGCGACGTGATTCCAATCTGGTCGGCCTGCCGGTGGGGCACCTGTTCGGCACGCATACGACCCGCGTGGGCGTGAAGGCGGGCGTGTTCCTGCGCGATTACGTCTACACCTTCCTGGAAATGCTGGCGCCTTCGCTGACCCGGGCGGTGGTGACCGATGCGGTGCAGGGCGCGCCGAAATAGCCTCTCTGCCGGCTCCCGGCGCCTGCCTCGACAACGCGCGACGTCCTTACGACGTCGCGTTTTTTTTGCCCGATGACCTTGGGGAAAGCGTGAGACGGCTATCCCTTTCCCTAAGCTCATAAAAATAATTAAATAAGAACCGATCTCATTTGAGTTGACGAAAAAATAGGAATCATTATCATTACATCCAGGCTCAACGACCCAGTGAGGTAAATCATGACGGCAGGACTTAGTGCAGTGGTAGTGGGCGCCGACCGCCTCGGCAATATTCCCGATCTGCTCAAAGGACACAACATCTCGATCACGCACCACATCAGCGGGCGCGATCCTTCACATCAGAAGAAGACCCTGCAACTGCCCTCGGGCACGCAACTGGTCATCCTGCTTACCGATTTTCTTGGCCACAACGTCATGAAGACGTTCCGCAACGCCGCGCAGCGCGGTGGCATCCGGGTCGTCGCTTGTCGCCGTTCCGTGTGCAGCATGCAGCAGGCGCTGCAGCAATGCGGCCTGTGCCCGCGCGCCGGTACCGTTCATTGATGGGACGCGTCTTGCCGCGCATCCACGACAAACTGGGGAGGCCGATAAGGCCTGCGGTCTGAACGCCGCGAAGAGAACAAACAAAAATGCCGCCGGACGAAAGTCTGGCGGCGTTTTGCATTTTGGACGATGGCGGCGGGTAGGCCTGCGTGCGACTATGTTGCCTTGAGTCTGGGCAGGGCAGGGCGGTCAGTTTGCCGCGCGGGCCGATGCCATCAGGGTGTTGTCGAGGCGGCGGGCGCCGTTGTAGCGCTTGGACCAGTAGGCCATGGTCATGTTTTCGACACGCACCACGCCGCCGGCGCTGGGGGAATGCACGAAGCGGTCGTCGCCCAGGTAGATGCCAACGTGGGAATAACGGCGGCCCATGGTGTTGAAGAAGACGAGGTCGCCGGCCTGCAGTTCGTTCTTGGCGACGGCCACGCCTTGCTGGGCGATTTCGGCGGCATTGCGGGGAAGCTTGAGCCCCAGGCCACGTTCGGCCGAGTAAGCGACGAGGCCGCTGCAGTCAAAGCCGGTGTCGGGGGAACTGCCGCCGAAGCGGTAGCGGATGCCCAGGTGATTCAGGGCTTCGCTGACCATGCCGTTGTCGGTGCCGACACCCGAATGGGTGCGCTGGCGTTCACGCTTGAATTTCTGGACCACCAGCATGCCGATGGGATCATCGGCGGTGGCAACCCACTCCATTTCGTAAGGATCGATCTCGGACGTATGGGCGGTTGACTTTTGACTAGTGCTTGCACAACCCGCCAGACCCGCAAAGCATGCAACCAACGCGAGCATGCGCAGACCGCGCTTTGCAAGGCCAGTGGTTGAATTGAATCGCGCGGGTATGGAGTGTCGATGCATTCGCCTGGGGATGATTCACTGAACACAGCAAAAACCGCGCATTAGCCGCGGTTGGGGCCGAGATGTCAGCAAATTCAACAATTATGTGCAACTTCGCGGGGATTCTACCAAACTTTTAGTGCCGGTTCGTTACGTATCGGCCCTAAATATCCATGCAGCGTGGACATCTGGAAGAATTTTTTGACGTGCGGCAAGTCTCGTGCAAGGTTTGCCTACCAGAATGACCGAAATGATTAGACAAAAAATCAATCAGCCTTAAGGCCTATGAACAATACCAGGAGACAGACATGCAAAGAACCCGGGATTTCCACTATCGCTCGGTGAATGACCGCGACGCCTTCTGGCGTGAAGAGGCCACGCGCATCCACTGGGAAACGCCTTTTGACAATGTGCTGGACTTCTCGCGTCCGCCCTTCGCCAAGTGGTTCGTGGGCGGGCGCACCAATCTTTGCTACAACGCCGTGGACCGCTGGCTGCCGACACAGGCGGACAAGCCGGCGCTGATCTGGGTGTCCACCGAGGTGGACCGTGAGCAGGTCTACACGCGGCAGGACGTCTTCGAGGAAGTGAACGCGGCAGCCGCCATGCTGCGGGAGTTGGGCGTGGAACGCGGCGACCGGGTGCTGCTTTACATGCCGATGGTGCCGGAAGCCGTGTTCACCATGCTTGCCTGCGCGCGCATCGGGGCAGTGCATTCGGTGGTGTTCGGCGGGTTTGCATCCGTGAACCTGGCGCAGCGCATCGACGATGCGTCGCCCAAGGTAGTGGTGTGCACGGACGGCGGCTCGCGGGCCGGCAAGGTCGTGCCGTACAAGCCGCTCCTGGATCGCGCCCTGAGCCTGGCCAAGTCGCCGCCGGCCTCGGTGGTGGTGTTCGACCGCGGCCTGGCCCCGTTCGAACCGGTGGCGGGTCGCGATCTGGATTACGCGACGCTGCGCGAACGCCACCGCGGCGCGCGGGTGCCCGTCGAGTGGCTGGAATCGTCCGAGCCCAGCTACATCCTCTACACCTCCGGCACCACCGGCCGCCCCAAGGGCGTGCAGCGCGACACGGGCGGATACGCCGTGGCGCTGGCGTCGTCCATGGAATACCTGTTCGATGGCAAGCCCGGCGACACCTATTTCTGCACCAGCGATATCGGCTGGGTGGTCGGGCATTCCTACATCGTCTACGGACCGCTCATCGGCGGGCAATCGACCATCCTGTACGAGGGAACACCCGTGCGCCCGGACGGCGCGATTCTCTGGAAGCTGGTCGAGCAATTCGGCGTGAATACGCTGTTTTCGGCGCCGACGGCGGTGCGCGTGCTCAAGCGCCAGGATCCCGATCTCTTGCGGCGGCACGATCTGTCCACGCTGCGCGCCGTCTATCTGGCCGGCGAACCGCTCGACGAGCCGACGGCGCAATGGATCTCGGAAGGCTTGGGCAAGCCCATCATCGACAACTACTGGCAGACGGAATCCGGCTGGCCGATCCTGTCGGCGCAGCCGGGCGTGGAAAAGGTCGCCACCCGGTTCGGCAGCCCGTCGTTCCCGGTCTACGGCTTTGACGCGCGCATCGTCAGTGAATCCACTGGCGAAGACCTGGGTCCGGACGAGAAGGGCGTGGTCGCCATCGTGCCGCCGCTGCCGCCCGGCGCCATGTCCACCATCTGGGGCGACGACGCGCGCTTCGTCGAAACCTACTTCACGTCGATTCCTGGCCGGCAGGTGTATTCGACCTTCGACTGGGGGCGGGTGGACGCCGATGGCTACTGGTTCATCCTGGGCCGCACGGACGACGTGATCAACGTGGCGGGCCACCGGTTGGGCACGCGCGAGATCGAGGAGTCGGTCAACAGCCACACCGGCATCGCGGAATGCGCGGTGGTGGGTGTGTCCGACCCGCTCAAGGGGCAGGTCGCCATGGCGTTTGCCGTGCTGAAGAATCCGGCCGGCGCCGACACGCCGGAAGCGGCAAAGGCGCTGGAAGCGGATATCATGCGGCTGGTGGAAGAACAGCTTGGGGCGGTGGCAAGGCCGGCCAGGATCCGGTTCGTGGGCGCCCTGCCCAAGACCCGTTCCGGCAAGGTGCTGCGCCGCGCGATCGTCGCGGTATGCGAGTCGCGCGATCCCGGCGACCTGACCACCATGGAAGACCCTAACGCCCTCGAACAGATCAAGGAGTCACTGCAATGAAAACCAAACCCGTGCTGAGCGCCGACGACGTCAAAAAGATCCTGGCCGCGGCCGAAGCACACGCCTTGCAGAACAAGTGGGCCGTCACCATCGCCGTGACCGACGATGGCGGCCATCTGCTGGGCATGCTGCGCCTGGACGATGCGGCGCCGATCTCGTCGCACATCGCGCCCGCCAAGGCCAAGACCGCCGCGCTGGGCCGCCGCGAATCGCGCATCTACGAAGAACTGATCAACAACGGCCGCTACTCGTTCCTGTCGGCGCCGCTGATCGAAGGCATGCTCGAGGGCGGCGTGCCGGTCGTCGTTGACGGCCAGGTCGTCGGCGCGGTGGGCGTATCGGGCGTCAAGTCGACCGAAGACGTGCAGATCGCGCAAGCAGGCATCGCCGCGCTGGGCCTATGAGCCAGGCGCTGCCGCCGGAAACGCCGGCTGGCGTTTCCGCGCAGGACACCCGGGGGGCGGACAGCGGTCCGCTGAACCCCGGCGTGAAACGGCGCGAAGTCTGGGCCTGGGCCATGTACGACTTCGCGAACTCCGGATACACCACCGTGATCCTCACGGCGGTTTTCAGCACCTATTTCGTCGGCGTCGTCGCCGGGCGCGCCACATGGGCCACGCTCGCGTGGACGTCCGCGCTATCGCTGTCGTACCTCGTCATCATGCTGACCATGCCTACGCTGGGCGCCCGCGCCGATGCACGGGCCAGCAAGCGGCGGCTGCTCTACACCAGCACGGCCGGCTGCGTGGCGGGCACACTGGTCCTGACGCAAGCGGGGCCGGGCGACGTCTGGCTGGCGCTTGCCGCCATCGTCGTGTCCAACTACTGCTATTGCGTTGGCGAATCCGTGGTAGCGGCGTTCCTGCCTGAACTGGCCAAGCCGCAGGCGTTGGGCCGCGTCTCGGGTTGGGGATGGAGCTTTGGCTATTTCGGCGGCATGCTGACGCTGGGGTTGTCGCTTGTCGTGGTGACGCTGGCCGAGGGGCGAGGCGAGACCGCCGAGCAGTTCGTGCCCTGGGTCATCGTGGTGACGGCCTCGGTATTCGCGCTGGCCGCGCTGCCGTCGTTCTTCATGCTGCGCGAGCGCGCCAAACCGCAGCAGGGCAAACCGCCCGCGCTGCACATGCTCAAGCGCCTGGCCTATGCCTGGCGTGAAACGGGCCTGCACTTCCCGGAATTTCGCCGCCTGTTGATGTGCATTGCCTGCTACCAGGCCGGCATCTCGGTCGTCATCACGCTAGCCGCGGTGTATGCCTCGGAAGTCATGGGTTTCACCACGCCGCAGATCATGCTGCTGGTGTTCACCGTGAACATCGGCGCGGCGGCCGGGGCGTTTTCGTTCGGCTACGTGCAGGACCGCATCGGCCACAAGCCGGCGCTGGCCATCACGCTGGTCGGATGGATCGTGATGGTGCTGACGGCTTACGCGGCCGTGACCGCGCCGGTGTTCTGGGTGGCGGCGGTGCTGGCCGGCCTGTGCATGGGCACGACGCAGAGCGCGGGCCGCGCCATGACCGGCGCGCTGGCGCCGGCGGGCCGGCTGGCCGAGTTCTATTCGCTGTGGACCTTTTCCGTGCAGCTTGCCGCCGTGATCGGCCCGTTGACGTACGGGCTGGTGACGTGGGCCACGGAAGGCAATCATCGGCTGGCCATCCTCGTCACGGGGCTGTTCTTCGTCGGCGGACTGGTCCTGTTGTCGCGGGTGGACATGAAGCGCGGCCTCGCCCGGCAGGCCGCCTGAATGCGGTATACGCCAAGCGGGAAGCGGCTGCTATCCTTATGGACTGCCTTGTGCCGCCGCGTCCCGATGCGGCGGCACATGCTGATTGCTTGGCATTGTTGGCGCGCCGCAGTGCGGCGCGTCGTTGGCTTGTGCATGCTGCCCGGATGGCGCCTTGCGGCGTCTTCCTGCCCGGATCCGGCGCAGACGCATCGCCTTGGGCCTCGTCAATCTGCGGGCTCCGGCCCGCATTTTGCGTAAGGTGCCCGTAAGAGCGCGGCGATACGGTTGCAGGTGGGTAATAAAAAAGCAGCATAAACAACAGAATCACCGATTGGAGACAAGATCATGTCGAACGCTATTGAGTCCGTACTGGTGGAAAACCGCGTGTTTCCGCCGCCCGAGCGCGCCGCGCAGGGCGCCGCGATTTCCAGCATGGACGCCTACAACGCGCTGTGCGCGCAGGTCGAGAACGACTTCGACGGATTCTGGGCCGGACAGGCCCGCGACAATCTGCAGTGGACCAAGCCCTTCACGCAGGTGCTGGACGAGTCCGATGCCCCGTTCTACCGCTGGTTCGGCGACGGCGAACTGAACGTCTCGGCCAATTGCCTGGACGTCCACCTGACCAACGGCAACGCCGACAAGACCGCCATCATCTTTGAATCCGACGATGGCAAGGTCGACAAGGTCACCTATCGCGAACTGCTGGCGCGCGTCTGCCGCTTCGCCAATGGGCTGGCGGCGCTGGGCTACAAGAAGGGCGATCGCGCCATCATCTACATGCCCATGTCCATCGAAGCCGTGGTCGCCATGCAGGCCTGCGCGCGCCTGGGCGTGACGCACTCGGTGGTGTTCGGCGGTTTCTCGGCCAAGAGCCTGCAGGAACGCATCGTCGACGTGGGCGCATCGCTCATCATTACCGCCGACGAGCAGGTGCGCGGCGGCAAGACCATTCCGCTCAAGCCCGCCGTGGAAGAAGCCATCGCCATGGGCGGCTGCGAAGCCGTCACCAAGGTCGTCGTGTACCGCCGCACGGGCGGCAAGGTGCAGTGGAACGAAGGCCGCGATCTCTGGATGCAGGACGTCGAGGCCGGCCAGCCGGACACCTGCGAACCGGTGCCGGTCAACGCCGAACACCCGCTCTTCATCCTGTACACCTCCGGTTCCACCGGCAAGCCCAAGGGCGTGCAGCATTCGTCCGCCGGCTACCTGTTGTGGGCGCTCCTGACCGTCAAGTGGACCTTCGACGCGCGCAAGGACGACGTCTACTGGTGCACCGCCGATGTGGGCTGGGTTACCGGTCACACATACATCACCTACGGCCCGCTTGCTGCTGGCCTGACGCAGATCGTCTTCGAAGGCGTGCCCACGTTCCCCAACGCCGGCCGCTTCTGGGACATGATCGCGCGCCACAAGGTCACCACGTTCTATACGGCGCCCACGGCGATCCGCTCGCTGATCAAGGCCTCGGAAGGCACGCCCGACGCGCATCCCAAGAACTTCGACCTGGACTCGCTGCGTATCATCGGCACGGTGGGCGAGCCCATCAACCCCGAAGCGTGGATGTGGTATCACAAGAACGTCGGCCGCGAGCGCTGCCCCATTGTGGATACCTGGTGGCAGACCGAAACCGGTGGCCACATGATCACGCCGCTGCCGGGCGCCACGCCCACCAAGCCGGGCTCGTGCACGCTGCCGCTGCCGGGCATTGCCGCGGCCATCGTCGATGAGACCGGCGGCGACGTCGAAAAGGGCAATGGCGGCTTCCTGGTCATCAAGCGTCCGTGGCCCGCCATGATCCGCAACATCTGGGGCGACCCGGAGCGCTTCAAGAAGAGCTACTTCCCGTCTGAACTGCGCGGCTATTACCTCGCGGGTGACGGCGCGCAGCGCGACGCGGACGGCTACTTCTGGATCATGGGCCGTATCGACGACGTGCTGAACGTCTCGGGTCACCGCCTGGGCACGATGGAAGTCGAATCGGCGCTGGTGGCGCACGAGATGGTGGCCGAAGCCGCCGTCGTGGGCCGTCCCGACGACACGACCGGCGAGGCCGTCGTGGCCTTCGTGGTGCTCAAGCGTTCGCGTCCGGAAGGCGAAGAGGCCCAGGCCATCGCCAAGCAGTTGCGCGACTGGGTGGCCCGCGAGATCGGCCCCATCGCCAAGCCCAAGGACATCCGTTTTGGCGACAACCTGCCCAAGACCCGTTCGGGCAAGATCATGCGCCGCCTGCTGCGCGTGGTCGCCAAGGGCGAGGAAGTGACGCAGGACGTGTCCACGCTGGAAAATCCCGCCATCCTGGAGCAGCTCGCCAAGCCGCTGTAAATGCAACCGGCCGGATTACACCGGCCGTTTGCAGCGCGACAGGCGCATAATGACGACGCCCGTGCCGGCATGTAGCGGCACGGGCGTCGTCATTCCTGGATTGCCAAATTTCTTCGCATGGAGCCGCACCCGTGAGCAGCAGTTTCGATCGCGCAGGGCTTGCCCTGATGTTCAGCACCATCCTGGTCTGGGCGGGAAGCTGGATCGCGATGAAGCTGATCGTGCCCTATATCGGACCGTTCGACTTCGTGGCCCTGCGCTACGTGACGGGCAGCCTGGTGCTTTTCGCGCTCGCGTTCGCCACGCGCCGGCCGCTGGCGATGCCGCCCTGGAAACTGACCCTCTTGATCGGCCTGACCCAGACGGCGGGCTTTCAGGGCTTCGTCCAGACCGCGCTGGTGGACGGGGGCGTGGGCAAGGTGTCCCTCATGGCCTACACCATGCCGTTCTGGGTCGTGCTGTTTGCGTGGTGGTTGCTGGGCGAACGGCCCACGGCCCGGCACACGGCCGGCATCGCGCTGGCCGCCGTCGGCCTGATCTGTTTCGTCGAACCCTGGAACGGGCTGGGCGACATCCGCCCCGTGTTGCTGGGCCTGGGAAGCGGCCTGTGCTGGGGCGTGGGCACGGTGCTGTCCAAGCGCATGTTCGACCGCCATGCGCCGGACGTGATGACGTTCACCGCGTGGCAGATGCTGTTCGGCGGCCTGGTCATGGTGCCCATCGCCTATCTGGTGCCGCAGATGACCGCCCAATGGGGCTGGCCGCTCTGGACCGGCATGACCTACATTGTGCTGATCGCCACCGCGGCGGGCTGGCTGCTGTGGCTGCAGGTCGTGCGCCGGGTGCCCGCGTCGATCGCGGGACTGTCCAGCCTGGGCGTGCCCGTGGTGGCCATGCTGCTGGCATGGGCCATTCTGTCCGAGCGTCCCACGCCCGTCGAGGTAGGCGGGATGGTGCTGATCCTGACTGGCATCTTTGTGGTGAGCCGTGCCGCGCCGGCCGCGCGCGCCGAATGACCTTTCCGAATTCCTGTCCTCTCCAATCCCCTGGAAACTTTCATGATTGATCTGCGTAGCGATACCGTCACCCGTCCCGATGCGGCCATGCTGCAGGCGATGGCCAATGCCCCGCTGGGCGATGACGTGATGGGCGACGATCCCACCGTGATCCGCCTGCAAAAGACGTTGGCCGAGCGCACCGGCAAGGCTGCCGGCCTGTTCTTCCCGTCGGGCACGCAAAGCAACCTGGCCGCGCTCATGGCGCATTGCGACCGCGGCGACGAGTACCTTGTCGGCCAGCTTGCGCATACCTACAAATACGAGGGCGGCGGCGCAGCGGTGCTGGGCAGCATCCAGCCCCAGCCCATCGAACACGCGCCGGATGGATCGTTGCCGCTGGAAAAACTTGCCGCGGCACTCAAGCCCAAGGGCGACCCGCACTTCGCTCGCACGCGCCTGCTGGCGCTGGAAAACACCTTCCACGGCAAGCTGATTCCGGCCGCGTACATCCAGGCCGCGACGTCCTGGGCGCGGGAGCAGGGCCTTGCCACGCACCTGGACGGGGCGCGCGTGTTCAACGCGGCTGTCGCCAGCGGCAAACCCGTGGCCGAGCTTTGCCAGCCATTCGACTCGGTGTCCATCTGCTTTTCAAAGGGCTTGGGCGCGCCGGTCGGATCGGTGCTGGTCGGCAGCGAAGCATTGATCGCCCGCGCGCATCGCTGGCGCAAGATGCTGGGGGGCGGCCTGCGCCAGTCTGGCGTCCTCGCGGCCGCGTGCCTGTATGCGCTGGAGCACAACGTGGAACGGCTGGCGCAGGACCACGAGAACGCGCGCCTGTTGGCCGAAGGCCTGCGGGGCATTGCCGGCGTCAAGGTGCTGAGCCAGGACACCAACATGGTGTTCGTGGAATTCGAGCCGTCACGCTGCGATGCGCTGACGGCGGCGCTGGGCAAGGAAGACATCCTGATGCGCGCCGTCTATGGCGGTCCGACGCGCCTGGTCACGCATCTGAACGTGTCGGCCGACGACGTGCGGCGCGTGGTCGAGGCGGTGGGGCGGTTGTTGCGTTGAGCCGCCTCGGCGATCGCAATCGCGCCGTCGCCGTGAGTTCAGCCGTGGCGCGCGCGGCTGTCGGAGGGCGCCTCGTCGCGCTCCTGCATGCCGTAGTCGCGAAGCACCTGGGCCACGCGTAGACGGTAGTTCTGGAACACGCCGCCGCGCCCGGCCTCTTGCGCGCGGCGGTGCGATTCCAGGGAACGCCAGCGCAGCACCGCGGCCTCGTCGCGCCAGAATGACAGTGACAGCAGCTTGCCGGGCGTGGACAGGCTTTGAAAGCGTTCGACGGAGATGAATCCGTCGATGGTGCGCAGCTCGTCGATCAGGCCGGCGGCGATCTCCAGATAGGGGGCGGGGTCGCCATGGGCGGGCTCGACTTCGAATATCACGGCAATCATGGGTTGCTGTCCTTTTGAAAATCAAACTGGGACACGCGCGTCAGGAAGCGCGCGATAGCGGAATCGCGTGGATCGGGACGCGTGGCGGCATGGCGGGTGGGCGGTGACCGGTGGGGGATTCGGCCGCCAGTATCCGCCAGCCCCGCAGGCAACGATTCGGTGTGAACCGAACTATGTCTGCGCCGCGTCGCCGTCGGCCAGCAACGCCGCGTAGCCCTGCCGTGAATCGGGCCATTGCAGCGACAGGCCGCTGGCGCGCAGGCGCGCATTGCTGAGCTTCTTGCTGCCTACGTTGGCGGGCGCCGCCGCCTCGCGCGGGGCCGGGGCGCCGATCATCCGGGCCAGTTCGGCATACAGGACGTGCAAAGGCAGGGGCGTGTCATCGCAACCGATGTACACCGGCGCAACCTCTGGCAGCAGCGCCAGGTGCACCACGGCGGCGGCCGCGTCGTCGATGTGGATGCGGTTGGCCCAATGCTCGGGCTGCACAGGCGCCCCTGCCGCGCCGCTGCGCAGGCGCTCGATGAGTTGCATTCGGCCTGGCCCGTACAGGCCCGCGAGCCGCAGCGCCGCCGAGGAAACCGGCTGTGCGGCGAGCGTGGCTTCGGCTTCGAGCAGCACTTTCCCATTGAAGCCTTGCGGCGCGGGCGGCGTGTCTTCGTCCACCCAGCCGCCGTGATGTTCACCGTATACGGCGCTGGAAGAGACGAACACGATGCGCTTCAAGGCGGATCTATCCATCGCTTGCATCACGTTGGCCAGGCCATCCACAAACACGCCGCGGTAGGCCTGCGGATCGCGCGCACCGGGCGAGGGCAGGTGGATGAGCCGCGTGACGCCTCGCGGTAGCGAGGCAAGCGTGTCCGGGCGCGTGATATCGCCCTGCAGCCATTGAACGCCGCTGGCATCGCCGGCGGGCGGGTGGCGGCGCAGCGCATGGACCTCGTCGCCGCGCGCCAGAAAGCGCTGTGCCGCGCGCATGCCCAGGTCACCGCAGCCGATCAGAAGTACGCGTTCGCTCATGTTGTCGCTCCAGGCAGTCGGAAAAAAAAGGCGCCCCGCGGGGCGCCTTCTGGGCGGGCGCGGTGCGCCCTTAGTGTCACATGCCGCTGTAGACCGGTCCTTCGCCGCCTTGCGGCGCCACCCAGACGATATTCTGCGTGGGGTCCTTGATGTCGCAGGTCTTGCAGTGCACACAGTTCTGCGCGTTGATCTGCAAGCGGTCCTCGCCGTGGTCGTCCTTGACGAACTCGTACACGCCGGCCGGGCAGTAGCGCGACTCGGGGCCGCCGTACTTGGCCAGGTTCACCTTCACCGGCACGGACGGATCCTTGAGGGTCAGGTGGACGGGCTCGTTCTCGTCGTGGTTGGTGTTGGAAATGAACACCGAACTCAACTTGTCGAACGTGAGCTTGCCGTCAGGCTTGGGGTAGTCGATGCGCGCGCATTGCGACGCCGGTTGCAGACAGGCGTGGTCGGGCTTGTTGTGACGCAGTGTCCAGGGCATCTTGCCCTTGAGCAGCAGCTGTTCGATGCCGGTCATCAGCGTGGCGACCGTGCGGCCCTTCTTGAACCACTGCTTGAAGTTGCGCGCCTTGTTCAGTTCTTCGTGCAGCCAGGAGGCTTCGAAGGCCTTGGGGTAGGCGGTCAGTTCGTCCTGGCGGCGGTCGGCAACGAGGGCGTCGAAGGCGGCTTCGGCAGCCAGCTTGCCCGACTTGATGGCGGCGTGGCTACCCTTGATGCGCGAGGCGTTCAGGAAACCGGCTTCGCAGCCGACCAGCACGCCGCCCGGGAACGTGAGCTTGGGCAGCGCCAGCAGGCCGCCGGCGGTGATGGCGCGCGCGCCGTAGGCGATGCGCTTGCCGCCTTCGAATGTGCCGCGGATGGCCGGGTGGGTCTTGTAGCGCTGGAATTCGTCGAAGGGCGACAGCCACGGATTGGCGTAGTCCAGGCCGACGATCATGCCCACGGCCACCAGGTTGTTGTCCAGGTGATAGAGGAACGAGCCGCCGTAGGTGTCGGCATCCAGCGGCCAGCCGGCGGTGTGGACCACCAGGCCAGGCTTGGATTGGGCCGGATCGACTTCCCACATTTCCTTGATGCCGATGCCGTAGGACTGCGGGTTGCGGCCATCGTCCAGCTTGAAGCGTTCGATGAGCTGACGGCCGAGCTGGCCGCGCGAGCCTTCGCTGAACACCGTGTAGCGGGCATGCAGTTCCATGCCGGGCTGGTAGTGGTCGGTGTGGCTGCCGTCGCGGGCCACGCCCATGTCGCCGGTGGCCACGCCGCGGACGGCGCCGTTTTCGTCGTACAGCACTTCAACGGCCGCAAAGCCGGGGAAGATGTCCACGCCCAGCGCTTCGGCCTGTTCGCCCATCCACTTGACGACGTCGCCCAGACGGACGATGTAGTTGCCTTCGTTGTGGAAGCACGGGGGCAGCAGCCAGTTCGGCGTGGCGCGCGCGCCGGTCTCGGACAGGAACAGGAACTTGTCCTGCGTGACGGGCACGTTCAGCGGCGCGCCTTTCTCTTTCCAGTCGGGGATGAGTTCGGTCAGCGCCAGCGGGTCCATGACGGCGCCGGACAGGATGTGCGCGCCAAGTTCCGCGCCTTTTTCCAGTACGCAGACGCCGATCTCCTGATTCTTCTCAGCGGTCAGCTGCTTCAGACGGATTGCTGTGGCCAGGCCGGCGGGACCACCGCCAACCACGACCACGTCATATTCCATCGACTCGCGTTCAGACATTGCAAAGCTCCCCGTATGTATTCCATATATGGCTGGAAGTATTATCGGCGATTGTATTGCAGGCGAGGGTCCTGTACCCCTTCGCATTTCTTTTAGCCTTCAGGAGTTATTGGTGAACCCGGACAACCTGTCTGCGCGGCTGCTTTCGGTGGGCGACACCCATCAGCTCGAATTGCCCTTGCGCTGGGGCGATTCAGACGCCTTGAACCATCTGAACAACACGCTGTATTTCCGCCTCATGGAAGAGGCTCGCATGCGGATTCTGTATAACGCGGGCTTCAAGCTGCCGGCCGACGATGGCGCGATCCTGGCGCACGCGTCGTGCGATTTCCTGCGTCCGCTGACGTATCCGGCCACCGTCCGTGTGACGCATAAGGTGACGCGCATCGGCCGCTCCAGCGCCGAATTCGAGCTGCTGCTCGAGAAGGTCGGTGACGACGCGGGCCCCTATGCGCGCGGCCGGAATGTGCTGGTATGGATGGATTACGTGGCCAATACGTCCGCGCCGTGGCCGCCTGAAGTCCTGGCCCAAATGGCCACGCAGTTCACGCCGGCCCAATGAGCATGCGCGGCCGCGGGCCGCGCACCGGCCAAAATAGCGCGTGCTTTGACCGGTCATGTCGGTAAAATCTAGCGCAAAATCAGAAAAGCAATGAGGGCGCGCCACCCTCGGCGCCACCGCTTCACGGAAATCGGGCCTCGCCGCGATGCCCGCGTAGCCTGCGCCAACAGCCGCGCCCCAAGGAACGACTGGGCTTGTCCCGATTCCCCAATTTTTCCGGGACCCGTGCGCGGGTAGCGGCGGGGCGGGCTCACTTTGGTTAGACCTTAACTAGGAGTTGGAGCGATGGACAAGGTTTATGCAAGCGCCCAGGAGGCGCTGGCAGGCATCGTCAAGGACGGTCAGATGATCGCCGTGGGCGGTTTCGGCCTGTGCGGTATTCCCGAGGCGCTGATCGCCGCACTGCGCGATTCGGGCGTCAAGGATCTCACCTGCATCAGCAACAACGCGGGCGTCGACGGTTTTGGCCTGGGCCAGCTGCTCAACACGCGCCAGGTGCGCAAGATGATCGCGTCCTACGTCGGCGAGAACAAGGAATTCGAACGCCAGTATCTGTCGGGCGAACTCGAGCTTGAATTCACGCCGCAGGGCACGCTGGCCGAAAAGCTGCGCGCCGGCGGCGCCGGCATTCCGGCGTTCTTCACCCGCACCGGTGTGGGCACCATCGTGGCCGAGGGCAAGGAAATCCGCGAGTTCGACGGCCATCAGTACGTGATGGAGCGTTCGCTGGTGCCGGACGTGTCGCTGGTCAAGGCGCACATCGCCGACCGCAGCGGCAACCTGGTGTTCCGCAAGACCGCGCGCAACTTCAATCCGAACGTCGCCATGGCGGGCAAGTTCACGGTCGTCGAGGTCGAACAGATCGTCGACACCGGCAGCCTGGACCCGGATCAGATCCATCTGCCCGGCATCTATGTGCAACGGATCGTGGTGAACGCCACGCCCGAAAAGCGCATCGAACAACGCACCACTCGCCCGGCCTAAGGAGAAGACGACATGGCATGGTCCCGCGATGAAATGGCGGCACGCGCCGCGCGCGAGCTGCAAGACGGCTTTTATGTGAACCTGGGCATCGGCCTGCCCACGCTGGTCGCCAACCACGTCCCCGCAGGCGTGGAAGTGTGGCTGCAATCCGAAAACGGCCTGCTGGGCATCGGCCCGTTCCCCACCGACGATCAGGTCGACGCCGACCTCATCAACGCCGGCAAGCAGACGGTCACGACGCTGCCCGGCTCGTCGATCTTCTCGTCGGCCGACTCGTTCGCGATGATCCGCGGCGGCAAGATCAACCTGGCGATCCTGGGCGCGATGCAGGTCTCCGAAAAAGGCGATCTGGCCAACTGGATGATCCCGGGCAAGATGGTCAAGGGCATGGGCGGCGCAATGGACCTGGTGGCCGGCGTCGGCCGCGTGGTCGTGCTGATGGAACACGTCGCCAAGAAGAAGGACGGCTCGGAAGACATCAAGCTGCTGCCCGAATGCAACCTCCCGCTGACCGGCGTGGGCGTGGTTGACCTCATCATCACCGACCTGGGCGTGATGGAAGTCACCGAAAACGGCCTGAAGCTGCTGGAAACGGCGCCCGGCGTGACGGTGGACGAGATCAAGTCCAAGACGGCGGCGAAGCTGGACGTGTCGGCGGTGCAGTAGGCCGCACCCGCTTCACCTTGCATGAACTGACCCCCGAAGGTTGGACGAGATCCGGCCTTCGGGGGTCTTTTTGCGTGGCGAGGCGACTGTCCGCCAATCTCCCCGCACCGTCAAAGGCTGGGCTATTTCACGACTGTGGTTTCCGACTTTTCTGATTGATTGGTGGTCTGCGATACGTAGACTCAAGCGCACCCGAAAAATGTCAGGAGCCGCAGCATGGCAGGACGCGCCGTTGTTCGAATCGGCGACAAGACATCGCACGGGGGGACCGTGACGCAGGGGTTCCCCCAGTACACGATCGAGGGCAGGGCCGCTGCGGGAATGGGCCACCTGGTGGCCTGTCCGCAGTGCAAGGGCACGTATCCCATCGTCGAAGGTGTTTCCAGCTTCATCGTCGATGATGGTCTTGTGGCAATTGAAGGCATGAAGACAGCCTGCGGCGCCACGCTGATCGCCAGTCAGGACATAGCGGTGCTGGATCCCGGACCGGGTGATATCGCGCGGACATCGTCCAATACCGGTCTGTTGGCTAATAGCCTGCGCGAGCCCGGCTGCACCCATGCCGACACGGCTGTGCCGCTGGCCGAGTTCATCGTACGGGAGATGAAGACCAATCCCTTCTCCAGGCAGGGACGCGAGATCCATGATGCCAACCACTACGACTTCAAGGCGTACAACGAAGACTGGGAGCGTGCTGCGTGGTACACGAAGCTCTCAGGACGGAATACCTACGCGCAAATGCTGGCCGAGAAGAAGCTGCACGCTTACGTGCTTTTCGCGGATATCATCGGGCCGAACCGCCCCTGGGACCACAAGCCTGCACTGCGACAAATGCTGGGCGAACACTTCAATATCGGCTGGCAAAAGTACGGCGACTTCGACTACTACTTTGACATCTGGTCCAACATCCACTTCGGTTACGTGGGAATTGCACTAGGATTTACCGCTGCCGAGCTGATCAAGGGGGCGGGCTTGGCGCAGGCCGCACTTGATGTCTGGAAGCGGAAACCGCAACAGAATCACCCGCAGAATGGCCCGTGGCCGGCAAGCGCGGACGACGTGACGGATCACATTTCCATCAAGCTGGGAATCGATCTATATGGGACAGCCAAGCCTCATGAACTGACGGCCAACATGCTTCTCCACCGTGTCAGCGCCGTGCCTCTACCCTGGGGGTATGGAAAGGATGTCGCGAAAGAACCGCACACATGCAGAAGAGAGCCAAAAAATTAACGGCGCCCCGTGGCGTCAGAGTGGCTGCAATACTTCTATGTGCAGCGCCGATTTTCTGGGTGCTTTTCCTGTACTTTTGCAGGCCCGTGGTCGCTTTGCACTACGCGGAGGATGCCCAAGCCGACCTTCTTGTCTTTTTCAATGACAATCACGACACGACCCGATTTCTCCTGGCTCCCGGGCAGTCTGTGTCATCACCGACCGCGATGTTCCCGGCATCTGATATGTGGATGCTGATCTCAACCCCACGCGAGAAGGGCGACACCCTGGAGATCACCAAACCGTTTAGCAGAATCGACGTTTACTTCGCCACGGGCGGAAAAATCGATCGTACGGAAATCCGCCATGGCTTCTTTGCGCGGTTTCTTGAGCCCGGCGGCTGATGCGATGACCGCAGAATGTGTTTCGGCGGTTCAGGCCGATTCGCTCAGCAGCATCCCCACATGCGGGATGCCGTCCTCCATGTATTCCTCAGTCACCGGCACAAAGCCGTGGCCGCCGTAATAGCCTTTGAGCCGCGCCTGCGCGCCCAAATAAACCGGCTGACCCGGCCACAACCGCTGCACTTCTTCCTTTGCGCGGCGCATCAGCTCATGCCCCAACCCTGTTCCACGCGCGGCCGGGGCGGTGATCACGCGGCCGATAATGGCGCGGCCGTCATTCAGGGCCGGCTCCAGTAGGCGGCAATAGGCCACCAATTCGCCCTCGTGCCACGCCATGAGGTGTTCGGTCTGCCCCTTGAGATCCTTGCCGTCCATGTCCAGAAACACGCAATTCTGTTCCACCACGAATACCTCGGAACGTAGCCGCAGGATGGCGTAAAGCTCGGCGGGGGTCAGATCGGCGTGGGGCTTGCAGGTCCAGGCGGGCGTCATGCGTGTCATTCCAGATATCGGGACAAGGTGGGCAATTCTGTAAGGGCACCAAGCGTAACGCAACCCGGCCCCGATTTTTCGACCCGGACTGTTACATATATTCACGGGTATACCCTTAGTATGAAAATCTATTTTCTTAACTAAAATTTGTGTGTAAACAGATTTACATAAACCCGCCGCCTGATTTCCACCACGCTGTTCGATGACCAAGTCCGCCATTACGATCGCTGATCGGATCGCCCGGGCCCAGCCCGCGCTGAGCCGGACCCAGCACAAGATGGCCGAGTACGTGCTGGCGCATCAATTCCGCGTCGCCACCATGACCATCGACGAGTTCGCGGTGGCAGTGGGCGTGTCGGTGGCCACCGCCAACCGGTTTGCGCGTGCCCTGGATCTGCCGGGTTACCCGCAATTCCGTGCCGAGCTGGCGCGCGGCTTTGAAGCCGCGCTGGAACCGGTCGAAAAACTGCGCACCGAACTAGCCCACTCTGCCAGCGCCGTCCAGATCTTCGCCGCGACGCTCGAAGAAGACATTCGCAACGCGCAGCGCAACCTGCAGGCCCTGGATTCGGACGCCTGTGAAAAGGCGGTCGACACGATCCTGGCCGCCGAACGCGTTTTCATCATCGGTTTCGGCGCCAGCGGGTTCCTCGCGGGCCTCTTGCAGCGCGGCCTGTGCATGCACCTGCATTCCGTCGAGTCGCTGGCCGGTCCCGGCGGCGTGTCGCACGCGGCGCGGCAGATGTCGCGCATGACCAGCAAAGACCTGGTGATCGCCATCGGCTTTCCGCGCTATCTGGCCGACACCGTGACGCTGGCCGGCGCGGCCAAGCAGGCCGGCGTGCCGGTGCTGGTGCTGACGGACAAGCCCACGTCGCCGCTGGCGCCCACGGCCTCCGTCGTGCTGTATGCCTTCTCGGCACGCCAGCTCATTCCCAATTCCGAAACCGCCGCGCTCGGGCTCATTGAAGCCTTGTCCGCGGCGGTGGCCTATCGCGCCAAAAATTCCGTCGCGGCCGCCGCTGGGGTGACCCAGTCCGTCATGCCGTGGCTCATACATGGAGTAGGTAAACGATGATTCAGCCCGTGATTGCCATTCACGGCGGCGCCGGCGCGATGTCCCGCGCGGCCATGTCTCCCGAGAAAGAACAGGAATACCTGGCGGCCCTGGAGTCCATCCTGACCGCCGGCCAAGCCGTGCTGGCCAAGGGCGGCAGCGCCCTGGACGCCGTCACCGAGGCCGTGCGCCTGCTCGAGGATTGCCCGCTGTTCAACGCCGGCCACGGCGCCGTGTTCACCAGCGCCGGCACCCATGAGCTGGACGCCGCCATCATGGACGGCGCGACGCTGCGTTCCGGCGCCATCGCCAATGTGAACCGCGTGCGCAATCCGATCTTTGCCGCGCGCAAGGTCATGGAAAACAGCAAGCACGTCTTCTTCGTGGGCGAGGGCGCCGAAGCCTTCGCCACTCAGGAAGGCGTGGAACTTGTCGACCCGTCGTATTTTTCGACCGAAGCCCGCCGCGAGCAGCTGCTGCGCGTGCAGCGCGAATCGCCGGACGCCGCCGTGCTGGATCACGACGGCCAGGCCATGGTCGCGCGCGGCCAGCCTGCACCGGCCGATCCGCTGGACGCCGACAAGAAGTTCGGCACCGTGGGCGCCGTGGCTGTCGATGCGCAGGGCAACCTGGCGGCTGCCACCTCCACCGGCGGCATCACCAACAAACAGGTCGGCCGCGTGGGCGATGCGCCCCTGATCGGCGCCGGCACCTATGCCAGCAACAAGACCTGCGCCGTGTCCACCACGGGCACGGGCGAAATGTTCATCCGCATGGTTGCCGCGTACGACGTGGCGGCCCAGATGGAGTACTGCGGCGCCTCGCTGGAAACGGCGGCGGACCGCGTCGTGATGGAAAAACTGCCCACCATCGGCGGCAAGGGCGGCCTCGTGGCCGTCGACGCCCAGGGCAATGTGGCCTTGCCGTTCAACACGGAAGGCATGTACCGGGGTTACGCCCGCGTTGGCGAAAAGCCGGTGACCGCCATCTACCGATGAGCGGCGGGTTTGGATCAGTAGGTTTATTTTGGGAATGAGAAGAGATGGTTGATCGCGCAAACAGCCTGGCGCTGCCGGATAACCGCGTGGTCCAGGTCGACGACCTGACGGTGCGCTTCGTGGGTTCCGAGCGTACGGTCGAAGCCGTGCGCAACCTGTCGTTCCATGTGGACCGGGGCGAAACCCTGGCCATCGTGGGCGAATCGGGTTCCGGCAAATCGGTGACGTCGCTGGCGCTGATGCGTCTGGTGGAACACGGCGGCGGCCGCATCGCCCAGGGTCGCATGGCCCTGCGCCGCCGCAACGGTTCCGTGATCGACCTGGCCAATTCCAGCCAGCGCGTCATGCGTGACGTGCGCGGCGCCGACATGGCGATGATTTTCCAGGAGCCGATGACCTCCTTGAACCCGGTGTTCACGGCTGGCGACCAGATCGCCGAATCGATCCGTGAGCACCAGGGCATGGACGGCGCCTCGGCGCGCGCCGAGGCGCTGCGCATGCTGGAACAGGTCCGCATTCCCGAAGCCAAGTCGGTGCTGGACCGCTACCCCCATCAACTGTCGGGCGGCATGCGCCAGCGCGTCATGATCGCCATGGCGCTGGCCTGCAAGCCGGCGCTGCTGATCGCCGACGAACCGACCACCGCCCTGGACGTGACCATCCAGGCGCAGATCCTGCAGCTCATCCGCCAGCTCCAGGAAGAAATGCACATGGGCGTGGTGTTCATCACCCACGACATGGGCGTGGTGGCCGAAGTGGCCGACCGCGTGCTGGTGATGTTCCGCGGCGACAAGGTCGAGGAAGGCCCGTCGGACCAGGTGTTCGCCGCGCCCCAGCACAGCTACACGAAGGCGTTGCTGTCGGCCGTGCCGAAGCTGGGCGCCATGCAGGGCACGGACCTGCCCGCGCGCTTCCCGCTGCTGCAGGTGGAAGGCAAGGCCCAGCCCGTGGCCGAGCCCGGCATCGTCAGCACGCAGGAAGTGCCCAACGCCAAGCGCGAACCCATCCTGAGCGTGCGCAACCTGGTGACGCGTTTTGACCTGCGCGGCGGCATCCTGAGCCGCGTGCAGCGCCGTGTGCACGCCGTGGAAAAGGTCAGCTTCGACCTGTACCCCGGCGAGACGCTGTCGCTGGTCGGCGAGTCCGGCTGCGGCAAGTCCACGACGGGCCGCTCGCTGCTGCGCTTGGTGGAAAGCCAGGGCGGCGAGATCCGCTTCGGCGGCCGCGACATCGTGCGTCTGAAGAACAACGAACTGCAATCCCTGCGCCGCGACATCCAGTTCGTGTTCCAGGACCCGTTTGCGTCGCTGGATCCGCGCGTGACCGTGGGTTTCTCGATCATGGAGCCGCTGCTGGTGCACGGCGTGGCCAAGGGCAAGGATGCCGAGCGCCGCGTCGCCGAACTGCTCGAACGCGTGGGCCTGCCGCCGGAAATGGCGCAGCGCTATCCGCACGAATTCTCGGGCGGCCAGCGCCAGCGCATCTGCATCGCACGTGCCCTGGCTCTGAACCCGAAGGTCGTGATCGCGGACGAATCGGTGTCGGCACTCGATGTGTCGATCCAGGCGCAGATCGTGAACCTGCTGATCGACCTGCAGCGCGACATGGGCATTTCGTTCCTGTTCATCTCGCACGACATGGCCGTGGTCGAACGCGTCAGCCACCGCGTGGCGGTGATGTACCTGGGCCAGATCGTCGAAATTGGCCCGCGCCGCGCCATCTTCGAGAATCCGCAGCACCCGTACACCAAGAAGCTGATGTCCGCCGTGCCGATCGCCGATCCGGCGCGCCGTCACCTGAAGCGCACCTTGCTGTCCGATGAAATCCCCAGCCCGATCCGCAAACTGAACGACGAACCGGTGGTGCAGCCGCTGGTTCAGGTCGGTACGGATCATTTTGTAGCCCGCCATCCCGTCGGCGGCGCGTATTGACTCAGTAGTTGACCTTTTTTTGGAACCAGGAGTTGCAATGATGAAAGTTCTGCGCCCCACCAAGCTGATGGCCGCTGCCGCGCTGGCCTTCGGCGTGCTCACCGCGCCGATGGCCCACGCCGCCAAGGACGTGACGTTTGCCGTTTCCATCGCGCTGGAAACGCTGGACCCGTACAACACGAACAGCACGCTGAACCAGGCGGCTGGCAAGGCCTACTACGAAGGCCTGTTCGAATTCGACAAGGACCTGAAGGTTCAGAAGGTGCTGGCGACCGATTACACGGTCAGCGAAGACGGCCTGGTCTACACCTTCAAGCTGCGTCCCGGCGTGAAGTTCCATGACGGCACCGACTTCAACGCCGAAGCGGTCAAGGTCAACTTCGACCGTCCGGCCAATCCGGACAACCGCCTGTCGCGCTACATCCAGTTCAGCGTCATCGAAAAGACCGAAGTGGTCGACCCGATGACCGTCAAGATCACGCTGAAGAAGCCGTTCTCGGCCTTCATCAACGCGCTGGCTCATCCGGCCGCCATGATGATCTCGCCGGCCGCCCTGGCCAAGTACGGCAAGGAAATCGGTTTCCACCCGGTTGGCACGGGCCCGTTCGAATTCGTCGAATGGAAGCCGGCCGAATACCTGAAGGTCAAGAAGTTCGACGGTTACTGGAAGAAGGGCTACCCGAAGGTCGACACGCTGACCTTCCGCACCGTGACCGACAACAACACCCGCGCCGCCGTGGTGCAGACGGGTGAAGCGCACTTTGCCTTCCCGGTGCCGTTCGAGCAGGCCGCCGTGCTGAAGAAGAACGACAAGCTGGACGTGGTCGATCACAAGAACTCGATCATGGCCCGCTACCTGTCGATGAACACGCAGCAAAAGCCGTTCGACAACGTCAAGGTGCGTGAAGCCATCAACTATGCCATCAACAAGGACGCCCTGGCCAAGGTCGCGTTCTCGGGCTACGCCACCGTCATCGACGGCGTCGTGCCGCAAGGCGTGGACTACGCGCACAAGATCGGCGCATGGCCCTACGACATCAAGAAGGCCAAGGCCCTGCTGGCCGAAGCCGGCTACCCCAACGGCTTCGAAAGCACGCTGTGGTCCGCCTATAACGACGGCACCTCGGTGAAGGTCGTTCAGTTCCTGCAGCAACAGCTCGCCCAGGTCGGCATCAAGGTTTCCGTGGAAGTCCTGGAATCCGGCCAGCGCGTGCAGCGCGTCCAACAGGTGCAAAAGCCTGAAGACGCCAAGGTCCGCATGTACTACGCCGGCTGGTCGTCCTCGACCGGTGAAGCCGACTGGGGCCTGCGTCCGCTGCTGACCACCGCCGCGTTCCCGCCGGTGCTGAACAACGTGTCGTACTACTCGAACAAGTCGGTTGACGAAGGCGTCCAGCAAGCGCTGGCCACCACGGACCGCGAGAAGAAGACCGAGATCTACAAGAACGTTCAGGAAACCATCTGGAAGGACGCCCCGTGGGCCTTCCTGGTGACCCAGAACAACCTGTACGTCAAGTCGAAGAACCTGTCGGGCGTGTACGTTGAGCCGGACACCTCGTTCTGGTTCGGCGACATCGACCTGAAGCAGTAAACCAAGCAGTAACTCTTGGGGCCTTCGGGCCCTTGTAAGGCCACATACGGCGGGGACGCGGTGTCCCCGCCGATGTTGCAGGAATTTCAATGCTGACCTACATCGTCAAACGTCTTCTGGGCATGATCCCCACGCTGCTGCTGGTAGCGGTGGTCGTGTTCCTGTTTGTGCACATGCTTCCGGGCGACCCGGCACGGCTGGCCGCTGGCCCCGAGGCCGACCAGCAAACCGTCGAGCTCGTGCGCAAGGAACTTGGGCTGGATCTGCCCCTGCCGCAGCAGTTCGTGCGCTACTTCAGCCACATGCTGCAGGGCGACCTCGGGACCTCGCTGCGCACCAAGCGCCCCGTCTCGACCGAAATCGCCGACCGTTTCATGCCCACCCTGTGGCTCACCCTTGCGAGCATGGTGTGGTCAGTCGGCTTCGGCATGATCATCGGCATCGTGTCGGCGGTATGGCGCAATCGCTGGCCTGACCGTCTCGGCATGACGCTGGCGGTGTCCGGCATCTCGTTCCCCGCGTTCGCGCTGGGCATGATGCTGATGCAGATCTTCTCGGTGAACCTGGGCTGGCTCCCCACCGTGGGCGCATCGACCTGGCAACACTACATTCTTCCTTCCATCACGCTGGGCGCCGCGGTGGCTGCCGTGATGGCGCGTTTCACGCGGGCCTCGTTCGTCGAAGTCGTGCAGGAAGACTTCGTGCGCACCGCCCGCGCCAAGGGCTTGTCCGAGCGCCGCGTGATCATCAAGCACGCGCTGCGCAATGCGCTGATTCCCGTCGTGACCATGATGGGCCTGCAGTTCGGCTTCCTGCTGGGCGGCTCGATCGTGGTCGAGACCGTGTTCAACTGGCCCGGCCTTGGCCGCCTGCTGGTGGACGCCGTGACCCAGCGCGACTATCCGGTGATCCAGGGCCTCGTGCTGCTGTTCTCGCTGGAATTCATCCTGATCAACCTGATTGTCGACGTGCTCTATGGCGTCATCAATCCCAGCATCCGTTACAAGTGAGGCGGCCATGAGCAATACGACACCCGCCGCGACCATCGCCGCCGTCCCCAAGAACGACGTGCGCACGCCCGCCACCGAGTTCTGGCGCAAGTTCAAGAAGCAGAAGCTTGCGGTCGGCGCCGGCCTCTTCGTCCTGCTGCTGGTCATCGTCGCGGCCTTTGCGCCGTGGATCGTGCCGTTCGATCCGGAGAACTTCTTCGACTATGACGCGCTGAACGCCGGTCCGTCGCTGACGCACTGGCTGGGCGTGGATTCGCTGGGCCGCGACATCTTCAGCCGCATCGTCATGGGCGCGCGCATCTCGCTGGCCGCTGGCTTCCTGTCGGTCGCCATGGGCGCCATCGTCGGCACCTTCATGGGTCTGATGGCCGGCTACTACGAAGGCTGGTGGGAACGCATCACGATGCGTATCTCTGACGTGCTGCTGGCGTTCCCCGGCATGCTGCTGGCCATCGGCGTGGTCGCCATCCTGGGTTCCAGCATGGTCAACGTGATCGTGGCTGTGGCCGTGTTCAGCGTGCCCGCGTTTGCCCGCCTGGTGCGCGGCAACACGCTGTCGATCAAGCAGATGACGTACGTCGAAGCCGTCAAGAGCGTGGGCGCGTCCGACTGGACGATCATCATGCGCCACATCCTGCCCGGCACGATCTCGCCGATCGTGGTGTACGGCACGATGCGGATCGGCACCTCGATCATCACGGCCGCCAGCCTGTCGTTCCTGGGCATGGGCGCTTCGCCTCCCACGCCGGAGTGGGGCGCAATGCTGAACGAAGCGCGCGCCGACATGGTCATCGCACCGCACGTCGCGATCTTCCCGGCGCTGGCGATCTTCCTGACGGTGCTGGCGTTCAACCTGCTGGGCGACGGCCTGCGCGACGCGCTCGATCCCAAGATCGACCGCAAGTAAACCTGCCGCCGGGCCTCTTGCGAGGGCCGGCGTGGAGGGCGATTTTTCCGCCGCCGCCTCCGTCCGCCACGCGCCTGCCAGCGCGTGCCCCGGACCCAGGGTGGCGGCGTTTTGCATTCTGGAGCGTGGCGACACGTAGACGAACATGGACAAACAAGCGCTGGACATTCCGCGTATCGGCGTACTGCCGTCGGGGCCGCTGGGCTCGATCTGCGACGTGGGTGACGTCACCGTTGGCCATTGCACGCTGGCCGAGGGCCCGCTGCAGACCGGCGTGACCGTCGTGCGCACGCATGGCGGCGATGCCTTTCTGGACAAGACGCCGGCCGCGGCCACCGTGCTGAACGGCTTCGGCAAAAGCACCGGCCTGGTTCAGGTGCAGGAACTGGGCGTGCTGGAAACGCCGATCGGGCTGACCAACACGTTCGGCGTGGGCACCGTGGCCAATGCGCAGATCCGCGCCGCGGTCGCGGCCAATCCCGGCATCGGCCGCGGCATGGCGACCGTGAATCCGCTGGTCTTCGAGTGCAACGACGGGTTCCTGAACGACATCCAGGCGATGGCGGTCCAGGAATCGCATTACGCCGACGCGCTGACCGCCGCCGGCAAGCGATTCGCGCAGGGCGCCGTTGGCGCCGGCCGGGGCATGTCCAGCTTTTCGTTCAAGGGCGGCATCGGCTCGGCTTCGCGCGTTGCGCGGATCAAGGACGGACCGCAGTACACCGTGGGCGCGCTGGTGCTTTCCAACTTCGGCCGTTTGCCCAACCTGACGGTGGCGGGCAGGCCGTTTGGCCGCCGGCTGGCGGACCAGCTTGACGGCAAGCTGGCGCAGCAAGGCGAAAACGCGGTGATCGCGCCCGAGAAGGGATCGATCATCCTGCTGGTGGCCACCGACGCGCCGCTCGATTCTCGGCAGTTGCGCCGGCTGTCGCTGCGCGCGGGCGCGGGGCTGGCGCGCACCGGCTCGGTGTTCGGCCACGGCAGCGGCGACATTGCGCTGGCGTTTTCGACGGCATACACGATTCCGCAGCTCGCCGAGTCGCCCATGCCCGCGATCGCCATGTTGCACGAGGCCCGCATCGATCCGCTCTTCGAGGCCGCCGCCGAAGCCTGCGAACAGGCCATCATTGCCGCGCTGTGGCACGCCGAAAGCGTGACCGGGCGCGACGGGAACCACCGCGATTGCATCCGCCACGCCGCGCCCGATTGGCGCCAGTGGCTCTCCGACACCGAACTCTGAACACTTTCAAGGCCCCTTTCATGAAGATCCTGATTTCCACCGATATCGAAGGCGTCGCCGGCGTCTTCCATCCCGAGCAGGTCCGCGCCGGCAATGGCGAATACGAGCGCGCGCGCGCCTGGATGACCGCCGAGGCCAACGCGGCCGTGCAGGGCGCCATTGCGGGCGGCGCCGAAGAGATTCTGGTCAACGATTCGCACGGCGGCTTTCGCAACCTGCTGCCCGACGGCCTGGACGAGCGCGCCCGACTGGTGCTGGGCAAGCCGCGCTACCTGGGCATGATGGGCGGGCTGGAAGAAGCGTGCGACGCCGTCTTCATGATCGGCTACCACTCGCGCTCGCAGGGGCGCGGCATCCTGGCCCACACCATCAACAGCTTCGCGTTCGCCCGCGTCGTCATCAACGGCATGGAGCTGGGCGAAGCGGGCCTGTACGGCGCGCTGGCCGGCGAACTGGGCGTGCCCGTCATCCTGGGCACCGGCGACGATGTGTTTATCGCGGAAACCCGCGATACGTTCCCCGGCGCCGAATGGGTGCAGACCAAAGTCGCGCACGGGCAGGGCAGCGGCGTAACGCTGTCGCCCGCCGCGTCACGCCGCGCGATTGCTGCGGCCGCCGAAACCGCCGTGCGCAACTTCAAGCGCGGCGGCGACAAGAAAGCCGTTCCTTTCGTCATTCCCGCGCCTATAGAATGCCGGTTGCAGACGCAGAGCGCGGCACTGGCCGACCTGTTCTGCATGTGGCCCACGCTCGAACGCGTGGACGGCGTCACCTTGCGATTCACCACGGATAGCATGCAGTCCGCCATCCGTACGCTGAACAGCCTGGGCGCCATGTCTTTCATGTTGCGCTAAGGATCCCATCTCCCATGTCTAGCACCGACGCCCGTATTGCCCAATTGCGGCAGGCCATGAGCCGCCGCGGTCTGACCGCCTACGTCGTACCTTCCTCGGACCCGCACCTGTCCGAATACCTGCCGGCCCGCTGGCAAGGGCGGCGCTGGCTGTCGGGTTTCACGGGCTCGGTGGGCACGCTGGTGGTCACAGCGGACTTCGCTGGTCTGTGGGTGGACAGCCGCTACTGGGTGCAGGCCGAAGCGCAGCTCGCCGGCACCGGCGTGCAGCTGATGAAGATTGCGCTGGCATCGACGCCTGGCCATGTCGACTGGCTGGCCGCCAATACCGGCGCGGGCGACGTCATCGGCGTGGACGGCGCGGTGCTGGGCCTGGGCGCCTTCCGCGCCTTGTCGGCTGCAGCGGCAACGTCCGGCGCCGTGCTGGAAATCCGCGAAGACCTGCTGGACGAAGTCTGGAACGACCGCGCCGGCCTGCCGGACGCCAAAATTTATGAACACGTGGCGCCCGAAGCCTGCGTGACGCGCGCAGACAAGCTGGCGCAGGTGCGCGACGCGATGCGCAAGCACGGCGCGGACGTGCATTTCATCTGCACGCTCGACGACATCGCCTGGCTGTTCAACCTGCGCGGCGCGGACGTGGACTACAACCCCGTCTTCGTCGGCCATGCGCTGATCGGCCTGGATCACGCCACGCTGTTCGTGGCCGATGGCAAGATCGACGACGACCTGCGCGCCACTCTGGCCGCGGACGGTGTCGAAGTGGCGGACTATGCCCAGGCGGCGGATGCGCTGGCTTCGCTGGAACAGGATCAGAAGCTGCTGATCGATCCGGTCCGCGTCACCTGCGGCGTTTTCCATGCCATGGACCCGGCCGTGCCGCGCGTGGAAGCCATCAACCCGTCCACGCTGCTCAAGTCGCGCAAGACCGACGCAGAGCTGGCCAACGTGCGCCAGGCGATGGCGCAGGACGGCGCCGCGCTGTGCGAATTCTTCGCCTGGTTCGAAGGCGCGCTGGGCAAGGAAACCATTACCGAACTGACCATCGACGAGCAGATCACGGCCGCCCGCGCGCGCCGTCCCGCCTACGTCTGCCCCAGCTTCGCCACCATCGCGGGCTTCAATGCCAACGGCGCGATGCCGCATTACCGCGCCACGCCCGAATCGCACGCCACGATCGAGGGCGACGGCCTGTTGCTCATCGACTCGGGCGGCCAGTACCGTGGCGGCACCACCGACATCACGCGCGTGGTGGCGGTTGGCACGCCCAGCGCGGACCAGAAGGTCGACTTCACGCTGGTGCTCAAGGGCATGATCGCGCTGTCGCGCACATCGTTCCCGCGCGGCACGCCGTCGCCCATGCTGGACGCCATCGCGCGTGCGCCCATCTGGGAAGGCGGCGCGGAGTACGGACACGGCACGGGTCACGGCGTGGGCTATTTCCTGAACGTGCACGAAGGCCCGCAGGTCATCTCGTATCGCGCGATGCCGGGCCCGCACACGGCCATGGAACCCGGCATGATCACGTCCAACGAGCCGGGCATCTACCGTCCGGGCCGCTGGGGCGTGCGCATCGAGAACCTGGTTGCCAACCGCAGCTGGCTGACCTCGGAGCTGGGCGAATTCCTGTGCTTCGAAACGCTGACGATGTGCCCGATCGACACGCGCTGCATCGAGCCTTCGCTGATGCGCGAGGACGAGATCGACTGGCTGAACGACTATCACAAGACGGTGTTCGAACGCCTGTCGCCGCTGGTCGAGGGTGAGGCGCTGGCGTGGTTGACGCTGCGTTGCGCAGCGATCTGACGTTGCATTGATGCCGGCGGCGCCCGGCGCAAAGCAGAAAGGCCACGACGCATGACGCCGTGGCCTTTTTTTCATGGCGCGCGGTTGAGGCTATCGCACGGACCCGCCTTGATTGCGGTAGAGCAGGCGCGTGGCCACCAGGCAACCCAGCGACAGCAATGCGCCGTAGGCCAGCAGCACCAGCGCGGCGGACGCCGGTGATTGGGCGGCCCATGCCAACTGCTCCCAGGTCATGGACTTGAGGATGATGAGACCGGCGCCCAGGCCCAGCACCTGCGCGAACCAGAACGCAAGGCTGCCCAGCGCCACGGCCCGGCCGGTGCCGGCGTATTCAAAGGCGCGGGGTAGCAGCTTCAGGCACACGATCGTGACCAGCGCCAGCAGCGCGACTGGCAATACCCAATAGCCCAGCGCGTACTCGGCCCATCCCGCTTCCAGCGTCTGCATCTGCAGAAAGCCGCCGAGCATGATGGAGAAGCTGGTCTGCCAGATCAGGACGGTCAGGCCGCAAATCCATGCCACATGCCGCCGCGTCAGCGTAAGGCCGGCGCCGGGGCCGGTGGGCCCTGCCGTCCACGCGGCAATGCGCAACGCCACCCAGATGCCGACGACCTCCAGCACGATCGTGACGGCGCGGATCATCAGGTTGATCGCGATGGACCGGCCCACGATGCCCAGACCAAACACTTCCTCGAGCCAGGAGCCGCTCTTGAACGTGCCGATCATGAGCACGTTCTGTGCAATGCCGACGCCGCTGGACAGGCACAGCGTGTAGAGCGCCTGCAGGGCCAGGAACGTAGCCAGCATCCTGCCGGGCTGATTCACGGTCGCGGCATCGTGCCGGGCGAGCCACTGGCGCGTCGTGCACCAGGCGGTCAGGCCCACGACCAGCAGGGTCGACACCAGGGTGGCCAGCAGCGGGGCCAGCACCGGCGGCTGCATGTAGCTCGCGCGGATCTGGTCGCCGTAGGGCAACGGCGTCATCAACGTGTAGGCCTGCACCAGCACGGAATAAGCCAGCCGCAGCAGAACGGCGGCGACAGCGATGCGCCAGGCAAGGGAATAGGCAGGACGGGTGGAGTCGGTCATCAGCGCGAGGGTGAAGAACGGAGGGCGCTGCCGGGAAGGCGGCGGTCGAAAAATAGGGAGCGACCATAGCACGTGCGCGCGGCGCGGCTCGCAGCGTTGCCTTGCCGAGTGCAGCCAATTGTTACCCGCACGGCGCTAGGGGAAAACCCAAACAAGTCGCGTCGCCCGGCTATAATCCAAATTTCCCGCACGCGCCCGCTCGTCCCGGGTGCTCATTACGATGACCAAATACGTATTTGTCACCGGCGGTGTGGTGTCTTCCCTGGGCAAGGGCATCGCCGCTGCGTCGCTTGCTGCCATTCTCGAGTCGCGTGGTTTGCAGGTCACCATGCTGAAGCTCGACCCCTACATCAACGTCGATCCGGGCACGATGAGCCCCTTCCAGCACGGTGAAGTGTTCGTCACTGAAGACGGCGCCGAAACCGACCTGGACCTGGGCCACTACGAGCGCTTCATTTCCGCTCGCATGCACAAGGTGAACAACTTCACCACCGGCCAGATCTACGAATCCGTGCTGCGCAAGGAGCGCCGTGGCGACTACCTGGGCAAGACCGTCCAGGTGATTCCCCACATCACGAACGAAATCCAGGACTTCATCGCCCGTGGCGCCGAAGCCGGCTGGAATGGCAACACCGATGTTGCCATCGTCGAAATCGGCGGCACGGTCGGCGACATCGAGTCGCTGCCGTTCCTCGAGGCCGCCCGCCAGATGAGCCTGCGCATGGGCCGCAACAACGCGGCCTTCGTGCACCTGACGCTGGTGCCCTTCATCGCCTCCGCCGGCGAACTGAAGACCAAGCCCACGCAGCACTCGGTGCAGAAACTGCGCGAAATCGGCATCTACCCGAACGCGCTGCTGTGCCGCGCCGACCGCCGTATTCCGGACGACGAGCGCGCCAAGATCTCGATGTTCTCGAACGTGCCCCTGGACGCGGTCATTTCCGTCTGGGACGCCGACTCCATCTACAAGATCCCCGCCATGCTGCACAAGCAAGGCGTGGACAACATCGTCTGCGAAGCCCTGGGCCTGACCCCGCCGCCGGCCGACCTGTCCATGTGGGACAACCTGGTCGAAGCGCTGGAACACCCCGAGCACCAGCTCACCATCGGCATGGTCGGCAAGTACGTCGACCTGACCGAGTCGTACAAGTCGCTGACGGAAGCCCTGGTTCACGCCGGGATCCACACGCGCTCGAAGATCAACATCGAGTACATCGACTCGGAAGACATCGAAACCCGCGGCACCGACCAGTTGAAGCACCTGGACGCCATTCTGGTTCCGGGCGGCTTCGGCAAGCGCGGCACCGAAGGCAAGATCGCCGCCATCCGCTACGCCCGTGAAAACGGCGTGCCGTACCTGGGCATCTGCCTGGGCATGCAGCTGGCGGTCATCGAATTCGCCCGTCACGTCGCCGGCCTGGGCGGCGCCAACAGCACCGAATTCGATCCCTCCGCACCGCACCCGGTGGTTGCACTCATCACCGAGTGGATGGACCGCGAAGGCAAGGTCGAAAAGCGCGACAACTCGTCCGACCTGGGCGGCACCATGCGCAAGGGCGCGCAACGCGTGCCGATCAAGGCCGGCACCCGCGCGCAGACCATCTATGGCGACGAAGTGAACGAACGTCACCGTCACCGCTACGAGGTCAACAACGTCTACGTGCCGCGCCTGGAAGAAGCCGGCATGGTGATCAGCGCCCGCACGCCGACCGAGAACCTGCCCGAAATGATGGAACTGCCCAACCACCCGTGGTTCGTCGGCGTCCAGTTCCACCCGGAGTTCACGTCCACCCCGCGCGACGGCCATCCGCTGTTCTCCAGCTACATCCGCGCCGCCATCGAGCAGAAGGCTCGCCGCGGCCAGGAGGCCTGATGCGCGTCCGCGGTCCTGAGTTCCGTAAGCGGATCCTCGGGGCCGCGGGCCGTTTCCCCAGCGCCGCCCTATACGGCGGCGCTTCTTTCGGATACAACCGATTAGCATCGGATATGCGTCGCCCGTGCGCCTTGCGCGACACTGGCGGCGGCGTTGTATCCGGCGTCAGCCCCCAACCAACGCAACTGCTCTGAAGGAACCCCATGAGTGCTTATCTCATCGCCGACGTCAAAGTGACCAAGCCTGCGCAGTACGAGGACTACAAGCGTCTGTCCACGCTCGCGATGCGCGCGTACGATGCCAAGATCCTGGTGCGCGGCGGCGAATCCAAGCACCTTGAGGGGCGTGAACCCGGCCGTACCGTCGTCATGGAATTTCCGTCCATGGCCGCGGCGCAGGCGTTCTACGATTCCTGGCAGTACCGCCGTGCCCGCAATGCCCGCGAAGGCGCGGCCGTCATGAATATGTTTATCGTTCAGGGAATGTAAAGTCATGAGTGCAATCGTCGACATCATCGGCCGCGAGATTCTGGATTCGCGCGGCAACCCCACCGTGGAATGCGATGTGCTGCTGGAATCCGGCGCCATGGGCCGTGCGGCCGTGCCGTCGGGCGCGTCCACCGGCGCCCGCGAAGCCATCGAACTTCGTGACGGCGACAAGGGCCGTTATCTGGGCAAGGGCGTGCTGCGCGCCGTTGAAAACCTCAATACCGAAATCTCCGAAGCCCTGATGGGCCTGGACGCGCAGGAACAGACGTTCGTCGATCGCACCCTGATCGAACTGGATGGCACCGAGTCCAAGGAGCGCCTGGGCGCCAACGCCATCCTGGCAGCCAGCATGGCCGTGGCCCGCGCCGCCGCCGACGAATCGGGCCTGTCCCTGTACCGCTATTTCGGCGGCAGCGGCCCCATGAGCATGCCCGTCCCGATGATGAACGTCATCAACGGCGGCGCGCACGCCAACAACACGCTGGACCTGCAGGAACTGATGATCCTGCCGGTGGGCGCCGGCAGCTTCCGCGAAGCCCTGCGCTGGGGCGCTGAAGTCTTCCACATGCTCAAGAAGCTGATCCACGGCCAGGGCATGTCCACCGCCGTGGGCGACGAGGGCGGTTTCGCGCCCAACGTTCCCAGCCACGAAGCCGCCATCCAGCTCATCCTGAAGGCCATCACCGAAGCCGGCTACGAGCCGGGCACGCAGATCGCCCTGGGTCTGGACTGCGCCAGCTCCGAGTTCTACCGCGACGGCAAGTACACGCTGGCCGGCGAAGGCGGCATCTCGCTGTCCTCGCAAGAGTTCACGAACCTGCTGGCCACGTGGTGCGACAAGTACCCGATCATCTCAATCGAAGACGGCATGGCCGAAAACGACTGGGAAGGCTGGAAGCTCCTGACCGACCAGCTCGGCAAGAAGGTTCAGCTGGTGGGCGACGACCTGTTCGTCACCAACACCAAGATCCTGCGTGAAGGCATCCAGAAGGGCGTCGCCAACTCGATCCTCATCAAGATCAACCAGATCGGCACGCTGACCGAAACGTTTGCCGCCATCGAAATGGCCAAGCGCGCCGGTTACACCGCCGTCGTCTCGCACCGTTCGGGCGAAACCGAAGACTCGACCATCGCCGACATCGCCGTGGCGACCAACGCGATGCAGATCAAGACCGGCTCGCTGTCGCGCTCGGATCGCATGGCCAAGTACAACCAGCTCCTGCGCATCGAAGAAGAGCTGGCTGAAGTGGCGTCGTACCCCGGCCTGGAAGCTTTCTACAACCTGCGTTGATAAGAAGCGCGGCCCCGGCGTCTTGCCAGGGCCGCATCCACGCCACGACAGTTGAGGTTCCCGCGTATGCGCCTGTTGTTCCTGGTGCTGTTCGTGCTGCTAGGCTTGATCCAATACCCGCTGTGGCTGGGTAAGGGCGGCTGGTTCAAGGTCTGGGATCTGCAACGCCAGGTGGCGGAGCAGCGCGAGACCAACGAAGGCCTGCGCGCGCGCAATGCCGCGCTTGAGGCCGAAGTGCGCGATCTGGAAGGCGGATCGGGAGCCATCGAGGAGCGGGCGCGCGGAGAGCTGGGCATGATGCGGGACGGCGAAGTGTTCGTGCACATCCTGCCCCAGAATACCCAGCCGCCCGCCGGCGCCTCGCTTTCCGCCGAAGCGCCGCCCAAGCCAGCCGTAACCGGCACCCCGGCGCGCGCAAATGCGCCGGCTGCCCGGCCTGCGTCGGCCGCGCCCACGACCCGGCCTGCTTCGACGACGGCCACGCCCCGGCCCGCGTCGGCAACGCCTGCCAGACCCGCCGCCACGACCGGCGCCAACAATTCAAATTCCACCGCCAGGCAGTGATGCCCGGCGGTTTTTTTGACCGGGCGGCGTGCCCGCCTAACCTGAGCCGCAGCGCAACTGCCGGCACTCCCCGTACACCACGCCTTCCGGATGGGGCCGCTTGCGCGCCCAGTCGACCGGATGCGTGTGCATTTCGTGTTCCAGTTCGACCACGATGGGCAGCAGGCCCTGGGTCAGCGCGTGGCCGATATACGTGCCATCCTGCCGGCCCAGCAAGGCAAGCAGTGCCCGCAACGGCGGCAGCAGCGGCTTGTGCAGATACGTCAGGCGCAGCTTGAGCGTGTTGGCCAGGAAGATGTCCTGGCCGCCCGGGCGTGGTGGTCGGCGGGCATGCTGCAGGTCCTGGTAGCCGTTGTCGATGGTCCGTAGGCCCGGCGCGCCAGCCACCTGCAAGTCCGGCCGCCCGTGCTCGCGGAACGACTGGTCGTCGGGCCGCAGCACTTCAATGCGCCAGGACGGGGCCCCCATCAATGCCTTCAGTGCTGCCATCGCGCCATCCCGCCGTTCAATGGCGCCGGCCGGGCCGCTGGCGCTCGCATGCAGCGGCAGCAACGCCTGCAGAAAGGCCGCTCGCAGCCGGGCCGGGTCGCCATGGCCCGTGGCGCCGGCGCGCGCCGCTTCCATCAGCGCCAGGTGCGCCATCTGGCGCGCGCCGTGCCACCGCGCGGCCTCGACGCACAGCAGGCCCAGCAGCAGCACGATGGCGCCTGCCACGGCGAACTCGAGGGCGGCGGCCCCGTGTTGCCGGCGTACGGTGCGTAAGTCGCAAGAAAAAATTAAGGCGGTCATGGCTGCGCAGTGTGGCGCGCCCATGACCGCCTGTCGATAAGGACAATCCGGCGTGACAAAAACGTTCCGGCGGGCTTGCCGCCGGGACGCATCAATCATCAATGCACGGTGGGAGGCTCATCTCCGGAGGACGTCTGGCTCGCCGAGAACAGCGCCGCGCAGTCGACCGAATCGAACTTGTAGGGCTTGCCGCAGAAATCGCAGGCCACGTCGACCTGGCCGCGCTCTTCCAGGATGCTGTTGACCTCTGCTTCGCCCAGCGAACGCAGCATGTTCGCCACGCGCTCGCGAGTGCAGGGACAGTGCCAGCTCACCGGCTGGGGGTCGAAGGCGATGAGCGTTTCTTCCCAGAACAGGCGGTGGATGAGCGTGTCGATGTCGGTGGCCAGGATTTCGTCGCGCTTAAGCGTGCCGGCCAGGGCGTTGATGCGTTCCCAGGTCTCGGCGGCCACCTGTTCGGTCAGGGCGCGGTCGGTCTCGCCGCCGCCGTGGTGCGGCAGGCGCTGCAGCAGCATGCCGGCCGCGTGGTCGGCGTCGGCCGACAGCCACAGGCGCGTATCCAGTTGCTCCGAGGCCTTCATGTAGTGTTGCAGGGCTTCGGCGACGGTCTCGCCCTCGAGCGGCACGATGCCTTGGTAGGCCTGCTGGCCGGGCAGCTTGCGCTGCGGGTCCAGCACCACGATGAAGCGTCCATTGCCGCCGGGGTTCAACAGGCTTTGCATGTCGCCGGTGCTGGGTACCTCGTGGCCTTCGCGCATCTTGACGGTGGCGCGCAGGCTTAGGTCCGAGCGGCATTCCACCACCAGCAGGGCGATGGGGCCGTCGCCCTGGATCTGCAGCACCAGCGAGCCATCGAACTTGATGTTGGCGGCGAGCAGGGTGGATGCCGCCACCAATTCACCCAGCAGGTCGGTGATGGCGGGCGGGTAATCGTGGTTGGCCTGGACGGCCTTCCACGTGTCAGACAGGCGCACCGCTTGGACGCGGACGCTGCGGTCTTCGGTAAGGTATTTTTTGAGCTGATCGGTCATAGCGGAATGTTAGCCGATCGTGGGGGGGTATTCCCCCTGCTGGCAGCAGGGGTTGGGGCACTTGCGGGGGCCCTCGGGGGAGCCGTCAGCCGATGCGTTTCAGGGCCGTCTTGTACTGTTGGCCGCGCGCCACGTAATGGGCGGTGTTCTTGTGCATGTTGGCGATTTCCTCGGCGGAAAGCTCCCGCACGATCTTGCCAATGCCGATGACCAGCGAATTGTCCGGAATGACCCGGCCTTCGGGGATGATCGCCCCGGCGCCGATCAGGCAGTTGCGGCCGATGACGGCATTGTTCAGGACGATCGCCTGCATGCCGACCAGCGCCCCTTCGTGGATGGTGCAGCCGTGCAGCATGGCCTGGTGGCCGACGGTGACGTTCGGGCCGATGGTCATGGGACAGCCCGCGTCGACGTGCAGGACGCTGGATTCCTGGATGTTGGTGCCTTCGCGGATCAGGATGGCGTCGTTGTCGGCGCGGATCGATACATGCGACCAGATGCTGACGCCGGCTTCCAGCGTGACGTTGCCGATGAGGTCGGCGCTGTCGGCCACGTAGGCCTGCGGGTCGATGCGAGGGATCAGGTCGTTGAGCTGGTAAATGGCCATGCCTAGGTCTCCGTTTGCCGCGCCGGGGCGGCAACGGGCGCGCCAACGTCGGTCTGGGGCGCGCTGGCCTGCGCGCGTTCTGCTTCACGCTCGCGCAGGATGCGCCGCTGGATCTTGCCCGTGGTGGTCATGGGCAGTTCGTCCACGTATTCGATTTCCTTCGGGTATTCGTACGGCGCCAGGCGCTCGCGCACGTGCTCCTGAAGGTTTTCGGTGATTTCGCCTCGGTCCCGGAGGGCAAATTCCGGCGTCAGCACCACAAAGGCCTTGACCACCGCACCGCGCTCGGCGTCCGGCTTGGGCACCACGGCGGCATTGGCCACGGCCGGGTGGCCAACCAGGCAGCTTTCGATTTCACCCGGGCCGATCCGGTAGCCGGCCGACTTGAAAACGTCGTCGGCGCGGCCCGCATACCAGAGGTAGCCGTCCTCATCGACGGTGGCGAGGTCGCCCGTCAGGCACCAGTCGCCTTTGAACTTGGCCAGCGTGGCGGCCTCGTTGCGCCAGTAACCCAGGAACATGACCGGGTCCGGAAAGCCGTGGATGTCCAGCCGGTTGACCGCGATCTCGCCCGTGGCGCCCGGCGCGACCGGCGTGCCGTCGTCGTCCAGCACCGCCACGTGGTGGCCGGGATACGGGCGGCCCATCGAGCCGGGTTTGGCGGGCCAGCGTTTGTTGCTGTTGCCCACCACGTAGTTCATTTCGGTCTGGCCGAACATTTCGTTGGGCGTCACGCCCAGCGCCGTCCGGCACCAATCGAACACCGTCTCGCCCACGCTTTCGCCGGCGCTCATGATGGCGCGCAAGGCAAGCTGGTAGCGCTGGCGGGGCTCTGGCACCGCCTTCATCATCATCTTCAGCGCGGTGGGGAAGAGGAACGTATTGGTGACCTGATAACGTTCCAGCAGTTCGAAGGCGCGTTCCACGGAAAAGCGTCCGCGCGTGCCCACGATGGGGTGGCCGAAATACAGCGTGGGCAGCAGGGCGTCCATCATGCCGCCGGTCCAGGCCCAATCGGCCGGCGACCAGAACACGTCGGCAGGCTTGGGAAACCAGTCCTGCGAGGCGACGAAGCCCGGCAGGTTGCCGATCAACACGCTGTGGGGCAGCAGCGCGCCCTTGGGGGCGCCGGTGGTGCCGGAGGTGTAAAGCAGGATGGCCGGATCCGACGAACGGGTCTGCACGGCCTTGAATTCGTTGGGCTGGCGGGCCAGCAGGCTGCGCCATGGCAGCACACGTTCGTCGGCGAAGCCGATGCCAATGACCTGCTGCAGGGCGGGACAGTGTTCGGTGACGGCCAGCAAATTGGCGCTGGAGGCGTGGTCGACGATGGCGACGCGGGCTTCGGCATCGCACAGACGGCTTTGCAGCGCTTCGGGGCCGAAGAGCGCCGACAGGGGCAGGACCACCGCGCCGACGCTGTAGATGGCCATATGAGCGACCACGGTTTCCGGGCGTTGCCCCAAAACCACACCGACCCGGTCGCCCTTGCCCACGCCCATTTTCACCAGGCCGTTGGCGAGCTGATTGGCGGCTTCCGCCAGGCGGGCGAAGGTCCAGACCTCGCGGTTGCCGGACTCATCTTCGTAGTAGATGGCAATGCGCCGCGCATCCGGACTGCTGGATGCCCAGCGGTGGCAGCACGCTTCCGCGATGTTGAACTGGGTGGGCACCAGCCAGCGGAATGATTGGTAGAGCGCCTGATATTGGTCGTTCATGGCCCTATGTTGTAAGCATGTTGCGGCGTGAACGGGTCATATCGCCCGTTACTCAGGTGCAAGCATGACCTAGAGGGGCGTGAACTGCAATATCCCCGTTGCGTAACGGGGACGCATACGGGTTATCACGGATGCTTGCCTTGCCGGCGCAGCGCGGAGGGCAGGGCGGGCAGCGTCAGGGACCGCGGCGGGCGGTTGGCCGGGTCGCGCTGGCGTTCGGCCTGCAGCACCGCCCAGTCCAGAAGCTGGAGCTGGCCGTCGTGCGTCTCTGCCAGCGCCGACAGGCTTTCGACCCAGTCGCCGTCGTTGCAGTACAGGATGCCGCTCACGTCGCGCAGTTCGGGCTTGTGGATGTGGCCGCAGACCACGCCGTCCAGTCCACGCCGCCGGGCTTCGCCGGCCAGCGCCTCCTCGAAGTCGGTGATGAACGACACCGCGTTCTTGACCTTGTGCTTCAGGTACTGGGACAGGGACCAGTAATGCATGCCCAGCCGGTGGCGAAGGCGGTTGAAATGGTGGTTGACCCACAACGCAAACTGGTAGAGCCCATCGCCCAGGTGCGCCAGCCAGCGGCTGTGCTGGATGACGCCGTCGAACTGGTCCCCGTGCAGCACCAGCAGCCGCAGCCCCTTGGCCGTGACGTGCACGTCCTCGTCCAGGACCTCGATGTCGCCAAAGGCGAATCCGGCGAACTCGCGGGCGAATTCGTCATGGTTGCCCGGGATGAACACCACGCGAGTGCCATTGCGGGCTTTGCGCAGGATGCGCTGGATCACGTCGTTGTGCGCGCGGGGCCAGTGCCAGTGCTTGCGCAACTGCCAGCCATCGACGATGTCCCCGACCAGGTACAGCGTGTCCGAGTCGTTGTGATCCAGAAAATCGAGCAGGAATTCCGCCTTGCACCCGGCAGTGCCCAGGTGAATATCGGAAATCCACAGGGCGCGCCAGTGCGTCGGTTGGATCTCGTTCACGGTCGCTTCCCTGTGGGCTGTGGTCATGCTTGAGAATGAGACCACCTACCGATGACGCGCGCGTGACGAATCCATGACGCGGTTGTGACGGCGCGCGCGGCCAGGCAGGCGCACGCGCACCACCCGTCCAGCGGATCAGGACTGCCCGGTGGCCTTCTTGCCCTTCAGGCGCTTCCACAGCCCGCCGCCCAGCGCTGCCGCGGCCAGGATGCCGACCTTGGCGAACTTGGCCAGGAAAGCCGCGATCACCGCAAACAGACCGAGCTTCTTGGCGGCGACGCCCGCCACCAGAGCCGCCAGGCCATACTCGGCGACCTTGTCGCTCGAGGCATCGAAATCGGCGTAGCGCTTGCCTTCCACGTAGTGCAGGTTGTCCAGCAGCGCCAGCACGGCGGCCTTGTCCGTGGGCACCTTGTTCTTTTCGGTGATCAGGTCCAGGGTGATGTAGCCGTCGCGGCCCAGCGCGTAGGTGTTGTAGTTGACCGTGGCGTCTTCCTCCGCGGCGGCGTCCTTGTGCTTGGCGGCCACCGACCAGACCAGGCGCTGCGTGTTGCTGTCGTACTTGGGCGCCTCCACCCAGCCGCCCACCGTCAGCTCCGGAAAGCCGCGCTTCTTGCGTTCCTCGTTGGACGCCTCGGTGCCTTCACGCAGGCTGTCCAGCAGTTCGTTGACGTTCCAGTTGCGGGCGTCGTCGTCCTTGATGTAGCCGGCCTTGTCGAAATTGACAGTGACGACCCAATCCTCGTCGTCGCTCTTGGGCATCACGACGCCCAGCAGAGAAGGATCCTTGCCGTTGCCATAGGCCTGCATCAACCGGTCGGCCTGCGGGCGCGGCACGAAGAACATGGTCTGGGGCAGCTTCAGCGTGGCCTGGTCGCCCAGTGTCACGTCGGTCGGCCCTTGCCGGGCGGCGGCGAAGGCGGCCTTTGAAGCCGCTTCGATTTCCTGCTGGGCCGATGCGTTTTGGGCGGACGCGCCTGCGTGCAGGAACAACAGCGCGCTGGCGAAGGCCAGCGACAGGCGGGAAAGGAATGCGCGCATGGTGAGAATGAAGCCGTAAATTAAATGGGGCCTCATTGTCCGGGCGTGCGGCTGTCATCTTTCTGAACAGGCGCGCGAAATAGCGGGCGGCTTGGCAAGCATCAAACGGCGATGCCGGCCGCGCGCCGCCGAGCGTGCCGGTCAGCGCGCTTTCTTGGCCTGCGGCGCGTTACGCAGGCGCGTGCCCAGAATCCGGTCGTGCAGAAACTGACCGTCCGGGTCAAACCATGACCAGATGAAGATGGCAAAGGGGGCCGCCACGATGAACATGTCCACGGACGGCCAGCCGGTGGCCAGCGCCGCGCCCCAGACCACGGCGGCGCCTGCCAGCACCAGCGGCCAAGCCAGGATGTAGCGCAGGATCAGCAGGCCGGTCGACGGCGTGTTGCCATGTCGGTCCACCAGCCGGATGTTCCAGGTCTTCATGGGCAGCGTCTGGCCGCGGCGGCGCCAGCACAGCACGAAGTAGGCGCCGATCGCCACGAACAGCCACGCCTGCCGGGCGGCCCGCAATTCCAGCGCATTGCGGCTTTGGGTGAGGGTATCCAGCAGGTAACCCGCGAGGAACACGACGCCGAACAGCAGGACGGCTTCGTACATCATGCAGGCAAACCGGCGCAGCCGATTGGGCGTCTCGTCGAGGTGGGCGTCATTCATGGACGCGTATTATCCATAAATTGTTGCCCCCACGTTTCGCGCGAAAAAAAACCCGCCGGTGAGGGCGGGTCTATAAAAGGGGCTATGCAGCCCCCAAGGGGAAAATCGTTAGGCCCGAAAGCCTGGGCCCAGCTTAGGCAGCGGAATGCGCGTTCTTGGCGCTCGTCTTGCCGGCCAGAGCCTTGATGCCGTGGGCCAGCTTGCGCAGGCCTGCAGCCAACGCCCGCATCGGATGCGGGCGGAATTGTTCTTCGATAGCCTGGAGCATCAGTTGACGCTCGAGTTCGTCGGTCAGGCGAATGGTGTTGTTCGGGTTGATCACAATAGCCTCCACGGGCTTGCACAGTTGTTTGCTACTAGGGATAACCCGGATTATAGGGGTTTACCCTGAAACTATGCAAGAGGCCGATTCAAGCTGGTGCAACCTGGCAACACCTTGGTGCTGATGATGCCCCAAAACCGCGCGGCCGGGCACCATAAGCAAAGATAGGCGCCGCATGTTGCGGCGCTTTTACAACGTGGGATGCTGGCGGAATCAAGGAAGGGGCGCCCCCGCGGCGTGTGCCGCAGGGGGCAGAACGCGCTCAGGCGTCGCGGTAGCCGGCGGCCACCAGCTCGAAGCCGAACAGGCGGCAATCGAGCGCGCCGTTGTGCAAGGGGACGCGCCGCTTGGGCTTCAAGCGCATCTGGTTGGGCAGCGTCAGGTCGCTGGTAATGACGTGCAGCTCCCATCCCGCGAAATTGCGCTTCAGGCAGGTGGCCCAGTCGCGCCACAGGTCGGCGTCCTGCTCCGCGCCCATGCGCTCGCCGTAAGGCGGGTTGGTGACGATCCAGCCGTGGTCGGCGGGCGCCACCACGTCGCGGGCATCGCCCACTTCAAAACGGATCGAGTCGGCCGTCAGCCAGGCGCGCTCGGCGTTGTTGCGGGCGTATTCGATGGCCAGGGGATTGAGGTCGTAACCTACCAGAGGCGCGTCCAGCTGCGGCAGGATGCGGGCGCGGGCGTCTTCCTTAAGGTCGCGCCAGCGGTACGCATCGTGGTCACGCAGGCGTTCGAAACCGAACGGGCGCGAGATGCCCGGGGGCACGCCCAGCGCGATCCAGGCCGCTTCGATCAGGATGGTGCCGGAGCCGCAGAAGGGATCCAGCAGCGGCGCCGCCGGATCCCAGCCCGCCAGCGCCAGCATGCCGGCGGCCAGGTTTTCGCGCAGTGGCGCCTCGCCCTTGTCTAGGCGCCAGCCGCGCTTGAACAGGGATTCGCCCGAGGTGTCCAGGTACAACGTGGCTGTGTGACCCGTCAGGAAAAGGTGTACGCGTGCATCGGGGCGTACCGTGTCGATGCTGGGGCGCTCGCCTTCGAGTTCGCGCAGGCGGTCGCAGATACCGTCCTTGGCGCGCAGGTTGCAGTACTGCAGGCTCTGCACCGGGCTCTTGATGGCCGAGGTGTCCACACGCAGCGTCTGTTCGGCGCCGAACCAGCGTTCCCAGGGCGTATCGCGGGCCAGATCCAGGATGTCGTCTTCGTGCGAGATCTCGGCGTGCGCCACCTGCACCAGGATGCGGGTGGCCAGACGCGAGTACAGGTTGGCGCGCTGGATGCCGGACCAGTCCGACGTGAATGAGCAGCCCGCCCGGCCTGCCTTGGCGTCTTCGTAGCCGAGGGCCTGCATTTCGGCGGTCAGCGCTTCTTCCAGGCCTTGGGGGCAGGGGGCGAAGACGGTGAAGGTTTCAGCTTGACGCGGCTCGCGGGGACGGCGGCTGCGGACATCGACGCGGGGGGCGGCGCGCTCGCGCGGGGCATCCCAGTCGTGATCTGCATCGGCTTCGTGCGCGAAATCGGATTGCTGCGCGTCGTCGGATGCTGCGGTGTGGTCGGGCTCTTGGGCGAATTCGGGGGCGGGGCCGTCGTCTTCGAACGGATCGTAGAAACGGCCGGCCGGCGTCGCCGGGGCAATGTACTGGTCATCACGCAAGCGCGGCGCGCGCTGCGGCGTGCGGCCGGCGCGCGAGCCGGGTGCGTCATCGCGGCGGCCGTCATCGCGGCGGCCGTCGCCACGGCGGCTGTCGTCCGCGCGGGTGCGGTCCGAAGCGCCACGGCGCGCCGAGGGACGGTCGGATTGGCCGCGATCGGAAGGACCTCGGTCGTACGGGCTACGGTCGGACGGACCGCGGTCGTACTGGCCGCGCTCGGCCTGCCCGGGGCGTGACTGACCAGACCGCGACTGCCCCGAACGCGGCGACGTGCCACGGGCGGGCGCATCGCGGCCCGCGCCGGACGGCCTGCGGGCGCTGCGGGCCTCTTCTTCCTGGCGCCGCTGGTAGCCTTCAGGGTCTTTCTGGCGTTCGGTATTGTCGCGGGCGCGCTCGATCTGCGCGACCAGGCGCGCGCGGGCGCCGGTGCGGGTGCGTTTGGCAGCGCCTTCGGCTTGGGCGTCGCGGGCCGTTTTCTTGATCGTCAGCGTCTTGCGCGGGCGGTCCTGTTCATCAGAGGACATACGAATCCTGGCGAATGTGCAAAGGTAGGGGTATCAGAAGGGTTTGACGACGACCAGCGCCACCACCACCAAGAGCAGCAAGACGGGAACTTCGTTGAACCAGCGATAGAACTTGTGCGAACGGGTGTTCTTGCCCTGTTCGAACTTGCGCAGCATGAGGCCACAGGCGTGATGGTAGCCGATGACGAGCAGCACGAAAAAGAGCTTGGCGTGCATCCAGCCATTGCCGGGGCCCACGCCGATGCGATAACCCACGTATAGCCACATCCCGAAAATGATGGCCACGACCGCCAGGATGGTGGTGAAGCGGTATAGGCGGCGCGCCATGCCGAGCAGCGTTTCCTGGACAGCAGTGTCCGAGGTCTGCGCCAGATTCACGAAGATGCGCGGCAGATAAAACAATCCGGCAAACCAGGAAGCGATGAAGACGATGTGAAAGGTCTTGACCCAGAGCATGGCCATGGCGCGATCCGATGGAGGAAAGCCGCATTGTATGCGCGCCGGTGTGAGCAGAGCAGACGCCTGCCGCTTACACCTCCCGTCAGCCGGACGCCCTCAGATCACGTACAAATCCATATATTCATGGACCGGCATCGCTTCCAGCGTCTCCTGATCCAGCGACGCCGCCAAAATTCGCTGCTGCTGACGGGGCGGAAACACACGGGCCAGGTTGGTGCGGAATTTGGCCTCCAGCAGCGGAATGCCGTCGGCGCGGCGGCGCTTGTGGCCGATGGGATATTCGCAGACGATTTCATCCAGCGCCGAGCCGTCGTTGAACTGCACGGTCAGTGCGTTGGCGATCGAGCGCTTAGCGGGGTTGTGATAATCGCTCGTGAACGCGGGGTCTTCCACGCAGACGATCTTGGCGCGCAGCGCGTCGATGCGCGGATCCTGCGCGATCTCGTCTTCGTAGTCGCCCGCGGTCAGGCGCCCGAACAGCACCGGAACGGCCACCATGTACTGAATGCAGTGGTCACGGTCGGCAGGATTGTTCAGTGGTCCCTTCTTGTCGATGATGCGGATGCACGCCTCGTGCGTGCGGATCCGGATCTGCTTGATGTCGTCGGCGCTTTTGCCCAGGGACTTGAGCAGATCGTGGAGCTGCATGGCGCATTCCACGGCGGTCTGCGCATGAAACTCAGCGGGAAAGGAAATCTTGAACAGCACGTTTTCCATCACGTAGCTGCCATAAGGCCGCTGGAACTTGAACGGCTGCCCCTTGAAAAGCACGTCGTAAAAGCCCCAGGTCTTGGCGGTCAGCACCGACGGATAACCCATTTCGCCGGTACGCGCGATCAGCGCCAGACGCACCGCGCGGCTGGTGGCATCGCCGGCCGCCCAGCTCTTGCGGCTGCCGGTGTTGGGGGCGTGTCGATAGGTGCGCAGGCTCTGGCCGTCGACCCAGGCAAGCGACACCGCGTTGATCACTTCGTCACGGGTCAGGCCCAGCATTTGCGCCACGACGGCGGTGGACGCCACCTTGACCAGAACGACGTGGTCCAGGCCGACCTTGTTGAAGGAGTTTTCCAGCGCGATGCAGCCCTGGATTTCGTGTGCCTTGATCATGCCGGTCAGCACGTCGCGCATGGACAGGGGCGGCTTGCCCGCCGCGACCGCCGTGCGCGACAGCCAGTCGGCTGTGGCAAGGATGCCGCCCAGGTTGTCGGACGGGTGGCCCCATTCGGCGGCGAGCCAGGTGTCGTTGAAGTCCAGCCAGCGGATCATCGTGCCGATGTTGAACGCCGCCTGGACCGGGTCAAGCTGGAACTGCGTGCCGGGCACCTTGGCGCCTTGCGGCACTACGGTGCCCGGCACGACCGGACCCAGCAGCTTCCTGCACGCCGGATATTCCAGCGCTTCCAGGCCGCAGCCCAGCGTGTCGATCAGGCAGTTGCGCGCGGTCTCGTACGCCAGATCGCTGCGGACTTCGTAGTTGAGCACGTAGTCCGCGATATCTGCCAGGACCTGGTCGGGTTCGGGACGGACGTTCGAGATCGGGGCAGACATAGCAGTACCTCTTCGGAAAAGTGAATACAGGTGGCCATGCCGCGCCCTCGATCGGTTTTACTTCCGCTTGGTTTTACTTGCGCTTGTCGATGGGCACGAACTTCTGGTCTTCCGGGCCCACGTAATTGGCGGTGGGACGGATGATCTTGTTGTCGATGCGCTGCTCGATGATGTGGGCCGACCAACCCGCGGTGCGCGCGATGACGAACAGCGGGGTGAACATGGCGGTGGGCACGCCCATCATGTGATAGCTGACAGCCGAGAACCAGTCCAGGTTGGGGAACATCTTCTTGACGTCCCACATGACCGTTTCCAGGCGTTCGGCGATGTCGAACATCTTGGTCGTGCCGGCCTTCTTGGACAGTTTCTTGGCGACGTCCTTGATGACCTTGTTGCGCGGGTCGGAAACCGTGTAGACCGGGTGACCGAAGCCGATGATGACTTCCTTGGCTTCCACGCGGCGGCGGATGTCGGCCTCGGCTTCGTCCGGCGTTTCGTAGCGCTTCTGGACTTCGAATGCGACTTCGTTGGCGCCGCCGTGCTTGGGGCCGCGCAGTGCGCCGATGGCGCCCGAGATGGCCGAGAACATGTCCGAACCCGTGCCGGCAATGACGCGGGCCGTGAACGTCGAGGCGTTGAATTCGTGCTCGGCGTACAGGTTCAGCGAAATATGCATCGCCTTGACCCATTCGTCGCTGGGCTTTTCGCCATGCAAGAGGTGCAGGAAGTGGCCGCCGATGCTGTCGTCGTCCGTCTGCACGTCGATGACGCGGCCGTTGTGGCTGTAGTGGTACCAGTAGAGCAGGGCCGAGCCCAGGTTGGCCATCAGGCGGTCGGCGATGTCGCGCGCGCCCGGGGTGTTGTGGTCGTCTTTTTCAGGCAGCACGCAGCCCAGCACCGACACGGCCGTGCGCATCACGTCCATCGGATGGCTGGCGGCGGGCAGGGCTTCCAGGGCAACCTGCAGTTGCGCGGGCAGGCCGCGCAGGCTGCGCAGCTTTTCCTTGTAGGCTTTCAGTTCGGCCTTGTTGGGCAGCTTGCCATGGACGAGCAAGTGGGCGATTTCCTCGAACTCGCTGGTATCGGCGATGTCCAGGATGTCGTAGCCGCGATAGTGCAGGTCGTTGCCGCTGCGGCCGACGGTGCACAGTGCGGTGTTGCCCGCGACCACGCCGGACAGCGCAACCGACTTCTTGGGCTTGAAACCGGCTTTTTCTTCCGGCTTGGCGTCCGATTTGGCTTCTTGCTTCTTGGGAGCCGTGCTCATGTCTCTACTCCTTTCCTTACGCGATGGAAGATGCAATGGGGGCGGGCGCCGCCGCGGGTCTGCCGCGGCGCGCGCCTGACGTTGCGCAACTAGGCCTTGCCCTTCTGGAAGAGCGCGTCCAGCCTGGATTCGAATTCGTGATAGCCGATGCGGTCGTACAGTTCTTCGCGCGTCTGCATCAGGTCGACGACGTTCTTCTGGTGGCCGTCGCGGCGGATCGCGGTGTAGACGGCCTCGGCGGCCTTGTTCATGGCGCGGAAGGCGGACAGCGGATAGAGCACCATGCCCACGCCGACGCTCTTCAGTTCCTCGACGGAGAAAAGCGGCGTCTTGCCGAACTCCGTGATGTTGGCCAGCACGGGCACCTTGACGGCCTTGACGAAGCGGTCGTAGGTGGGCAGGTCGTAAGCGGCTTCGGCGAAGATCGCATCGGCCCCGGCTTCCACACACGCTAGCGCGCGTTCGATGGCCGCGTCCACGCCGTGCGAGGCGATCGCGTCGGTGCGGGCGATCAGGTAGAAATCGCTGTCGGTACGCGCGTCGGCGGCGGCCTTCACGCGGTCGGCCATTTCCTCGGTGGTGACGATTTCCTTGCCGGGCCGATGGCCGCAGCGCTTGGCGCCGACCTGGTCCTCGATGTGGCAGGCGGCCGCGCCGAACTTGATCAGGCTTTTGACGGTGCGGGCGATGTTGAACGCCGACGGGCCGAAGCCGGTGTCGATGTCGACCAGCAGCGGCACATCGCACACGTCGGTGATGCGGCGCACGTCGGTCAGGACGTCGTCCATCGTGTTGATGCCCAGGTCCGGCAGTCCCAGCGAGCCGGCCGCGACGCCGCCGCCGGACAGGTAGATGGCGCGATAGCCGGCGCGCTTGGCCAAGAGGGCGTGGTTCGCGTTGATGGCGCCGATGATCTGCAGCGGATTCTCTTCGGCGAGCGCGCGGCGAAAGAGGGCGCCGGGCGATTCGGGTCTGGCCATGGTTGTCTCCTGTTCTTGGTAGCCCACGACCTTATCGCGGGTCCGAAAAATAAATCTGTCCCCTGCGCGACAATCCCCGCGGCAAGATCTTTCGCGAAGAGAGCGAAGAGACAGGTGTATTTCACGGTACTGCGGTATTCGATGCGTACGAATTGCGGCATGCATCGGGCATGTATTGCGGCACTTCAGCTGCCGCGCGCAATGCGGTCCCGCTTAAGGATTGGGCCCGCATGAACGGGCCCAATCCTTTTACTGCGCGCTGCTTACTTCAGCAGGTCCTTGACGCCGTCGCGCTCTTCGAGGAGCTCTTTCAGCGTGAAGTCCAGGCGCTCACGCGAGAAGGCGTCGATTTCCAGGCCTTCGACGCGCTTGTACTCGCCGTTTTCGGTGGTGACCGGCACGCCGTAGATGATGCCTTCGGGGATGCCGTAGGAGCCGTCCGACGGGATGCCCATCGTGACCCACTTGCCGTTGCTGCCCAGGACCCAGTCACGGACGTGGTCGATGGCGGCGTTGGCGGCCGAAGCGGCCGAGGACAGGCCACGGGCTTCGATGATGGCGGCGCCGCGCTTGCCCACCGTGGGGATGAACGTGTCGCGGTTCCAAGCGTCGTCGTTGATCAGCTTGGACAGCGATTCGCCGCCGACGGTGGCGAAGCGGAAGTCGGGGTACATCGTGGGCGAGTGGTTGCCCCACACGACCAGCTTTTCGATGTCGGCGACGGCCTTGCCAGACTTGGCGGCCAGTTGCGACAAGGCGCGGTTGTGGTCCAGGCGCAGCATGGCGGTGAAGTTCTTAGCGGGCAGGTCCGGCGCCGACTTCATGGCGATGTAGGCATTGGTGTTGGCAGGGTTGCCGACGACCAGGACCTTGACGTTGCGGCTGGCGACGTCGTTCAGGGCCTTGCCCTGAGCCGTGAAGATCTGTGCGTTGACGGACAGCAGGTCCTTGCGTTCCATGCCCGGGCCGCGCGGACGGGCGCCAACCAGCAGGGCCACGTCGGCGTCCTTGAAGGCGGTGCGCGGGTCGCTGTGCGCGGTGACTTCCTGCAGCAGCGGGAAGGCGCAGTCATCCAGTTCCATGATGACGCCCTTCAGGGCCTTTTGCGCTTTCTCGTCGGGGATTTCCAGCAGTTGCAGGATGACGGGTTGATCTTTACCCAGCATTTCGCCCGAGGCGATGCGGAATAGCAGTGCGTAACCGATTTGGCCGGCGGCGCCGGTGACGGCGACACGCAAGGCAGGCTTGGACATGGACGTTCTCCGTAATGGTTTGGCGAGAAAAAAATCTCACCAATCAGTGTAATCGTTGGGCGCGGTAACAAGCGGCCGCCAGGGGCGCTGCGCGTCGCGCGGACAGCTTTGAATCCTAGATCGAATTAACGTAAGCGTCAATTGATCTTCTATCTTATATAAGACATAAGACGTTGGACAGCTCGCCTCCCGATATGCCACAATAGAGCGTTTATTCGAATGCGCCGCGGCCCGCTGGGCCGCGCGCCTGTATCAAGCCATAAGGCCGGCGGCAGCAGCGCATACGGATGAGTCTGCATCCCTTGGTGCTGCCTTCTCATTCATCCGGATAAACATGACACTTTCAAGAAGATCCATGGCAGAGCCTAGGCCCGAAACCTCCTTACGCAATCGCGCCGCCCGTCCAACGGGCGAGGGAGCCGCTTTCAGTCCGCTCTACCGCCAGATCAAGGATCTGCTTGTCCAAAGCCTCGAACGCGGCGAATGGAAGCCCGGCGAGCTCATCCCCAGCGAAATCGATCTGGCCGCCCGTTTTCAGGTGAGCCAGGGCACGGTGCGCAAGGCGGTCGATGAGCTGGCCGCCGAGCACATGCTGCTGCGCCGCCAGGGCAAGGGCACTTTTGTCGCCACCCACCACGAAGCCCGCGTGCGCTACCGTTTCCTGCGCCTGGCCCCCGACGAAGAGGGAGAGGCCGGCCGCGCCGAAAGCCGCATCCTGGAATGCCGCCGCACCCGCGCGCCCGCCGAAATCGCCCGCGCGCTGGACTTGCGCGCCGGCGAGACCGTCGTCATGATCCGCCGCCTGCTTTCCATGGGGCAGACACCGACCGTGCTGGACGACATCTGGCTCCCCGGTTCCATATTCCGTGGTCTCACCCTTGAGCTGCTGACCGCCAACAAGGCGCCGCTCTATGGCCTTTTTGAATCCGAGTTCGGCGTCAGCATGGTGCGCGCGGACGAGAAGCTGCGAGCGGTCGCCGCGCCGGCTGAAGTCTGTACGCTGCTTAATGTTGCCGCCGGCACGCCGTTGTTGCAGGTAGACCGGGTGTCTTACACATACGGTGACCGCCCCATGGAAATCCGCCGGGGGTTGTACTTGACCGATCGATACCACTACCGCAATAGTCTGAATTGATGAGTTTTTTACCTACGATTTGATACCAACCCATCTCTGGGCGAAAATACCGCGTTTGCCCGCAAGGGCCGCGGCGATTTAGCCGTAACGATTCCCTAGTTCCGAAACACCGAGGCCGTCATGTCCGACACCGCTGCCAAGCCACGTCCGCAGTTTCGCAATATTGGTATTGCGCAAATTGCCAGTTACCGCCTGCCCCTGGCCGGCAAGCTGTCCATTCTGCACCGCGTCAGCGGCGCGTTGTTGTTCCTCTGTCTTCCCTTGGTCATCCTGCCGCTCTTCGCGGCCAGCGTGGCCGCACCGCAGACGTTCGCCGCCGTGGCCGCGTACGCCGGCAACCCGATCGTCAAGCTCGTTTTCCTCGTCCTCGTCTGGGGCTACCTGCATCACTTCTGTGCGGGCATCCGGTACCTGCTCCTGGATCTGCACATCGGCATCGACAAGCAGTCCTCCAAGAAGAGCGCCGGCGTGGTGTTCGGCGTCAGCCTCGCGCTGACCCTGGTGTTCGCTCTCAAACTGTTCGGAGTGCTGTAAATGGCCGCCGCTAAAAACTACGGACCCAAGCGCCTGGTCGTCGGCGCGCACTATGGCGTCATGGATTTCATCATCCAGCGCATCACCGCCGTCATCATGGCCGTGTACACGCTGGTGCTGCTCATCGGCATCCTGATGATGCCGGCCTTCACGTACGAACACTGGACTGCGCTGTTCAATTTCTACGTGGGCGTTCTTCCGGTTGGCCAGATCCTGGCCACCCTTGCATTCATTGCGCTGGCCTGGCATGCCTGGATTGGCGTGCGCGACATTTGGATGGACTACGTCAAGTCGGTGGGCGTGCGCCTGCTGATGCAAGTGCTGACGATCCTCTGGCTGGTCGGTTCGGTCGTTTACTTCGCGCAAATCCTCTGGAGCATTTAAGCCGTGGTCTCTGTCCTGAAATCCCTGCCGCGCCGCCAGTTTGATGTGGTGGTCGTGGGCGCCGGCGGAGCCGGCATGCGTTGTTCGCTGCAACTGTCCCAAGCGGGCCTGTCCGTTGCGGTGCTCTCCAAAGTGTTCCCCACGCGTTCGCACACCGTTGCTGCGCAAGGCGGCGTGAGCGCCTCGCTGGGCAACATGAGCGAAGACAACTGGTACTGGCACATGTACGACACCGTCAAGGGTTCGGACTGGCTGGGCGACCAGGACGCCATCGAATTCATGTGCCGTGAAGCGCCGAACGCCGTGTACGAGCTCGAGCACTTCGGCATGCCGTTCGACCGCAACCCCGACGGCACGATCTACCAGCGTCCGTTCGGCGGCCACACCGCCAACTTCGGCGAAAAGCCGGTCCAGCGCGCCTGTGCCGCTGCCGACCGTACCGGCCACGCCCTGCTGCACACCCTGTACCAGCGCAACGTTGCCGCGCGCACCCAGTTCTTCGTCGAATGGATGGCGCTGGACCTGCTGCGCAACGAAGCCGGCGACGTCGTGGGCGTGACCGCCCTCGAAATGGAAACGGGCGAAATCTACATCCTGGAAGCCAAGACCACGGTGCTGGCCACCGGCGGCGCAGGCCGTATCTGGGCCGCTTCCACCAACGCGTTCATCAACACCGGCGACGGCCTGGGCATGGCTGCCCGTGCCGGCATCCCGCTGCAGGACATGGAATTCTGGCAGTTCCACCCGACCGGCGTGGCCGGCGCGGGCGTGCTGATCACGGAAGGCGTGCGCGGCGAAGGCGGCATCCTGCTGAACAAGGATGGCGAGCGCTTCATGGAGCGCTATGCGCCCACGCTGAAGGATCTGGCGCCGCGTGACTTCGTGTCGCGCTCGATGGACCAGGAAATCAAGGAAGGCCGCGGCTGCGGTCCGGACGGCAGCTACGTGGTGCTCAAGCTCGATCACCTGGGCGCCGACGTCATCAACAAGCGCCTGCCCTCGATCCGCGAAATCGCCATCAAATTCGGCAACGTGGACCCGATCAAGGAACCGATCCCCGTCGTTCCGACCATCCACTACCAGATGGGCGGCATTCCGGCCAACTACCACGGCCAGGTGCTGACGCGCGAAAACGGCGAGAACAAGATCGTCAACGGCCTGTACGCCATCGGCGAGTGCGCCGCGGTCTCGGTCCACGGCGCGAACCGCCTGGGCACGAACTCGCTGCTCGATCTGATCGTGTTCGGCCGCGCCACCGGCAACCACATCGTGAACTCGCATCCGGAGCGCCAGCGCGCGCACCAGGACCTGCCGCAACAGGCCGTCGAGTTCTCGCTGGACCGCATCAACAAGCTGGAATCGCGTACGTCCGGCGAAAAGACGCAAGACATCGGCAACGCCATCCGCTTCTCGATGCAGCGCCACTGCGGCGTGTTCCGCACGCTGGACCTGCTGAACGAAGGCGTGACCCAGATCGAAGACCTGGCCAAGCAAGCCGACAGCATCTACTTCAAGGACAAGTCCAAGGTGTTCAACACCGCCCGCGTCGAGGCGCTGGAACTGGCGAACATGACCGAAGTGGCACGCGCCACGATCAAGTCGGCCGCCGCCCGCACCGAAAGCCGCGGCGCGCACGCGCTGGACGATCACCCGACGCGCGACGACGAGAACTGGCTGAAGCACACGCTGTGGTACTCCGAAGGCAGCCGCCTGGATTACAAGCCTGTTCAGATGAAGCCGCTGACGGTCGAATCCTTCCCGCCCAAGGCGCGTACCTTCTAAGTCCGGATTGAGCCTACTATGAGCACCAAGAGAATCGTCAAGTTCGAAATCTACCGCTACGATCCGGACAAGGACGAGCGTCCCTACATGCAGAAGCTGGACGTCGAGCTCCAGCCCACCGACAAGATGCTGCTCGATGCGCTGGTGCGCATCAAGAACGACGTCGATGACAGCCTGGCCCTGCGCCGCTCGTGCCGTGAAGGCGTGTGCGGTTCCGACGCCATGAACATCAACGGCAAGAACGGTCTGGCCTGCACGACGAACCTGCGCGAATTGAAGGAACCGATCGTCCTGCGTCCGCTGCCCGGCCTGCCGGTCATCCGCGACCTGATCGTGGACATGACGCACTTCTTCAACCAGTACCACTCGATCCGCCCGTACCTCATCAACGACACGCCGCCGCCCGAAAAAGAGCGTCTGCAGTCGCCCGAGGCGCGCGAAGAGCTGGACGGTCTGTACGAGTGCATCCTGTGCGCGTGCTGTTCCACTTCCTGCCCGTCGTTCTGGTGGAATCCGGACAAGTTCGTCGGCCCGGCCGGCCTGCTGCAAGCCTACCGCTTCATCGCCGACAGCCGCGACGAAGCCACCGGCGAGCGTCTGGACAACCTGGAAGATCCGTACCGCCTGTTCCGTTGCCACACGATCATGAACTGCGTCGACGTCTGTCCCAAGGGACTGAACCCGACCAAGGCGATCGGCAAGATCAAGGAACTGATGGTCCGCCGCACGGTCTAGTTTTTGTGTATTTGAGGTGTACGAATGAGCAGGCTGACTGAACTGGAGCGGGCGCGACTGCGTTGGCGGGCGCGCCGCGGCCTGCTCGAAAACGACTTGATCATCACCCGGTATCTGGATGCCCACGAGGCTGAACTTACCGATGATGACGTGGCCGCATTGACCCAGCTGTTCGAGATGGGAGACAACGATCTTCTCGAACTGCTGCTGGCCCGTAAGGACCTCGAAGGCGAGCTGGATACGCCCAGGCTTCGAGGCATTATTGGCCAGATGCGCGCGCTCTGATTAATTGAGAGGAATAAACATGAACCTGTCTGACAAAAAAGCCACTCTGTCCTTCTCGGATGGCAGCGCACCCATTGAGTTCCCTGTCTACAAGGGCACGGTCGGTCCGGATGTGATCGACATCCGCAAGCTTTACGGCCAGACGGGCATGTTCACGTTTGACCCCGGCTTCATGTCGACGGCTGCCTGCGAGTCGGGCATCACGTACATCGACGGCGACAAGGGCGAACTGCTGTACCGCGGCTACCCGATCGAACAGCTGGCCGTGAACTGCGACTTCATGGACATCTGCTACCTGATCCTGAACGGCGAACTGCCGAACCAGGAGCAAAAGGCCGATTTCGACTCGCAAGTGACCCATCACACGATGGTCAACGAGCAGCTGCATTTCTTCCTGCGTGGTTTCCGCCGCGACGCCCACCCGATGGCCGTCCTGACGGGTCTGGTCGGCGCGCTGTCCGCGTTCTACCACGACTCCACCGACATCACGAACCCGCAGCACCGTCACATCTCGGCCATCCGCCTGATCGCCAAGATGCCGACGCTGGTTGCGATGGCGTACAAGTATTCGCAAGGCCAACCGTTCATCTACCCGCAGAACGACCTGTCCTACACGGGCAACTTCCTGCGCATGATGTTCGCCACGCCGTGCGAAGACTACAAGGTCAATGAAGTCGTCGAGCGCGCGCTCGACCGCATCTTCATCCTGCACGCCGATCACGAGCAAAACGCCTCCACCTCGACCGTGCGCCTGTGCGGTTCGTCGGGCACCAACCCGTTCGCCGCGATCTCGGCTGGCGTGGCTTGCCTGTGGGGCCCGGCTCACGGCGGCGCCAACGAAGCTTGCCTGCAGATGCTCGAAGAACTGCAAGCCAACGGCGGCATCGACAAGGTCGGCGAGTTCATGGAGAAGGTCAAGGACAAGAACTCGGGCGTGCGCCTGATGGGCTTTGGCCACCGCGTCTACAAGAACTACGACCCGCGCGCCAAGCTGATGCAGGAAACCTGCAAGGAAGTGCTCTCGGCCCTGGGCCTGGAAAACGACCCGCTGTTCAAGCTGGCCATGGAACTGGAACGCATCGCCCTGTCGGATCCGTACTTCGTCCAGCGCAAGCTGTACCCGAACGTGGACTTCTACTCGGGTATCGTCCAACGCGCCATCGGCATCCCGACCTCGCTGTTCACGGCCATCTTCGCGCTGGCCCGCACGGTGGGCTGGATCGCCCAGTGGAACGAAATGCTGTCGGATCCCGACTACAAGATCGGCCGTCCCCGTCAGTTGTTCACCGGTTCGGTCACGCGCGACGTGCCCCCGATGGACAAGCGTTAATTCGCTACGCCCCTCCGGAAGGCGGCGCCTTCCGGCAAAACGCCAGTCAGCTCAGCGCCGACTGGCGTTTTTCTTTGGCGCCTTGCGTTGGCAGCTACAGATAGTTCATCGTGAAAGTCACTGCCGAGTTAGCCGAACCGGGTGTGACCTTGTCACCGGTTTGACGGTATTTCGCGCGCAAGGGGATCTTGAAGCTGCCGCCCGACGCGCTGTTGTAGCCGGTAAACGGCAGCTTGGCGCCCAGCACTGCCGGATTTCCGTCTCCGTCCAGCAACTGGATGCCAACGCCCGTCGCGGATGAGGCCGCGTCCAGCCCGATGACCGCGTTTGCGGCGTCCAGGACGGGCGTGACGGCGTCGATCTGGTAGTGGATGGCGCTCATTCCCGCCGGGCAGCCATTCAACGAAATATCGAATGGAACCGGCTCACTGGATGTCCCTTTGCCCTTGAAGACGGATGCCTTGGGGGATCCGAGAAGCACGGAAACGTCGGGCGTGGTGCATGCCTGCGAGAACAGCAACACCGCCATGGTGACGAAATTGATCTCGAGGCCGGGATCCTGGGTGAGAATGCTGCCGACTTCATTCGAGAACGATGCGGTGGATGCAATGGTTATCGGCGAAACAATGCCGGTGGCAACCGGCCCGGTCTTAACGAACATCGCGCGTAGCTGTCCGCCGTTGGTGACGGCGCCTTGCATGTTGCATGCCCTTGTTCTCCAGTTCCGGCTGAGGGCTTGGAATGCCGACCAACTGCAGCCGTTGATGAAGCTCCGGGCGCCGATGATGATGCCGAGGCCGTCGACGCCCGTCGCATGGACCTCGTAGGTAACTCCGTCAACCACCTTCGTCTGTCCTGCGCTGGGAATCAGGGCGCGCATACCGGTGCCCGTGGTGGCCCCTCCGGAAACGTTGCACTTGAACCAGTCGGCAGTGGAATCGGTCGTCAGCCAGTCGGTGAGGGCCGTGCCAACGGCGGCATCCCGAGGTACTGTGATGTGCGGCGGCGTATTCACGGAAACCGCGCTTATCGTCTGGGTGCAGGTTGAGGCGGCCCACGAGGTGGTGGAACCCAGCAGGGCAATCAGCGTGGCCCCGGCAAGCAGGATGGTCTTTTTCATCAATGTTCTCGTCGTCAGTTTTTGGCGATCAGGCGGGGCGCCGTCTCTTCGCAGAGCAGGCCGGTTGCCTGAGGCAGCGATTCGGCCTTGGATCGCTGCTCGGGAAGGGCGTAACCGAACGTGCAGGTTTCGCCATCGTTCGCGCCCCATTTCACGGTCAGGACACCTTGTTTGTTCTTCAGTCCGCGCGCGAGAATGCGGCCGCCCTGTGCCACGACACCCACGCTGTTGCCCTCTGCGTCCCGCACGTCGGCGCCGAAGGGAAGGGGTTCGCCGCTGCGCGTGGCAACCGTCAGCAGCGCCGCGCTTCCAGCGCTTTCGGTTTCGAAGCTCAGCCGAACCACCGCGCCGGCGGTGGGGGCCACATGTTGTTCGGTCGCCTTGAGTTCGACGTTCAGCGGCAGGCCCTTAGGGTCGAGCTCGATGCTGTTTCTGGCGTAGGGCGTCAAGGTCGATACGACGCCGCGGCCCTTGGAATCCAGGCGCACCCCGCTGCTGGTCAGCACCCGGGCGCCGGCAGCGTCTTTGGCCTCGACGATTGCGATCGTTTCGCCGGAGTTCGGGGTCATGACGACGCCGCCGCCATACGCCACAACGCCGCCGGAAAGGCCCGCACCGTATTGCGTGTAGTTCGAGCTGGTGCTGGCGTTGGCCGACACGGCCGCCACCGGCGTGCGGTACGAGGCGTTTGCCGCGATGTTGGTGTTGGCTGGACCATTTGACGACATGGCGCGCCCGGCGCTCACGCCATAGTTGAACGCGTTGCCGGCGCCGAGGGCTCCCGCCACCGACTGCTGGATGCTGCCCGAACCATCCGATCCCTTCTGCATGCTGGTCGACGCGTAGACCGGGTTCTGGTTGCGGCCCAGCGGAATGCCCACGTTGAGCATGACCTGGTTGTCCCACTTCTGCGTACCCACGTTGAGCTGACGCGTCGCCGACACGCTGTAGTTCACGTTCTTGTAGCTGTTGCTGTAACCGGCCTGGAGCTGGGTATCGCGGCCGGGTTTGTCCCAGTAATCCTGCGTCGATCCGGTGAAATGGACGGACCCATAACCCTGCGGCAGTTTCTGGTTGATGGTCGCCTGCAGGCGGCCGCGCTGCGTTCCATATTGACCTGCGCCTTGCCCGTGCTCCTGCCGGGATCGCAGTTCCATGGCGTCGGCCATGCTGAGGTAGCCGCGGCTGGAATAGCGATAGGCGCCCAGGGTGAGGCTGGTGCTGGTGGGCTCCAGAAACTTGGAGTAGCTCAGTTTGACGCTTTGTCCATTGCGGTTCTTTTCTTTGGGCAGGCGCGTGGCCGCCTGCGTGATGTCCAGCCCAAACGCGCCGAAGTCCGTGTTCAACGCGGCGCCGCCCAATACGGCGCCGTAGCCTTGGGCCGCGGTCAGGCCGCCGTAGGCGGTCACGAGATTGTTGATGCCATGCTGCACGGTCGCTTGCGCCATCAACGGCCGATCGGCCGTCTGCGGCGTGCGGTATTGGCCCGCGGTCACGCTGTATCGGGTCACGCCCGGGCGCAAGGAATTCACGGCGCCAGAGAAAGGAACCCGGGAGACCAGGACACGGCCGTCGGCTTCGTTGACCACCATTTCCAGGTCGCCGCCGTATCCGGTGGCATACAGGTCGTCGATGATGAACGGGCCGGGGGCCACGGTGGTTTCGTAAATGATGTTGCCGTTCTGGCGGACCTGGACGCGCGCGTTGGTGTTGGCGATGCCGCGCAGGGTAGGCGCAAAGCCGCGCTGCGATTCGGGATACATGCGATCGTCGCTGGACATCTGTACGCCGCGAAACCCGACGCTGTCGAAAGTGGACCCGTCCGTGAACGCGTCGCCGATGACCAGCTGGCTTTTCATGCCGGTGATGTTGCGCTGCAGATTCGTCTGCACGCTTTGATACTGCAGGCCGCGCTTGCTGTCCTTGGTCGCGTTGCCGGTGTGACGCAGGCGCCAGGGGCCCAAGTTCGCGCCGGCATTCAGGCCCGCAAAACTCTGCGTCGAAGCCTTGCCATCGGCGCGAGAGGTGTAGAAGTTGGCGTTGTAATTCAGAAGCGCGGCGGGCACTCCTTCGTCCCAATGTTTGGGGTCCACGAAACCGCGGCCCTGCCGGACCAGCGACGCTTGCGGCACCGTCACGATCAGCCGCTGCTCGCCCGCATCGAACTCCGCGCGCGCTTCCTTCACCAGGTCGGTCAGCGCAACACATTGGTCGCCCGACAACCGTCCGGCGCCCGCGGCGTCAACCTTGGCAAGATCGATGCCCACCAGCTCCACGAGCGCCTGATCGAAGCACGCCTGAAGCGGCGCGTTTGCGGAAGACGATTTATCGATGCGCACGTCAGAGCGACCCAGCCAGCGGTCGTTCACCAGCACGTCGAGACGGTAGGCGCCCGGGATTGCGCTGTTTGAGCGCGAGAACTGGCTGACGTCCACGTTCGCGCCGCCCAGAAAGGCATCGTTGAACTCCACGTCCGCTTCCATGGCGGCGAGCTCGGTGCTGCCTGAGGCCCAGGCAGTTGCGCTGAGCAGGCTTAGCGTGATCGCGACGAGCGCAAAATGCGGCGTGGTGGCAAGACGTTCCATGATGGGCAGGGGCGTGATCAGGCGCGGCGCTGCCGGCAGGCTGATGCCGGCCGATCGTGCCGCGTTGCTGGCGTCGGGAGTGGGATGGGTGAGCAGACAGCCGGCCGGTCGATCCGGGCCGGTAATGCTTGTGTCGTGCTAGGTGGCGCTGACGGACCGGGCGCCTTTGACCGCGCCGCCATGGTCATTCAGGAAGCGGTACGTGACTTCGGCATTTGCGCCCTGGACCACGTCGCCCACAAGGGGAAGGATCTTTTTTTCGCCCGGGGCAAGCATGTCCCCGTCGGTGAACTTTGCGCGCTTGCCGTTGCTTGCCACGTTTACCTCGATGAAGGTGACGTGATACGGCGTGGGATTGGTGGCTTCGATGGCGTTGCGGTTGCCGGACTTGACCAGGCGCCAGCTGACTTGCGAGGGCGCGTCCTCGGCCATGCCTTTGAGCCCTGCGGGCCGGTAGAACAGCTTGATCCGCGAGCGGAATGCCATCTGCAGCAGGTTCTGGTTGGCTTTGTCCTTGGGCGGAATTTCCAGCACGTTGAGCCAGAATACGGACTCTTTGTCCTGGACCATCGGTTCGCCCGTGTGCATCAGGCGCAGGGTCTGGCCCTTGCCCTGGTCGATCCGGGTGACGGGCGGGGTCACGATAAACGGCACCTGGATGGATCCCGGCGCCGCCTTGGCGTCGCCCTTGTCGATCCAGGCCTGGGTGAGGGCGGGCTGGCTGCCCTCGTTCTTGAGCTTGACGTTGACTTCCGCCTGCCCGGCCTCGTAGATGATGCGAGTGCCGCCAATGACGACGGATGCGGTGGCCGGCGCTGCGGCGGAAATACAGCCTGCCAACGCGGTGGCGGCAATGACTACGTTGAATGGGTTCATCGGATTCCTCGGACTATAACGGTGGGTCTTGACTACTGATCCGGGCGGCTTCAAGGCATTGCAGAGGCCAAGCCTGGCGGCTTATTGGTAAATGATGGTGTATTTGGCGGTGGCGGTTACGTGGCCGGCGCTGGCCTGACCGAGTGCGAAATACTGGGCCAGGTAATTGAGCGAGGCCTCGCCGCTGCTCAGGGAAACGGCTTTGGAGTTCTGGGCTTCGTCGGCCACCGTGACGTTGATGGGCGTTGCGTCGCCATTCAGAAGGCGGATTTCAACGTTGTTTGCGCCACCCGCGCCGATTGTCAGGTTGCCGGTTGCGGCATTGCCATTGGAGCCGGGTTCGAAAAGGGTGTGGACCGTGCCCGTGTCCGGGGTGCATGCGGTCAGTCGGATGGTGAAAGGCGTGGTACCGGCCGTTTGGCCTGCCGTGGTCAGGGCGTCGACGCCGACCGAGGGCATGAGCACGTTGAAATTCTTGTTGCCGCTGCCGTTGCCGTCGATGGTGCACGTGTTGGCGGAGATTGCGCCCGTGAAATTGATTGTGCCGTCGGCGGCGAACGCCAGTTGCGAAGTGGAAGCGAAGGCGCTGATGGCCAGCGCAATGAACACCTTGGATTTCATGATTTGATGTCTGTCAAAAAGGGCTGAAAAACGATTTGCCGACGGTGTTTTTCAGCGGTTCAGGGTGTGTTTCCGTCGACAGGGGTCATTACATTCGGTCTGAGAAGTGGTGTCTTTAATAAAATTCTGATAATTCGCCACAGAGTAATTTTGCGGATAGCATCACCGCCATGATTCCGATAGCACTTCCCAGCGCCAGTTTTTTCATCTTGCTTACCGCCGGCTTCTTCGCAGGACTCTTGCTGCTGGGATGGGGGCTGGTTCTGGCGATCAGCCGCGGCGCGCGGCGCACGGTTCGCAAATACTGGAAGACGTCGGCGTTGCTGTGCGTGGCACTGTTGGTGCCATTCGGCTTTTATGCGTGGTTCCAGGCCATGATGTGGCAGATCGAGCGGGAGATCGAACGCGGCGAAGCGGCACGCAATGTGACGTTGCAGCAGGCCACGACAGTGAGCGGTGTCACGATGCCTGCCGGTACGCGGTTGAAACTGCAGGACGAAGGAAAACTCGACACCTACGTCGAGGCCAGCTTTCCGCAGGCGGTGTCCATGCTGGGTGTGAACGCGACGATCGTGCGGCGTTATCTCGATGCCGAATACGAGAAGGACACGTATGCGCTACTGGGCAGGCATCCGCGATCGGTCATTCTGCGCGGCGCCGGTGTGCAGGACGTGCAGGGCTGGCGTTGTGACGCCACGCAGGACATCGAGTTCGACGTGATGCCCGATGGCGCCTTGAAGGCGTTTGAACAATGTGTGCTGGCGGACGGCAACCGGGCCGCAGACCTGGAGATCGCGCCGGGGGCTGTGCTGCGGGGGTCTGACGGCACCGTCTATACCGATGGTTCGCGCGACCCGGACCGTTGGCGGGTGAGCGTGAATGGCACGACTGCCGTGCAGGTGTTCGGGCTTTACCTGAGCCGGCCGAGCCTTTATCTGGATGCGTCGCGCGAAGTGCTGCGGGTCACGGATGCGGAGCTCGCCTGCAGCACCCCGTTCGGCGGGCTGACCTACCCCGCCGGCACGCAATTCAAGACTGCGCGGCGCAAGGCCGCGGGCGAGCGCGAACCGTATCCCGGTGTGCTGGTTTTTTCGCCGTGGAACGGGCAGGCTGCCAAGCGCGCCGGCCATGAGGATGTGCCGGAGGGCAAGTCCGTCTTGCAGACGCTGCAAGGCGAGGTCGTGGACATCGTGGACAACGAAGCGGCGGGCGTGATCCGCTTCGACACCTTCATCATCGACGGCAAGGAGCCGGCGCGCCCGGCCCGGGCGCGCTGCCCCTGAGCGGGCGCGTCAGCCGCCGGATGCGTCAATAGCCGATGCCGCGCGCCATCAGCACCGCGAAGAGCGGCAGGAAGATGAACAGGTGCGAGGCGATCATCACCCAGCGCCGGGCGCGCTTGATCTCGGGCAGGGCGGGGACGAACGCCGGCTGCTGGCGACGTTGCTTTGCCCAGCGCAGGAAGATGAGCGTGGCCGGGATGGAACAGAGCGCGATGACGACGAAGAGCGAGATCTTGGCGTGGAACCAGGGATTGCCCATGTAGAACGCCGCGCCTTTGGCGCCCAGCGTCAGCCGCAGCACACCGGTGATGAGCACCAGGATCGCGGACAGGCCATAGAGGCGGTCGTAGATGATAAGACGCTTCACGCCGGCGGCCGTCAGGTCGGGGCGCAGCAATACGGCTTCGGCGGTCATGACCACCACCATTACGAAGATCGCCAGATAGTGGAACCAGGCATACATTGCATCGGCCAGCATGTCGTCTCCAGGGTAAAGGACAAGCTAGGTTTTACCATCCCGAAATAAAACGGGCGCCCCGTTCAGGGGCGCCCGCGTGTCTGCAGCGAGACGGTGCGATCAGCGGCGGCGCTTCTTGGCTTCTTCAGCGGCTTCCTGCTGCGCGTCGACCACGGCCAGCGCCGTCATGTTGACGATGCGGCGCACGGTGGCGCTGGTGGTCAGGATGTGCACGGGACGCGCGGCGCCCAGCAGGATCGGACCCATCGCGACGCCATTGCTGCCGGTCATCTTCAGCATGTTGTACGTGATGTTGCCCGTGTCCAGATTGGGCATGACCAGCAGGTTGGCGCGGCCCTTCAGCGTGCTGTCCGGGTAGGCCAGGACGCGGATCTTTTCGGACAGGGCGGCATCAGCGTGCATTTCGCCGTCGACTTCGAGATCGGGCGCGCGGTCTTGCACGATCTGGCGCGCAGCGGCCATCTTGCGCGACGACTCCGTGACGCGGCTGCCGAAGTTCGAGTGCGACAGCAGGGCAATCTTGGGCACGACGCCGAAACGCAGCATCTCATCGGCGGCCTGGATGGTGATGCTGGCGACTTCGTCGGCCGACGGGTTCTCGTTGACGTGCGTGTCGGTGACGAACAGCGTCTGGTCGGGCAGCATCAGCACGTTCAGGGCGGCGTACGTCTGGCCTTCCTTTTTGCCGATGATTTCGTCGATGTACTTGAGCTGGTTGTCGTACTTGCTGGCCACGCCGCACAGCAGCGCATCGGCGTCGCCACGGCGCAGCAGCATCGCGCCGATCAGCGTGTTGTGCTTGCGGATCATCGCCTTGGCGATGGCCGGCGTCACGCCTTCACGGCCCTTCAGCTGGTAGTACGCGTTCCACGTCTCGTTGAAGCGGCTGTCGTCTTCAGGGTCGACGATCTCGAAGTGCTCGCCGGCGACCAGGCGCAGGCCGGCCTTCTGGATGCGCATCTCGATGACGGCGGGACGGCCGATCAGGATCGGGAACGCCAGCTTTTCGTCCGCCACCGTCTGCACGGCGCGCAGGACGCGTTCGTCTTCGCCGTCGGCGTAGATGACGCGCTTGGGCGCCTTCTTGGCCTGGGCGAACAGCGGGCGCATCAGTTGGCCCGAGTGGTACACGAAGCCCATCAGCTTCTGGCGGTAGGCTTCGATGTCTTCGATGGGACGAGCGGCGACGCCGGAGTCGGCGGCAGCTTGTGCCACGGCCGGGGCGATCTGCACGATGAGGCGCGGATCGAACGGCTTCGGAATGATGTACTCGGGGCCGAACGACAGTTCCTGGCCGGCGTAGGCGCGGGCGACTTCATCGTTCTGCTCGGCCTGCGCCAGATCGGCGATGGCCTTGACGCACGCCAGCTTCATTTCTTCGGTGATGCGCGAGGCGCCGGCATCCATGGCGCCGCGGAAGATGAAGGGGAAGCACAGGACGTTGTTGACCTGGTTCGGGTAGTCCGAACGGCCGGTCGCGATGATGCAGTCGGGGCGCGCGGCCTTGGCGACTTCGGGGCGGATTTCGGGTTCCGGGTTGGCCAGGGCCAGGATCAGCGGACGGTCGGCCATGGTCTTGACCATGTCGGCGGTGAGCACGCCGGCGGTGGAGCAACCCAGGAACACGTCGGCGCCATTGACCACGTCAGCGAGCGTGCGCGCGTCGGTCTTTTGCGCGTAGCGCTTCTTGTTGGCTTCCATGTTTTCGTCGCGGCCATCCCAGATGACGCCGCGCGAGTCCACCACGAAGATGTTTTCGCGCTTGATGCCCAGGTGAACCAGCAGGTCCAGGCAGGCGATGGCGGCGGCGCCGGCGCCCGAGCACGCCAGCTTGACCGAGCCGATGTCCTTGTTCACGACCTTCAGGCCGTTCAGGATGGCGGCCGACGAGATGATGGCGGTGCCGTGCTGGTCGTCATGGAAGACGGGGATCTTCATGCGCTCGCGCAGCTTCTTCTCGATGTAGAAGCATTCGGGCGCCTTGATGTCTTCAAGGTTGACGCCGCCCAGCGTGGGTTCCAGCGCCGCGATGATGTCGACCAGCTTGTCCGGATCGTTCTCGGCCAGTTCGATGTCGAACACGTCGATCCCGGCGAATTTCTTGAACAGGCAACCCTTGCCTTCCATCACGGGCTTGGCGGCCAGCGGGCCGATGTTGCCCAGGCCCAGCACGGCGGTGCCGTTGGTGATCACGCCCACGAGATTGCCGCGCGACGTGTACTTGGAGGCGGCGTCGTCGCCCTGGTCGAAAATGGCCATGCAAGCCGCAGCCACGCCGGGGGAGTAGGCCAGGGACAGGTCGTCCTGGTTGGCCAGGGTCTTGGTCGGGGTGACCGAGATTTTGCCGGGAGTGGGATAGGCGTGGTAGTCCAACGCCAGTTTGGTGAGAGTTTCGTCCATGGGATCGGGGCCTGAAAGGGCTAACGGAAAAAAACGGGATGAAAAATCGGGATGACAAACGGCGGGCTCGCGGCCCGCCGTATTCTTTGCGAAATGCTTGGGGAACACCCGTATTTCACCAGAAAGCGCGGGTGCTTGGTTGCTGCACTGCAGCGAGTGTTCGCTTTGGTTAGCTTTTAATCAAGCAAACACCAGCGGTGCATCGGTCCGATGGTCGAGGTTCGATGGACGAGAGTCAGACCTCCCAGGGCGGCGCCTGGCGGCTGCCGGCATTCAGGGATTCGCGCAGTGCGCGCGTGTCGTTCTGCCTGCCCAGGCTGTCCAGGGCGTACAGCACGATCCAGTCCGCGCTGACCTCGAAGAAATCGCGCAACCGGGCCCGGGTGTCGCTGCGGCCGAACCCGTCGGTGCCGAGCGTGCGGTAGGGCGCGGGCACGTACGCGCGGATCTGTTCGGGTACGGCGCGCACGTAATCGCTGGCGCCGATTACGGGCGCGTCGCTGCCGCCCAGGCAGGTGCGCACCCAGTCCTGATCGTCGGGCGCGTCCAGGCCCAGCACGCGCGCGCGCTCAGCCTGGCGGCCGCTGCGGGCCAGCTCGGAATAGCTGGTGACGCTCCAGACCTCGGCGCCCACGCCGAATTCGTCCTGCAGGCGCGTGGCGGCCATCTCGGCCTCGCGCAACATGGGGCCGGCGGCCAGAAGGCGGACCTGCGCCTTGCCGCGCGCGGCCCGCAGCCGGTACAGGCCGCGCAGGATGCCTTCGCGCGTGGCCGGGTCCTGGGGCATGCCGGGCTGCGCCAGGTTTTCGTTGGTGACGGTCAGGTAGAAGAATTCGTCGCGCTGTTCGTCCAGCATGCGGCGCATGCCGTGTTCGACGATGACGGCGACCTCGTAGGCGTAGGCCGGGTCGTAGGCGCGGCAGTTGGGCACCGTGGCGGCCATGATGTGGCTGGAGCCGTCCTGGTGTTGCAGTCCCTCGCCGCCCAGCGTCGTGCGACCCGACGTGGCGCCGATCAGAAAGCCCCGGGCGCGCTGGTCGGCGGCGGCCCAGATCAGGTCCCCGATGCGCTGGAATCCGAACATCGAGTAATAGATATAGAAGGGCAGCATCGGCAGGCCGTTGACCGAATAGCTGGTGCCGGCCGCGGTCCATGACGAGATCGCGCCGGCCTCGGTGATGCCTTCTTCGAGGATCTGGCCGTCGCGGGCCTCGCGGTAGTACAGCACCGAGCCGATGTCCTCGGGTTCATACAGCTGGCCCTGCGCGGAATAGATGCCGATCTGCCGGAACAGGTTGGCCATGCCGAAGGTGCGGGCCTCGTCCGCGACGATGGGCACGATGCGCGGACCCACGGTCGGGTCCTTGAGCAGCGCGGTGAGCATGCGCACGATGGCCATCGTGGAGGACATTTCCTTGCCGTCGGCGGCCAGGGCGAAGCGCGCCCATTGGTCCGCGTCGGGGGGCGCGAGCCGCGGGGCTTCGGCATTGCGGCGCGGGATGTAGCCGCCCAGCGCGGCGCGGCGCGCCTGCAGGTGGCGCAGCTCGGCGCTGTCGTCGGCGGGCCGGTAGAACTTGAGCGCCAGGCAGTCGGCGTCGGAAATCGGCAGCGCGAAGCGGTCGCGGAAGGCGAGCAGCGCCTCGTCGTCCAGCTTCTTCTGCTGGTGGGTGGTCATCTTGCCCTGGCCGGCCGTCCCCATGCCGAACCCCTTCTTGGTCTGCGCGAGGATGACGGTGGGCTGGCCGCGGTGGCGCGCGGCGCGGTGGTAAGCCGCGTGGATCTTCACCATGTCGTGGCCGCCCCGGCTCAGGCGGTCGATGGCTTCGTCCGACCAGTCGGCCACCAGTGCAGCCAGTTCGGGATTCTGGTTGAAGAAATGGGCGCGGTTGAAGGCGCCGTCGTTGGCCGCGAAGGTCTGGAACTGGCCGTCCACGGTGTTGGCGAAGGCGCGGGCCAGCGCGCCGCCCGTGTCCCGGCGCAGCAGGGCGTCCCAGTCGCTGCCCCAGACCAGCTTGATGACGTTCCAGCCGGCACCCGCATACAGGGTTTCCAGCTCGTCGATGATGCGGCCGTTGCCGCGCACGGGACCGTCCAGGCGTTGCAGGTTGCAGTTGACGACGAAGATCAGGTTGTCGAGCTTTTCGCGCGCGGCCAGCGTGAGCGCGGCGATGGATTCGGGCTCGTCCATTTCGCCGTCGCCAAAAATGCCCCACACCTTGCGGTCGGCGCCGGGCACGAGCGAGCGGTGCTCCAGGTAGCGCATGAAGCGCGCCTGGTAGATCGCGTTGATGGGGCCGATACCCATCGAACCCGTGGGGAACTGCCAGAAGTCGGGCATCAGCCACGGGTGGGGGTAGGACGACAGGCCTCGCAGGCCGCGCGTGGTGGCCGTGATTTCCTGGCGGAAGTGCGCCAGGTCGTCCTCGCCCAGAAAGCCCTCCAGGAAGGCGCGCGCGTACACGCCGGGCGCAGAGTGCGGCTGCATGTAGACGATGTCGCCGGGACTGCCGTCTGCACGCGCCCGAAAGAAGTGGTTGAAGCCGACCTCGAACAGGTCGGCGGCAGATGCATAGCTGGCAATGTGGCCGCCGAGTTCGCCATGCGCCTGGTTGGCGCGCACCACCATCGCCAGCGCGTTCCAGCGGTTGATGCGGGCAATGCGTTCTTCGACGGCCAGATTGCCGGGAAACGGCGGTTCCTGGTCGGCGGGAATGGTGTTCAGGTACGCGGTGCGGGTCTGGCTGTTGGCGCGCAGGCCGAGCGAGGCGGCATGGCCCAGCACGCTGTCCAGCACATAGCCGGCACGATCGGCCCCGTCCGCCTCCAGCAGGGACTGCAGCGCTTCGCGCCATTCGGCGGTTTCTGCGGGGTCGGCGTCGTCTTGGCGGGCCGATGCGGAAAGAGGCTGGCGAGGGTCGAGCATGGTAAGTCGTCTCCTGTTTTTATCCTCATCCTAGACCCATGCGCCAGGCATGAGGCATCGAAATTCCCGGGCAAATCCGGCGCTTTCAGCATAATCTTTCGCCAGGGTCCCGCGCCACGGCAGGTTCTACCGCCGCATCGTGCTTACGGCTGGTGACCACGGGGTGGACGGCCAGGCGCTAGAATTCGCGGCTATCAATAGGGAGAAACCCATGACTGAGCCCATCCGCGTTCCGCCGGAGGTCACGCTGCCGGAGCTGACGTTCCGCGGCGTCCTGCTCGGCGCGCTGATCACCGTCATCTTCACCGCCTCGAATGTGTTCCTGGGGCTGAAGGTGGGCCTGACGTTTTCGTCCGCCATCCCGGCGGCGGTCATCTCGATGTCCGTCCTTCGCATGTTCAAGGACGCCAACATCCTTGAAAACAACATGGTGCAGACGCAGGCTTCGGCGGCCGGCACGCTGTCGGCCATCATCTTCATCCTGCCGGCGCTGGTCATGATGGGCCACTGGCAGGGTTTTCCGTTCTGGCAGACGCTGGGCATCTGCGCGGCCGGCGGCATGCTGGGCGTGATGTTCACGATTCCGTTGCGTCACGTGATGGTGGTGCAGAGCAACCTGCCGTATCCCGAGGGCGTGGCGGCGGCCGAGATTCTGCGCGTCGGCAGCGCCGAGCGCGCGCAGGACGAGCCGCAGGACGCCGCGGGCGCCTCGGCCAAACCCGCCGCCACCGGCATGGGCGACATCGTCGCCGGCGGCATCGCGGCGGCCGTGGTCAGCTTTGCGGCCAACGGCCTGCGGGTCCTGGGCGACAGCGTGAGCGGCTGGTTTGCATTGGGCGGCGCGGTGTTCCGCCTGCCGATGGGCTTTTCGCTGGCGCTGCTGGGCGCGGGCTATCTGATCGGCATCGTTGCCGGGCTGGCGATGCTGACGGGCCTGGTGATTGCGTGGGGCATCGCGGTGCCCATTCTGACCGCCATGGGCGACATGCCCGCCGGCGCGACGCTGGCTTCGTACGCCACAGGCTTGTGGTCCTCGCAGGTGCGCTTCATTGGCGCGGGCGTGATCGCCGTGGGCGCGATCTGGACGCTGGCGACGCTGTTCGTGCCGATGGCGCGCGGCGTGAAGGCGTCGTTTTCGGCGCTGACCAAGGAGGGCGCCGCACGCGCCGGGGCCGCGCCGCGCACCGAGCGTGACCTGTCGGCCGGCTGGATCTCGGCGGTGACGCTGGTGCTGGTGGCGATCCTGGTCTTCACGTTCCAGGTCTTCCTGTCCGGCACACCGTTGTCCTCGGGCGCCATCTGGAAGCTGGTGGCCTACGCGGTGCTGTTTGCCTTCGTGTTCGGTTTTCTGGTGGCGGCCGCCTGCGGCTACATGGCGGGCCTGGTGGGTTCGTCGACCAGCCCGATCTCCGGCGTGGGCATCGTCGCCATCGTGCTGGTGTCGGTGCTGATGCTGGGCGTGGGCGGCGATCTGATGGCGCTGGAAAATGGCGTGCAGATGGCGATCGCGCTGGCGATCTTCAGCACGTCGGCCGTGGTGGCGGTGGCGTCCATTTCCAACGACAACCTGCAGGACCTGAAGACCGGCTGGCTGGTGGGCGCAACGCCGTGGCGCCAGCAGGTTGCGCTGCTGATCGGCTGCGTGGTGGGCGCGGCGGTGATCTCGCCGGTGCTGGAGCTGCTGTACAACGCGTACGGTTTCGCGGACGCGATGCCGCGCGAGGGCATGGACCCGTCGCAGGCGCTGTCGGCGCCGCAGGCCACGCTGATGCTCGCGATCACGCGCGGCATCTTCACCCACCAGCTCAACTGGACCATGATCCTGATCGGCATGGCTGTCGGCGTGGGGCTGATCGTAGTGGATGAAATTCTGAAGCGCACGTGCAAGGTTGCGCGCATCCCCGTGCTGGCGGTGGGCATCGGCATCTACCTGCCGCCGACCGTGGCCGCGCCCATCGTGGCGGGCGCGCTGCTGGCGTGGCTGCTGGAAGGCGCGTTGCGCCGCCGCGCTGCCGCCGCCGGCCAGCCCTATGAGAGCTACGCCGAAGCGGCCAACCGCCGCGGCGTGCTGCTCGCTTCCGGGCTGATCGTGGGTGAGAGCCTGGTGGGCGTGCTGATGGCCGCGATCATCGGGGCCGCAGGGTCTGAGGCGCCGCTGGCGATCGTTGGCGAAGACTTCGCCGGCATGGCGTCCTATCTGGGGCTGGCCGTGTTCGTGCTGGTGGCGGTGCTGTTCTGGCGCCGGGTGATGCGGCTGGCGTAGAACAGGGTGTCAGACACCCGTGCCCGGTTGCAGCAGATCCGCCAGCGTACGCGCGATGACCTTCGTCGCGCGGCGCAGGTCTTCCAGAACGACACGTTCGTCGCTCCGCTTGGCGTGCGATTCCAGCACCGTGCGCGGACCTGCGCCGTAGATCACGCCGGGGATGCCGGCCTCGGCGTATAAGCGCACGTCCGTGTACAGCGGCGTGCCCATCGCCGGGATGGGTTCGCCGAACACGGCCTCGCCGTGTTGCTGGATGGCCTGCACCAGCGGCTGCGCGCCTGGCAGCGGGCGCATCGAATTGGCCAGCAACAGCCGCTTGATGTCCACGCGGATGCCGGGACATGACGCTGCGGTTTCCTCGATGATGCGCCGGATGCCGGCCTCGACCTCGGCGGCGTTTTCTTCGGGAATCATGCGGCGGTCCAGCTTGAAGCTGACCTTGCCCGGCACCACGTTCGTGTTGGTGCCGCCTTCGATCCGCCCCACGTTCAGGTACGGATGCGAGATGCCCGGCACCTGCGACGTGATCTTGCGGTACTGCGCGTTCTGCGCATACAAGGCATTGAGCAGCGCGACGGCGCCTTGCAGGGCGTCGACGCCGCTGCTGGGAATGGCGGCGTGGGCCATCTTGCCGTGCACCGTTACCTCCATCTGCAGGCAGCCGTTGTGCGCGGTGACGACTTCATAGCTGAAGCCCGCCGCGATCAAGAGGTCGGGGCGCGTAAGCCCCTGCGCGAGCAGCCAGCCGGGACCGAGCAGGCCGCCGAATTCCTCGTCATACGTGAAGTGCAATTCCACCGCGCCGCGGGTCGGCTTGGCGACGGCTTCCAGCGCCCGCACGGCGAACGTGAAGCTGGCGAAGTCGCTCTTGCTGACCGCGGCGGCGCGGCCGTACAGGCTGCCGTTGTCGATCTCGGCGCCATAAGGATCGTGCGTCCAGCCGTCTCCGGGCGGCACCACGTCGCCGTGGGCGTTGAGCGCGATGCGCGGGCCCTCATCGCCGTATTCGCGCCGCACGATGAGGTTGGTGATGGACTGCATGCCGTAGTCCTGCACGGCCTGCGCAGGCACGGGATGCGCTTCGGCCTCAAGGCCAAAGCCCTGCAGCAGTTCCGCGGTGCGCACCGCGTGCGGCGCGTTGTTGCCGGGCGGCGTGTCGGTGGGCACGCGCACCAGTTCCTGCAGGAAGCGGACTTCTTCGTCGAAATGGGCGTCAACCCAGGCGTCGAGTCGGGCGTAATCGGTCATGGCGTTATGTCGAGGTTTCGTTGGCCAGCGCATCGAGCAGGCCCAGCATGGCCTGCGCGGCAAGTTCGATATCGTCGCTGGTGGTGGATTCGTTGGGGTTGTGGCTGATGCCGTTGTTCTGGCCGCGCACGAACAGCATCGCTTGCGGCATGACCTCGTGCAGTTTCATGGCGTCGTGGCCCGCGCCGCTGGGCATGCGGTGCACGGGTACGCCCAGCGCGCCGACTGCGCGTTCCCAGCGCTGCTGCCAGCGCGGATCGCTGGGCGCGGCGGCGGCGCGCATGGTTTCCTCCAGCGCATAACGCAGGCCGCGCCGCTGGCAGATGGCGGTCAGTTCGGCCAGCACGTCCTCCGCCAGCGCGTCGCGCTGCGTATCGCTGGGCGCACGCAGGTCCAGGCTGAATCGGCATTCGCCCGGCACGACGTTGATCGACCCGCTGGGCACCTCGAACATGCCCACGGTGCCGACCGAGTCGCCATCGCGGGCGGCGCGCCGTTCGACAAACAGCGCCAGTTCGGCGGCGGCCACGGCGGCGTCGCGCCGGCGGTCCATGGGCGTCGTGCCCGCGTGGCTGGCCAGGCCCAGGATCTGCACTTGATAGCGCACGCAGCCGTTGATCGACGTGACGACGCCCAGCGGCAGCCCCAGTTCGTACAGCACGGGCCCTTGTTCGATGTGGACCTCGACAAAGCCCAGGTAGCGGGCCGGATCGCGCCGCAGGCCGGCAATGCCGTCGATGTCCAGGCCCGCGTGCAGCATGGCGTCGCGCATGGTGATGCCGTCGGCGTCCTTCTGGTCCAGCCATTCAGGCTTGAAATCGCCGATCAGGGCGCCCGATCCCAGGAACGTCGCGCGATAGCGCTGGCCTTCTTCTTCGGCGAAGGCGATCACCTCGACGTCGAAGGGCAGCCGGCGGTTCTGGCGGTGAAGCGCGCGCACGCAGGCCATCGGCACGAAGATGCCGAGCCGGCCGTCGTACTTGCCGGCGTTGCGTACCGTGTCGAAATGGCTGCCCGACATGAGGACCCGTGCGCCGGGCTGCGCGGCACGGTAACGCCCGACCACGTTGCCGACGGCATCGATGCCGACCTCGTCAAAGCCGCAGTCCTTCATCCATTGCGAGATGCGCGCGGCGCAGGCGCGGTGCGCGTCGGTCAGATAGGTGACTGTGAGTTGGCCTTTCTCGGCGTAGCCCGGATCGCTGTAGACGCTGAGCGCCTCGTGCCAGTCCCAGATGTCCTTGCCCATTCCGGGTTCGCCGAGGCGCTCGCGCGGGCTCGGCTCGGCCTTCGGATCGTTCAGATTGTTGGTCATGGTCGTCCTGTTCAACGGTCGGGGGTGTAGGGGTGCGTGGCTTTCCAGTGACGCGCAATGTCCAGCCGGCGGCAGATCCAGACGCGGTCGTGGCGCGCGATGTGATCCAGAAAGCGCTGTAGGGCGACTATGCGTCCGGGGCGGCCCAGCAGGCGGCAATGCATGCCGATGCTGAGCATCTTGGGTGCCTCGGTGCCTTCGGCATAGAGCGCGTCGAAGCTGTCTTTCAGGTACTGGAAGAAGGGATCGGCGTGCGAATAGCCCTGCGGCAGCGCGAAGCGCATGTCGTTGCAGTCCAGCGTGTAGGGCACGATGAGCTGCGGCGCGGTCGAGCCATCGGTCTTGCGGACCTGCATCCAGAAGGGCAGGTCGTCGCCGTAGTAGTCGCTGTCGTATTCGAATCCGCCGTCGTCGGCGACCAGCCTGCGCGTGCGCGGGCTGTCGCGTCCGGTGTACCAGCCCAGCGGGCGCGTGCCGGTCAGCGTGGTGATGGCGTCGATGGCCAGCCGCATGTGCTCGCGTTCGGTGGCCTCGTCCACGTCCTGGTAGTGGATCCAGCGCCAGCCATGGCAGGCGATTTCATGGCCCAGTTCGACGAAGGCTGCCGTCAGGTCGGGATGGCGTTGCAGGGCCATGCCGACGCCGAACACCGTCAGCGGCAGTTGCCGCTTTTCGAATTCACGCAGGATGCGCCACACGCCTGCCCGCGATCCGTATTCGTAGATGCTTTCCATGCTGAGATGCCGGTCCGGATAGCTGGCCGGGTTGAACATCTCGGACAGGAACTGCTCGGAGCCGGGGTCGCCATGCAGCACGCTGTTTTCGCCGCCTTCTTCGTAGTTCAGCACGAACTGCACGGCGATCCGCGCGTTGCCCGGCCACTGCGCGTGCGGCGGATTGCGTCCGTAGCCGACGAGGTCGCGGGGGTAGGGCAGCGTGGTGTCGTAGAGGGGCATCGGCGGGACGGCGGTGGTTGCATGGAGGAGCTGATCGGTCCTCCAGGGCGAGGGTTCGATCATGTATACAAAATATGTACATCAAATACCAGCCGCCGGCCATCGGCGAATGCCCTACGCCGCGGTTTTCATACTGTCGCGGCGTCGCGCTCCTTGAACAATTCCTCGCCCATGAAGTCGATGAACACCCGTAGCTTGGGCGCCAGATGCTTGCTGGACGCCCACAGCAGCCGGAATGTGCCTTGGTGTTCGACATGGGCGTCCAGCACCGAAACCAGTTCCCCACGCAGCAGGGCAGGCCGCACCAGAAAATCGGGCAGGCACGCGATGCCCAGGCCTGCCACTGCCACATCCAGCAGGGCCGCGGACGTGTTGCACACCATCGACGCGGGCACGGTCCATTCGGCCATGCCTGCGTCGCGCTTCAGCGGCCACGGCTCAAGCTTGCCGGTGCTGGGAAATCGATGCTGCAGGCAGGCGTGATGCAGCAGGTCAGCCGGACTGCGCGGCGTGCCGCGGTTGGCCAGATAACCCGGCGCGGCGACAAGCAGCAGACGATAGTTGCCGACCGGGCGCGACACCAGCCGCGAGTCCGTCGGCTCGCCCGTGCGCATCACGATGTCGAAGCCTTCATTGATGACGTCCACCAGACGATCTGAAAAATCCACGTCCAGTTCGATCGCGGGATAGCGGTGCATGAACGCGGTCAACGCCGGCATGACCAGCATGCCGACGAGCGGAAGGCTGATGCGCAATCGGCCTTGCGGCGCCTGGCGCGTTTCGGAGAGTTCGAGTTCGGCGGACTCGAGCTCGCAGAGGATGCGCCGGCAACGTTCCAGGAAAACGGCGCCTTCGGCGGTCAAGGTGATGCTGCGCGTGCTGCGATGGAGCAGGCGCACGCCCAGGCGTGTTTCAAGCCGGCAGACGCTCTTGCCCACCGCCGACGCCGACACGCCCAGATGGCGAGCGGCTTCGGAATAACTGCGCATTTCGGCGGCTTGCACGAAGGCGGCAATGGCGCTGAGCGATTCAACCATGATGCGATTCAGGACAATTTGTCAGATATGTTTTGAACACCGGCATTATTGTCCCGGACTGCACTTGCCGCCAACATGGCTGCCTTCCCACAACACGTGCTGGCGTCGGGGATTTCCACCCGCCGCCGGCCAATCAAAAGGCAGAACATGGCAGGTAATCAGGCGGCGGCCTCCGGCCCCGGCGCGCGCGAGGCGCGTCTTCCCATTGCAGCACTGCTGGCCCTGGCGCTGGCCGGTTTCGTCACGATCCTGACGGAAGCCCTGCCGGCCGGCCTGTTGCCGCAGATCAGCGCGGGGCTGGCTATTTCCGAAGCGATGGCCGGACAGCTGGTGACGATCTACGCGATCGGTTCGCTGGTGGCGGCGATACCGTTGACCGCCGCGACGCGAGGCGTGCGCCGCCGCCCGTTGCTGCTGGCCGCGATCGCCGGCTTCGTCATCGCCAACACCATCACGACGGTGTCCGCCAGCTATGTGCTGACGATGGCGGCGCGTTTCGTCGCCGGCGTGTCCGCCGGGCTGCTGTGGGCGCTGGCCGCGGGCTACGCTGCGCGCATGGTGCCGGAGCATCAGAAAGGGCGGGCCATCGCCATCGCGATGGTGGGCACGCCGTTGGCGTTGTCGCTGGGTGTGCCGGCGGGCACCTTTCTGGGCAACCTGGTGGGATGGCGCTGGTGTTTCGGCATCATGAGCGCGCTGGCGCTGATCCTGATGGCATGGGTGCGCATTCAGGTGCCGGACTTTGCGGGCCAGGCTGCGGGCAAGCGCGCGCCGCTGCGCCGCGTCTTCACCCTGCCGGGCGTGCGCGCGGTGCTGTTCGTGGTGTTCGCATTCGTCCTGGCGCACAACATTCTCTATACCTACATCGCGCCGTTCCTGGCGGCGCGCGGCATGGAGGACCGCACGGACGTGATGTTGCTGGTGTTCGGTCTGTCGTCGTTGATCGGGCTCTGGGTCATCGGCGTTCTCATCGACAGCCACCTGCGCGTGATGACGCTGGCCAGCACGGTGCTGTTCGCGTTGTCGGCATTGGTCCTGGGCATCAGCGGCAATGATCCGGCCGCGGTGACCACGGCGGTGGCGGCATGGGGCCTGGCGTTTGGCGGGGCGCCGACGCTGTTCCAGACTGCACTGGCCAAGACCGCGGGCGAGTCGGCCGATGTGGCGCAGTCGATGCTGGTCACGGCCTGGAATCTGGCGATCGCGGGCGGCGGCGTGATCGGCGGCCTCCTGCTCGAAGGCGTGGGCGTCGCCGCCTTTGCGCCCGCACTGGTGCTGTTGCTGGGGGCGACGCTGATCGTGGCGGCAGCGGCGCGCCGCCATGGGTTTCCCATGGCGGGCGGGCAGGGCTGCAACGTCAACGCAAGTCCCCGCAAGGCCACCCCGTGACGCCGAATCCGCCGCTATCCGTTGCGGTAGAGAAAGCTGTAGGCGTTGATCGCCGGCACCCCTCCCAGGTGCGCATACAGGACCTTCGAGCCGGGGGGAATTTCGCCTTTGCGGATGATGTCCATCATTCCCTGCATGGATTTTCCTTCGTACACGGGATCGGTCATCATGCCTTCCAGCCGAGCGCACGTGCGGATGGCGTCGTTGGTTTCGGCTGAGGGCAGGCCATACGCGGGATAGGCGTAGCGCGTGTCCAGCACCACGTCCTTGTCTTCGATGGGCTTGTCCAAGCCGACGAGGTCGGCGGTGCGCCGCGCGATGCGCAGGACCTGCGCGCGGGTCTGGTCCGGCGTGGCGGACGCATCGATGCCGATGACGCGATCGGCGCGGCCGTCGGCCGCAAAACCCACCACCATGCCGGCCTGCGTGCTGCCCGTGACCGCGCACACGACGATGTAGTCGAATTTGAATCCCAGCTCGGCTTCCTGGCGGCGCACTTCCTCGGCAAAGCCCACGTAGCCCAGCCCGCCCAATTCGTGATCGGACGCGCCCGCCGGAATCGCATAGGGCTTGCCGCCGCGGCGTTTCACTTCTTCCAGCGCCTCTTCCCAACTGCGGCGAAAGCCGATGTCAAAGCCCTGATCGACCAGCCGCACGTCCGCACCCATGAGGCGGCTCATCATGATGTTGCCGACGCGGTCGTAGACCGCATCGGAATAGTCCACCCAGTTCTCCTGGACCAGCACGCAGGCCAACCCCAGTTTGGCGGCCACCGCCGCGACCATCCGCGTGTGATTGGACTGGATGCCGCCAATCGTGACGAGCGTGTCGCAACCTTGTTCCAGCGCCTGCGGAATCAGGTATTCGAGCTTGCGCAGCTTGTTGCCGCCGAAGGCGAGGCCGCTGTTGCAGTCCTCACGCTTGGCGTAGATCTCGACCTTGCCGCCCAGATGCTGCGACAAGCGCTCCAGCTTTTCGATCGGGGTATCGCCAAAGGTCAGGCGATGACGGGGAAAACGTTGCAGATCCATGGTGGCTCCTGGTGATTCGGGCGGGCCCGGCGTTGCGGCGGGGTTCGCAAAAATCATAGAAATCATGGGGTTGAGGGGTCAATTGCGTATTTTTTAAATCCGCCGAATCGAAAGGTCGTTATCTGCGTTTAATGGATCTAATATTTCCAAAATAAAAATCCAGGCGAAATTTAATTTTCAGGGACGCAGCCAATGACCGCCGTTTTCACGCTGGACCGCATCGACCGCCAGATCCTGCGCATTCTTCAGGACGATGCGCAGATCACCAATCTGGATTTGAGCGCCCGCGTGCATCTGAGCCCGGCAGCGTGCCTGCGGCGCGTGGAAAGGTTGAAGAGCGAAGGCGTCATCCGAAAGACGGTCGCGTTGCTGGAGCCCGCTGACGTCGATATGGCTACGCTGGTCATCGTTGGCGTGGTGCTGGATCGCTCGACGCCCGATTCATTCACAGACTTCGAGGAAGCGGCCAAGGGCATCAGCGGTTGCCTGGAATGCCATCTGGTGGCGGGCGAATTCGACTATTTCCTGATGTTGCGTATCCGGGACCTGGAACGCTTCAACAAGCTGCATGCGGGCGAGATCATCAAGCTGCCCGGCGTACGCCAGATTCGTACTTTTTTCGTGCTCAAAGAGATCATGTCGACCACCGCGCTGCCGGTTTGACGACGCGTAAACGCAACACTCATCTTTTCTGTTATTTGAAATGACGCGCTGCCGCATTTTGCATTGACGGATTTTGGTAGCGCGTAGACGGCGCAATGGAAGGGGTTGGACGGACATTCCGTTGCCGCATGACAGCATTCCGAAAGGCCTTTTGCGTCACAGAAATGCAGGAAGACGCCCATAAACTCAAAGGGTTATACTTCTCGACCATAGGCTTTCAAGGCTTGTACGCGCCTTCTGCCCCTGCTATCCGCCTAACGGGAAGCCCGTGTCGCGGAAGGTTTTCCTGCATCGTCTCGAGTGAAGCACTCGTAAAGGTGAAGCGATATGTCTTCGGAAATAGAATCTCTATCCACGTCTTATCTCTTTGGGGGTAATGCCCCATATGTCGAGGAGCTTTACGAAGCCTACCTCGATAATCCCGGTTCGGTACCTGACAACTGGCGCGAATACTTCGACCAATTGCAGCACGCTCCCGCAACCGACGGCCAGGAATCCACTCGCGACCAGGCCCACGCTCCCATCGTCGAATCCTTCGCCCAGCGCGCCAAGGCCAATGCCTTCGTGCAACGCGCGGCCGAACCCGATCTGAGCGTCGCCAGCAAGCAGGTCTCGGTGCAATCGCTGATTGCCGCCTACCGCTCGCTGGGCTCGCGCTGGGCCGATCTGGATCCGCTCAAGCGCCAGGAACGTCCGCCGATCCCCGAGCTCGATCCCGCCTTCTACGGCCTGACCGAAGCCGATCTGGACCAGACGTACTCGGCCACCAACACCTACTTCACGACCGCCAGCACGATGACGCTGCGCGACATCCTGAAGGCGCTGCGCGACACGTACTGCCGCAGCATCGGTGCAGAATTCACCCACATCTCCGACCCCGCCGCCAAGCGCTGGATCCAGGAACGCCTGGAAACCACGCTGGGCGCGCCCACGTACACGCCGGAAGAAAAGCGCCACATCCTTCAGCAGCTGACTGAGTCCGAAGGCCTGGAACGCTTCCTGCACACCAAGTACGTCGGCCAGAAGCGCTTCTCGCTGGAAGGCGGCGAAAGCTTCATCGCCTCGATGGACGAAGTGGTCAACCACGCCGGTGAAAACGGCGTCCAGGAAATCGTGGTCGGCATGGCCCACCGCGGTCGCCTGAACCTGCTCGTGAACATCATGGGCAAGATGCCCGGCGACCTGTTCGCCGAGTTCGAAGGCAAGCACGCCGAAGGCCTGACCGACGGCGACGTGAAGTACCACAACGGCTTCTCGAGCGACCTGTCCACGCGCGGCGGCCCCGTCCACCTGTCGCTGGCTTTCAACCCGTCTCACCTTGAAATCGTCAACCCCGTCGTCGAAGGCAGCGCACGCGCCCGCCAGGAACGCCGCGGCGATGCCGAAGGCAAGCAAGTGCTGCCGGTGCTGGTGCACGGCGACGCGGCCTTTGCCGGCCAGGGCGTCGTGATGGAAACCCTGAACCTGGCGCAGACGCGCGGCTACGGTACGGGCGGCACGCTGCACATCGTCATCAACAACCAGATCGGCTTCACCACGTCCGACCCGCGTGACTCGCGTTCGACGCTGTATTGCACCGACGTGGTCAAGATGATCGAAGCCCCGGTGTTCCACGTCAACGGCGACGATCCCGAAGCCGTGGTGTTCGTCACCAAGCTGGCGCTGGACTACCGTCTGCAATTCCGCCACGACGTCGTCGTGGACATCGTCTGCTTCCGCAAGCTGGGCCACAACGAGCAAGACACGCCGTCGCTGACGCAGCCCCTGATGTACAAGCGCATCGGCCACCATCCCGGCACGCGCAAGCTGTACGCCGACAAGCTGACCACGCAGGGCGTGCTGGCCGACGGCGAAGCCGATCAGCTGGTCAAGGACTACCGCCAGCTCATGGAAGACGGCCAGCGCACCATCGAACCGGTGCTGACCGACTACAAGAGCAAGTACGCGATCGACTGGTCGCCGTTCCTGGGCGCCAAGTGGACCGACCAGGCCGACACCGCCGTGCCGCTGGCTGAACTCAAGCGCATCGGCGAACGCATCACCACCGTGCCGGAAGGCTTCACGGTGCACCCGCTGGTCGCCAAGCTGCTGAACGACCGCCGCACGATGGCCAAGGGCGAAATGAACCTGGACTGGGGCATGGGCGAACACCTCGCTTTCGCGACCCTGGTGTCCTCGGGCTACGCCATCCGCATCACCGGCCAGGATTCGGGCCGCGGCACGTTCACGCACCGCCATGCCGTGCTGCACGACCAGAACCGCGAACGCTGGAACGACGGCACCTACATTCCGCTGCAGAACGTGTCGGAAGGCCAGGCCCCGTTCACCGTCATCGACTCCGTGCTGTCCGAAGAGGCTGTGCTGGGCTTTGAGTACGGCTTCTCCAGCGCCGAGCCCAACACGCTCGTCATCTGGGAAGGCCAGTTCGGCGACTTCGTCAACGGCGCCCAGGTCGTGATCGACCAGTTCATCAGCTCCGGCGAAGCCAAGTGGGGCCGCCAGTCGGGCCTGACGCTGATGCTGCCGCACGGCTACGAAGGCCAGGGTCCCGAGCACTCGTCGGGCCGCATCGAGCGCTTCTTGCAGCTGTGCGCCGACAACAACATGCAAGTGATTCAGCCGACCTCGGCTTCGCAGATCTTCCACGTTCTGCGCCGCCAGATGATCCGCCCGTTCCGCAAGCCGCTGGTGTTGTTCACGCCGAAGTCGCTGCTGCGCAACAAGGACGCCGGTTCGCCCCTGACCGATCTGGCCGGCGGCAGCTTCCGCCCGGTCATCGGCGAGGTCGACGAGGCCATCGACGCCGGCAAGGTCAAGCGCGTGCTGGCTTGCTCGGGCAAGGTGTACTACGACCTGGTCAACGCCCGCCGCGAGCGTGGCGCCGACAACGTCGCCATCATCCGCGTCGAGCAGCTGTATCCGTTTGCGCACAAGTCGTTCGAAGCCGAACTGCGCAAGTACCCCAAGGCGACCGAAGTGATCTGGGTGCAAGACGAACCCCAGAACCAAGGCCCCTGGTTCTACGTTCAGCATCACGTGTACGAGAACATGGTCGAAGGCCAGAAGCTTGGCTACGCAGGCCGTGCCGCGTCGGCATCGCCGGCCGTGGGCTACCTGGCCAAGCACCAGGAGCAGCAGAAGGCCCTGATCGAGACGGCCTTCGCGCCCAAGTTCAAGGTCATGTTGACGAAGTAACCTTTACTTGATGCACGCGCCGCGGGCGGCAAGCGTTCTGGAACCCCGTTTCGAACCTTGCCGCGCCGCGTGACAAGAACATACTCTCTACGGAATAAACAAAATGGCTATTACCGACGTCGTCGTTCCCCAACTTTCCGAATCCGTTTCCGAAGCGACCCTGCTGACCTGGAAGAAGCAGCCGGGCGCTGCCGTTGAAGCCGACGAAATCCTGATCGAAGTCGAAACCGACAAGGTCGTGCTGGAAGTGCCGGCCCCCGCCTCGGGCGTGCTGGCCGAAATCGTCAAGGGCGATGGCAGCACCGTGACCTCGGGCGAAGTGCTGGCCCGCATCGACACCGCCGCCAAGGCTGGCGCCGCCGCCACCGCGCCGGCTGAAGCCCCGAAGGCCGCCGAGCAAGCCGCTGCTGCTCCCGCGCCCGCCGCTGCTGCACCGGCCTCGACGGCCGCCGCCGGCGTCGCTTCGCCCGCCGCCTCGAAGATCCTGGCCGAGAAGGGCGTTGACGCCGCTTCCGTGGCGGGTTCGGGCCGTGACGGCCGCGTGACCAAGGGCGACGCCCTGGCCGCCAGCGCCGCTCCCGCCAAGGCCGCACCGGCCAAGGCCGCCGCCGCGCCCGCCCCGACCACGCTGTCGCTGGATGGCCGTCCGGAACAGCGCGTGCCGATGAGCCGCCTGCGTGCCCGCATCGCCGAGCGCCTGCTGCAATCGCAGCAAGAAAACGCCATCCTCACGACGTTCAACGAAGTCAACATGCAGGCCGTGATCGACCTGCGCGCCAAGTACAAGGACAAGTTCGAAAAGGAACACGGCATCAAGCTGGGCTTCATGTCGTTCTTCGTCAAGGCCGCCGTTGCCGCGCTGAAGAAGTACCCGCTGATCAACGCCTCGATCGACGGCAAGGACATCATCTACCACGGCTACTTCGACATCGGTATCGCTGTCGGCAGCCCGCGTGGCCTGGTGGTGCCGATCCTGCGCAACGCCGACCAGCTGTCCATCGCCGACATCGAAAAGACCATCGCCGACTTCGGCCGCCGCGCTGCCGACGGCAAGCTGGGCATTGAAGAAATGACCGGCGGCACGTTCTCGATCTCCAACGGCGGCGTGTTCGGCTCGATGCTGTCGACCCCGATCATCAACCCGCCGCAATCGGCCATCCTGGGCGTGCACGCCACCAAGGATCGCGCCGTCGTCGAAAACGGCCAGATCGTCATCCGCCCGATGAACTACCTGGCCCTGTCCTACGACCACCGCATCATCGACGGCCGCGAAGCCGTGCTGGGCCTGGTCGCCATGAAGGACGCCCTGGAAGATCCGCAGCGCCTGTTGCTGGACCTGTAATCTCGACGCCCCTGACCGGCGCCGCGCCTGACCTGCTGGTCGCGCGGCGCCCGGGCCGGCTCCCCGCCGGCCCGCAGCCCGACTGCGCTGGGCAGGAAGTGCGCTTCTTCATCCCTCATTCGCGAGAACACTATGTCCAAACAATTTGACGTCGTCGTGATCGGCGCAGGCCCCGGCGGCTACATCGCCGCCATCCGCGCCGCGCAGCTCGGCATGTCGGTCGCTTGCATCGACGCCTGGCAAAACGGCCAAGGCGGCCCGGCTCCCGGCGGCACCTGCACCAACGTCGGCTGCATCCCGTCCAAGGCGCTGCTGCAATCGTCCGAACACTTCGAACAAGCCAACCACCACTTCGCCGAGCACGGCATCGAAGTCAAGGGCGTCAGCCTGAAGCTCGACACGCTGATCGGCCGCAAGAACACGGTGGTCAAGCAGAACAACGACGGCATCCTGTACCTGTTCAAGAAGAACAAGGTCACGTTCTTCCACGGCAAGGGCGCGTTCAGCGGCCAGGTGGAAGGCGGCTGGGCCATCAAGGTCACCGGCACCGCCGAGGAAGACCTGGTTGCCAAGCACGTCGTGGTCGCCACCGGCTCGTCGGCGCGTGAACTGCCCGGCCTGCCGTTCGACGAAAAGGTCGTGCTGTCCAACGACGGCGCACTGAACATCGGCGCCGTGCCCAAGACGCTGGGCGTCATCGGCGCCGGCGTGATCGGCCTGGAAATGGGCAGCGTGTGGCGCCGCCTGGGTTCCGAAGTCACGATCCTGGAAGCGATGCCGGAATTCCTGGCCGCCGCCGACGGGCAAGTGGCCAAGGAAGCCCTCAAGGCTTTCACCAAGCAAGGCCTGAACATCCAGATGGGCGTCAAGATCGGTGAGATCAAGGCGACCGCCAAGTCGGTGACCGTGCCCTACGTCGACGCCAAGGGCGCCGAGCAGAAGCTGGTCGTGGACAAGCTGATCGTCTCGATCGGCCGCGTGCCCTACACCGGCGGCCTGAACGCCGACGCCGTGGGCCTGAAGCTGGACGAGCGCGGTTTCGTGGCCGTCGACGGCGACTGCAAGACCAACCTGCCGAACGTCTGGGCAGTGGGCGACGTGGTGCGCGGCCCGATGCTGGCGCACAAGGCCGAAGAAGAAGGCGTGGCGGTTGCCGAGCGTATCGCCGGCCAGCACGGTCACGTCAACTTCGACACCGTGCCGTGGGTCATCTACACCTCGCCGGAAATCGCCTGGGTCGGCAAGACCGAGCAGCAGCTCAAGGCCGAAGGCCGCGAGTACAAGGCCGGCAGCTTCCCGTTCCTGGCCAACGGCCGCGCCCGCGCGCTGGGTGACACCACCGGCTTTGCCAAGGTGATCGCCGATGCCAAGACCGACGAAGTCCTGGGCGTGCACATCGTGGGCCCGATGGCCTCGGAACTGATCTCGGAAGCCGTGACCATCATGGAATTCCGCGGCGCCGCCGAAGACATCGCCCGCATCTGCCACGCGCACCCGACCCTGTCGGAAGCCGTGAAGGAAGCCGCTCTGGCCGTGGACAAGCGCGCGCTGAACTTCTAAGCCGCGTCTGACTTCTGCAAGACCGGGGGCGGGTTCCAGGACCCGCCCTTTTCTTTATTCCCTTCAGCTTGATCCGGTTCCCCTATGAACGTCAGCGACTACTACGAACACGCATTGGCCGAACGCGGCTACAAGCCCGACGACGCGCAGAAGAAGGCGATCGACCGCTTGCAGCGCTATTACGACGAATGGGTCAAGTTCAAGTCGATGCGCTCGAATGCGCTGAAAAAGCTGCTGAACCGTCCCGACGTGCCGCGCGGCGTTTACCTGTGGGGCGGCGTGGGCCGCGGCAAGAGCTTCCTGATGGACGCCTTCTATGCCACCGTGCCCGTCGTGCGCAAGACGCGTCTGCACTTTCACGAGTTCATGCGCGGCGTGCACCGCGAACTCGAGGAAGTGAAGGGCATGCAGGATCCGCTGGACGAGGTCGCCAAGCGCGTGGCCAAGCGTTACCGGCTGATCTGCTTTGACGAATTCCACGTGTCCGATGTAGCGGACGCGATGATCCTGCACCGCCTGCTGCTCAAGCTGTTCGAATACGGCACGTCCTTCGTGATGACGTCCAACTACGAACCGTCCACGCTGTACACCGATGGTCTGCACCGCGACCGCGTGCTGCCCGCCATTGCGCTGATCCAGTCGCGCATGGATGTCATGAACGTGGATGCGGGTATTGATTACCGCCGCCGCTCGCTGGAGCAGGTGCAGAGCTATCACACGCCGCTGGACGAAAACGCCCAGAAAGCGCTGCAATCGGCCTTCGATGCGCTGGCGGATACGCCGCCGCAGGATCCGGTGCTGCGCATTGAGCACCGCGAGATCCGCGCGCTGGCGCTGGGCGGCTCGGTAGTGTGGTTCGACTTTGCCACGCTGTGCGGCGGACCGCGTTCGCAGAACGACTACCTGGAACTGGCCAACCGCTTCCATGCCGTGATCCTGTCGGGCGTGCCGCGCATGGGTCCGCGCCAGGCGTCCGAGGCGCGCCGCTTCACCTGGCTGATCGACGTGTTCTACGACCACCGTGTCAAGCTCATCATGTCGGCCGAGTGCGAACCTGAAGAGATCTACACGGAAGGCGCGCTGGCCAACGAGTTCCACCGGACGGTGTCCCGCATTCTGGAAATGCAGTCGCGCGAATACCTGGAATCCGAACGCCGTCTGGCCGTGACGTTGTAGTAAAGCCTCATACCGCCCTCATTTCGAGGGCCGGGTGGTCGCAATCATTGTTAATGCAAGTCATTATCAATTAAGATTTTGGGACTTTTGGTTCAGCGCCGCAGTCTCAATCCGTGTCTTCCACCTTGCTTTCCTCATCGGCCCCGTGCGTCGACGCCCAGGTCGCGCCTGTCGATGGCCTGTATCGCGATCACCGCCCGTGGCTGTTTGGGTGGCTGCGCCGCAAGCTGGGCTGCGAACACCGCGCGGAAGACCTGGCCCAGGACGTCTTTGTCCGGGTGATCCAGGGCCGCAAGCAGGTGCGCGCCAGCGAGGCGCGCGCGCTGCTCACCACCATTGCAAAAGGCCTGGTGGTCGATCACCAGCGCCATGCCGCGCTGGAGCATGCGTATCTGGCCTATCTGGACACCGTTCCCGAATCCTATGCGCCATCGCCCGAGGCGCAGGCCGAGCAACTGCAGGCGCTGGTTCAGCTGGATCGCCTGCTGGACGGGCTGCCGCCCAAAGCCCGCGCGGCCTTCCTCTTGTCGCAGCTGGATGGCCTGACGTATCCCGAGATCGCCGAACGCCTCGATGTGTCGTTGAGTTCGGTGCAGCAGTACATGGTGCGCGCAATGTCCGCCTGCTATGCGGCGATCCATGCCTGACGCGGCCAACGGCGCGCCTGTGGACGCCCGCCCGTCCGATGCCGTGGTGCGCGAGGCCATCGCGTGGTGGGCGCGCCTGCAATCGGGCATTGACGATGCGCGCGACCACGAATCCTGCCGGGCCTGGTTGGCCCAGGACCCCGCGCACCGCGTGGCGTGGGATCGGCTGCAGGACATCGGCCGCAATGCGCGCCGCGTGCCGGCGGCCCTGGCGCACACGGCGCTGAATGCGCCTGCCTCGCACGGCCGGCGCGCCGCGCTACGCTGTCTGCTGGCCGGCGGGGGCATCGCTGCCACCGGGTGGGCGGGCTACCGCCATGCCCCGTGGCAACGGCTGGTCGCCGACTACAGCACCGGCGTGGGCGAGCGCCGTGCGCTGGCGCTGGCGGACGGGCTGCGCGTCACGCTGAACAGCGATACCGCGGTGCGCGTCAACGTCAGCGGCAGCGCGCGCGACATCGACCTCCTGCGTGGCGAGATGCTGGTGCAGGCCGAGCCGCGCCCGGGCGTGCAGGCGCTGCGTGTGGATACCGGCTACGGCGAACTGCGGGCCGAGCGCGCGCGGTTTGACCTGCGGCGCACGGCGGACGGTTCGCGCGTGGGCGTATATGAAGGCAGCGTCGCGCTGCTGCGCCAGGGCGTGATGACGCAACTGAGCGCCGGTGAACGGCTTGCCTACGCCGACGATGGCGAGGTCCGCCGCGCCGCGTCGGACCCGGATCGCCTGGCGTGGGTGGACGGGATGGTGGTGGCCAAGGAGTGGCGGCTGGACGATTTTGCCGAGCACCTGGCGCGCCAGCGGGTGGGCGTGATCCGCGTCGATCCTGCGGTGGCGGCATTGCGGCTGTCGGGCGTGTTTCCACTGGACGACGCCGAGCGCGCGCTCAAGGCGCTGGAACACACCTTGCCCATCGCGGTGACGCGCCGCACGCAGTACTGGCTGCAGGTTGGCCCCAGCGGCGCCTGAGTTACAAATTTTCTTGCCGGCGCATTGCAGGTTTTGCATCCCCGTACGGAAAGCAGAAAGAAACCACCGTACAGGGAGATGTTTGTGTCCGCTTCAATCCACCCGCGCCTGCGCACACCGATGACGGCCGGCCGTAAAGCTGTGCTGGCCGCGACCTGCGCCGGGGCGCTGTTTGCCGGTGCGCCGGCGGCTTGGGCGCAGCCGGCGCCTGCCGCAGGTGCGCAAGCCACCGCCAATGGCCAGCGCAGCTACCAGATTCCCGCAGGGCCGCTGGCCGACGCGCTGACCCAGTTCGCGCGTAGTGCCGGGGTGGTGCTGTCGTTCGACCCGGCGCTGGTGCGCGGCCGGCGTTCGGATGGGTTGAGTGGTTCTTACACGGTGGGCGCGGGCTTCTCGCGCATCCTGGCGGGCAGCGGCCTGCAGGCCCGCGCGCAGTCCGGCAACACCTGGACGCTGGCGCCCGCGCCGGTCTCCACGGGCGACACGCACACGCTCGCGCCGGTGACGGTGACGGGCATGTCGGACAGCGCCTTTGCGCCCACGGTGGGCTATGTGGCCACCGCCAGCGCCAGCGCCACCAAGACCGACATCCCGTTGATCGAGACGCCGCAGTCGGTGTCCGTCGTCACGCGCGAACAGATCACCGAGCAGGGCGCGCAGACGCTGAACCAGGTGCTGCGCTACACGGCGGGCGTTGCCACCGAGTCCCGCGGCGCCACGGCGACCCGCCTGGACCAGTTCAACGTGCGCGGATTCTCGGCGTCCACCTATCTGGACGGGCTGCGTGTGTTCGGCGGCCGCGATGCGCTGCCGCAGGTCGACGCCTTCCGCCTCGAGCGCGTCGACGTCCTGAAGGGCCCGGCGTCGGTGATGTACGGGCAGGGCGGCCCGGGCGGCGTGGTGAACCAGGTCAGCAAGCGTCCGCTGGAAGAGCCGCTGCGCGAAGTGGAGTTGCAGGTCGGCAACTACGACTTCCGCCGCGCCAACTTCGACTTCGGCGGCCCCATCGACGAAGAGGGCAAATACCTGTACCGCCTGGTGGGCTCGGGCTACATGTCTGACGGCCAGGTTCAGGACACCAAGGAGCGCCGCTACTTTGTGTCGCCGGCGTTCGCGTACAAACCCAATGCGGACACGTCGCTGACCATCCTGACCAACTTCCAGCACGATCCCGACATGGGCTCGTACGGCGCCGTGCCGGCGATGCGCACGCTGCTGCGCGCGCCCGACGGTTTCCGTCTGCCGGCCGATTACTACGATGGCGACGCCAATTTCGAAAAGAGCGACCGCAAGAGCTATTCGCTGGGCTACATCCTGGACCATCGCTTCAACGACACCTTCAAGGCGTCGCAAAGCCTGCGCTGGACGCATTCGGACGCCAAGTACCGTAGCGTCTACGGCGCGATGACCAACTATTACGGATACACCGACCCGACCTACCTGTATCACCAGCGCGCCTCCATCGCGACGGACGTGGACGTTGGCGCGCTGACGATCGACAACAACCTGCAGGCGCGGTTCAACACGGGCAAGATTGGCCACAACGTGCTGGTGGGCTTTGACTATCAGCACGTCAAGACCGACACGCTTTCGGGCTTTGGCTCGGCGCCCCCGCTGTACGTGAAGAACCCAGACAATTTCCAGAACATTCCGGTGCCGGCGTTCTCCAGCGACGCGTCCACCACGCAGTACCAGACGGGCGTGTACTTTCAGGACCAGATCAAAATCGACCGTCTGTCGTTCCTCTTGGGCGGGCGCTACGACTGGTCGCGCAACGTGGGTGAAACGACCACCATCGCTTCCGGCCGTGTCACCCCGTCCAAGCTGAAAGCGGAAGCCTTTTCGGGCCGGATCGGCGCCATCTACAACTTCGACAATGGCGTGGCGCCGTACTTCAGCTATTCGGAATCCTTCGAGCCGCAGTCGGGCACGGGCTGGAACAACACGCCGTTCAAGCCGATCGAAGGCAAGCAGTACGAGGTGGGCATCAAGTACCAGCCGCCGGGTTCGGCCACGTTGCTCACGTTCGCGGCGTTCGACATCCGCCGCGAGAACATGACGACCACCGATCCGGATCCGACGCACGTGTGCGGCACGGCCGGCGGCCGCTGCTCGATCCAGGCGGGCGAGCTGCGCACGCAGGGCATCGAGCTCGAAGCCAAGACCGAGCCGATGCGCGGACTGTCGCTGATTGCCGCGTACTCGATCATGAACAACGAGTACACCAAGGCCTATCCCAATGCGGCCGGCTTCGACTTGACCGGCAAGACCCCGGCCGCGCTGCCGTCGCAACAGGCGTCGGCGTGGGCGCGCTACCAGCTTCAGGAAGGGCCGCTGGCCGGCCTGGGCGTTGGTGGTGGCGTGCGCTACATCGGATCGTCCTATGCGAACGAAGCCAACACGCTGAAGGTGCCGAAGGTCACGCTGGTGGACCTGATGCTGGACTACGACCTGGGCCGCGCCTCGCCCGCGCTCAAGGGCATGCAGGTGGCGCTGAACGTGCAGAACCTGTTCGACAAGGAGTACATCGCGTCGTGCTCCGGCGAATCGTGGTGCTGGTTCGGCTACCAGCGCTCCATCAAGGCCAGCTTGCGGTATCGCTGGTAAGCAGCGCCAAAAGGCGGCTCCCCGGCGAGCCGCCTTTTCTTTGGTCCGAGACTGCCGTTCCTGACTTAACGAGAATCGTTATAATTCAGGCCTTATACAGGGAAAGGCGGATAAGCTCGGAAACCCCGTCCCCACCCCGGGTCCGCCACGGACCCGCCACCACCTAGAACTCCCGTGAAAGCTCCCGCAGCCGGCGCAGGCATGATGCGCTACAGAATGGCCGTTTTCTCTCGCGCGACGGCCGCCATCCTGGGCGGCTACGCCCTGGCTTCGGCGGCGGCTGCCTGTCTGGCGGTCTGGCTGCCCATGGGGCGCGCCGACGCCGTGACCGCGGCGCAGATGCTGTCCTTCGTGGTCTACGCCTGCGGCGTGATCTGGGTGTTCGCCACGCGCAGCGCCTGGCGCGCCTGGGCTGGCATCCTGGGCCCGGCCGCGCTGCTGGGCGGTTTATTCCTGGCGCATCGGCTGGTGGCGGCATGAAGGCGGCCAAGCACAAGCATCCCGGCGAAGAGGGCATTCGTCAGTCCATGTCCTGGCTGCACACGTGGGCAGGCCTGATCTTCGGCTGGGTGCTGTTCGCCATGTTCCTGACGGGCTCGCTGGCCTTCTTCCGGCCCGAGATCACGCGCTGGATGCAACCTGAGGTTCAAGCGCAGCCGGCGCCGGCAGTGCAGGCCGTTGCCACGGCGCAGCGCTATCTGGCGGAACACGCGCCGGACGCCAAGCGCTGGTTCATCACGCCGCCCTCGGATCGCGAGCCCCTCATCCAGCTGCTGTACCAGACGCCCAAGCCCAAGCCGGGTGAACGCGGGTTCGTGCGCGTCAAGCTGGATGCGGCCACCGGCGAGCCCGTGACGGCGCGCCAGACGCGCGGCGGCGACTTCTTCTACCGCTTCCATTTCGAACTGGAGACCGCGTTTCCGTGGGGGCGCTGGCTGGCCAGCATCGCGGGCATGTTCATGCTGGTGGCGATCATCAGCGGCATCATCACGCACAAGAAGATATTCGCGGACTTCTTCACCTTCCGGCCGGGCAAGGGCGGGCAGCGCGCCTGGATGGACGGCCACAACGTGCTGTCCGTGCTGGGTCTGCCGTTTCACCTGATGATCACCTTCAGCGGCCTGGTGCTGTTCATGGTGATGCTGATGCCGGCGGGCATCCAGGCCGTGTACGACAATCCGCGCCAGTTCACGAGCGAGGTCTTCAAGGCCAACAAGATTACGCCGCCGCAGAACCAGCCGGCGCCGCTGGTCGACATCGCGCCGCTGGTGGAACAGGCCCAGCAGCATTGGCAGGGCCGCCTCGGGCGGGTGACCGTCAACAACCCCGGCGATGCGGGCGCCACCATCACGCTGGTGCGCAACGTGGGTGACGGCGTGTCGTACGGGCTGCTGGCGCCCTTCATGCGCTTTGACGGGGTGACGGGCGCGCTGCAGGAGGCCGAGGACGATCACAGCGCCACCGTCGTGACCACGGGCGTCATCACCGGCCTGCACCTGGGCCTGTTCGCCGAACCGCTGCTGCGCTGGTTCTATTTCATCGTCAGCCTGGCCGGCACGGCCATGGTGGCCACAGGCCTCGTGCTGTGGATCGCCAAGCGCCGTCAGAAGGCGCGGCAGGGCGACGCGCGGGAAGCCTTCTCGCTGCGTCTGGTCGATGGCCTGAATGCGGGCACCATCGCGGGCGTCGTGTTCGGCGTGGCGGCTGTGTTCCTGGCCAACCGGCTCCTTCCGGCCGACATGCCCGGCCGCCAGGTCTGGGAAGTGCGCGCCTTCTTCATGGCATGGGGGCTGTCGCTGGTCTACGCGTTTCTGTTCCAGCGGCGCAAGTGGCAGGACCTGCTTGCCATCGCCGCCGTCGCGCTGGCGCTGGTGCCCGTGGTCAATGCGCTGACCACCGACCGGCACCTGGGCGTTTCCCTGCCGCAGGGCGACTGGGTGATGGCGGGCTTTGACCTGACGTGCCTGGCCAGCGCCGTGTTCTTTGCCTGGATGGCGGTGAAGGCCGCCCGCGCCCGCAAGGCGCCCGCCAGAACGGCGGGCAAGCCGCGCGCCGCGCGCAACGAAGCGGTCAAGGCCGCCGTCGCCGCCACTGCCCATATCCCGACAACCGCCCCAGCCCCCGCCCACGAACCCGCCGTCCCGGCCGCCGTGCACCGGACCGCTTTTGAACCGCGAGGTGATACGCCATGACGCTTGCCGCCTTCTGCCTGGCCTATGCAGGGTTTTCCGCCCTGTGCCTGGGCATGGACCGTCACTACGAAGACCTGTTCGACCGCGCCCTGCCGCGCCGCCATCGGCTGCCGCTGCGGCTGTTCGGCTGGGCGTCGCTGGCGCTGTCGTTGTGGGCCTCGGCGGCGGTCTGGGGCTGGAGTTACGGCACGGTCGAATGGATCGGCATCCTCAGCATCGCCGGTCTGCTGCTGATCTGGTTCCTGACCTTCCGGCCGCGCGCCGCGCTGACCGCGGGCGGCCTGTGCGCGCTGGCGGCGCCAGTGCTGGCGGTGCTGTAAACACGGGGCCTCGAGTCTTTCCGGGGCGGGGCCGGGCTGCGGCACGTTACACTCAGGGCTTCCCCTAGCAACCGCCTTCTCGCCTCATGAACACCCGCGTCCTTACCGGCATCACCACGACTGGAACTCCCCATCTCGGCAACTACGCGGGCGCGATCCGTCCGGCGGTGCAGGCCAGCACGCAGCCTGGCGTGGACGCATTCTTCTTCCTGGCGGACTACCACGCGCTCATCAAATGCGACGATCCGGCGCGCGTGGCGCGCTCCCGTCTTGAGATCGCCGCCACGTGGCTGGCGGTGGGCCTGGACCCCGAGCGCGTGACGTTCTACCGCCAGTCGGACATCCCTGAGATCCCCGAACTGAGCTGGCTGCTGACCTGCGTGACCGCCAAGGGCCTGATGAACCGGGCGCATGCCTACAAGGCCTCGGTGGACCAGAACGTGGCCAAGAACGTGGATCCGGACGACGGCATCACCATGGGGCTGTTTTCGTACCCGATCCTGATGGCTGCGGACATCGTCATGTTCAACGCCAACAAGGTGCCCGTGGGCCGCGACCAGATTCAGCATCTGGAAATGGCGCGCGACATCGCGCAGCGCTTCAATCATCTGTATGGCCGCGAGTATTTCTCGCTGCCGGAGGTGGTCATCGAAGAAGATGTGGCGACGCTGCCCGGGCTGGACGGCCGCAAGATGTCCAAGAGCTACAACAACACGATTCCGCTTTTCGAAGGCGGCAAAAGCGCATTGCGCGCCTCGGTGATGCGCATCGTGACTGACTCGCGCGAGCCGGGCCAACCCAAGGACGCCGAATCGTCCCATTTGTACACGCTGTACCGCGCATTTGCGACGTCCGAGCAATCGACGGCGTTCCGCCAGCAGCTCGAGGCCGGCATGGGCTGGGGCGATGCCAAGCAGGCGCTGTTCGAGCACCTGGAAAACCTGCTGGCCCCGATGCGCGAAAAGTACGTGGACCTGATGGCCAACCCGGGCCGCATCGAAGACATCCTGCAGGCGGGCGCCGCCAAGGCGCGCAAGCTTGCCGTGCCGTTCATGCAGGAACTGCGCGAGGCCGTGGGCCTGCGCACGTTGGGCGCCGCCGCTACGGCGGGCAAGAGCGCCCAGGGCAAGAAGGAAAAGTCCAAGGGCGCGCGTTTCGTCAGCTTCCGCGACGAGGACGGCGGCTTCCGCTTCCGCCTGCTGGCGGCCGATGGCGAGGAACTGTTGCTGTCGCAGCGCTTTGCCGATCCCAAGGAAGCGGGCGCGCTGATGCGCCGCTTGCAGTCCGAACCCGCCGACAGCGTCCTGCAGGCACATGCCCAGGGCTATGCGGTGGTGATCGACGGTGTGACGGTCGCCACCGCGCCCGAAGGCGTGCAAGGCGAACCGGCTGCGGGCATCGCGCGCACGCGCGAAGCGCTGCTGTCGCTGGCGCAGGAATAACCGGTAGCGGGTAGCGGATGGACAAAGACGGCGCGGGCAATCCGCGCCGTTTTGCATTCAGTTCAGGCGTGCGCTGGCGACGATGCGCCCGTCGCGCACCTGAAAGCGCTGCACGCGGCCTTGCCCCGCGATTTCAAGCTGGTCGCCGTCCGAATAGCCCGTGACGTGGGGACAGTCCAGCCATTGCGGATTGATGAACGGAAAATACTTCAGCGTGCCGCTGCCCTCGCTGGCGAAATCGAACGTGGTGTTGGCCACGACTTCGGGATCCCATTGGCTGGCGTCGTAGGTGATCACGCAGCCGATGCCGATGCGGTAGACGATGCTGGCGCCCATGCTGGCAAATCCCAGCGCGCCCACATGCAGTTGCGCGCCATTGCGCAGTTCGATGACCCGGCTGCCCAGGCGTTCGAGTGTGACGTGCTTGAAGGTGACCGCGGCGCTGTCGACGATCAGATGCGAATACTGACCCAACGTCACGTCGCCGTAGACGCCGCTTGCCGTGGCGTCCTTGTCGGCGATGGTTGCGGTTTCGTTTGCGGCGAGCGTAATGGTGCTGAGCATGACGGAACGGATCTCCGGGCTATCAGGGGGCGCGCTCTTGTTCTGATGCTGCTCCCCGACAGGCGCTTCGCGCAGTAGCTCGCCTGACCGCGGGTGGTTGTGCCGCCGGTGAACGCTTTAGTGAAAGACAGCGTCATGCCGGTTTTTATTATTTAGACACAATTAGATATTTTCACTTATTTCTGTGGTGCCGAATTGCGGGAGCGCAACAAAAGCGCGTGATCTAGGGGTAAGCCCCTAGGTTGCAGGGGCGACCTGAAGGTGATCTGACGGGGCTGCCCAAAAGAAAATCCCGGCGCCTCGGACGCCGGGATTTCGGTAAAGCAGGGATGCCGAGGGATCAGCGGATCAGCGCTTCAACTTGGCAAACGCGTCGGCCATGGCGCTGTTCATCGACGCTGCTGCGCCGCCGCCTGCGTTGCGGCCGCCATCGCCCTGGCGGCGCGGGCGATCACCGCCCTTGGGCGCATCGGCGCTGCGGCGGGCGGGCGCGGCGGTGTCGTTCAAGCGCATGGTGAGCGCCACGCGCTTGCGCGCGGCGTCCACTTCCAGCACCTTGACGCTGACCGTCTGGCCGACGCGCACCACGTCGCGCGGATCCTTCACGAACTTCTCGGCCAGCGCCGAGATGTGGACCAGTCCGTCCTGGTGCACGCCGATGTCGACGAACGCGCCGAAGTTGGCCACGTTGGTCACCACGCCTTCCAGCACCATGCCCGGGTACAGGTCGTTCAGCGTTTCCACGCCTTCCTTGAACTGCGCCGTCTTGAACTCCGGGCGCGGATCGCGGCCGGGCTTTTCGAGTTCGGCGAAGATGTCCTTGACGGTCGGCAGGCCGAAGCGCTCATCGGTAAAGTCCGACGGCGACACGCCCTTCAGGGCTTCGCGCTGGCCGATGATCTGCTTCACTTCTGCCTTGATCTTGGCCACGATGCGCTCGACCACCGGGTAGGCTTCGGGGTGGACCGACGACGCGTCCAGCGGGTTGTCGCCGTTGGGGATACGCAGGAAGCCGGCAGCCTGTTCGAATGCCTTCTCGCCAAAGCGCGGAACCTTGCGCAGGACCTCGCGCGTGGGGAACGCGCCGTTTTCGTCGCGGAAAGAGACGATGTTCTTGGCCAGCAGCGAGTTCAGGCCGGACACGCGGGCCAGCAGCGCGGCCGACGCCGTGTTCACGTCCACGCCCACCGCGTTCACGCAGTCTTCGACCACGGCGTCCAGCGAGCGCGCCAGTTCGCGCTGGTTGACGTCGTGCTGGTACTGGCCCACGCCGATGGCCTTGGGATCGATCTTGACCAGTTCGGCCAGCGGATCCTGCAGGCGGCGGGCAATGGACACGGCGCCGCGCAGCGTCACGTCGAGGTCGGGGAATTCCTGGGCGGCGATTTCGGAGGCCGAATACACCGACGCGCCCGCTTCGGAAACGACGACGCGGGTGACCTTCAGGTCGGGGAAGCGCTCCATCATGTCGCCGACGAGCTTTTCGCTTTCACGCGAAGCCGTGCCGTTGCCGATGGCGATCAGGTCCACGTTGTGGCGCGCCACCAGCGCGGCCAGCGTGTTGATCGTGCCTTCGCGGTCGCGGCGCGGTTCGAACGGGTACACGGTGGTGGTGTCGACGACCTTGCCGGTCTTGTCGATGACGGCGACCTTGCAGCCCGTGCGGATGCCGGGGTCCAGACCCAGCACGGCCTTGGGGCCGGCCGGCGCGGCCAGCAGCAGGTCTTTCAGGTTGGCGGCGAACACGCGAATGGCCTCGGCTTCGCCGCTTTCGCGCAGGCGGCCGATCAGTTCGCTTTCGAATGCGGTCAGGAGCTTGACGCGCCAGGTCCAGCGGCAGACTTCGCCCAGCCAGCGCGCGCGCGGCGTGGCGTCCAGTGCGAACAGGCCGTTGCCGAGCTTCAGGAAGTTGGCGATACGGGCCACGCACGGATGCGGCGTCTGGGCTTCGAGGTCGGCTTCCAGGCCAAGGCGCAGCTCGAGCACGCCTTGCTGGCGGCCGCGCAGCAGCGCCAGGATGCGGTGCGAGGGCAGGGTGCGCAGCGGCTCGTTGAAGTCGAACCAGTCGCGGAAGTTGGCGCCTTCGGTTTCCTTGCCCTCGATCATCTTGGAGTACACCAGGCCGGTGGACCACAGGTGCTCGCGCATGTCGGCCAGCAGGTCGGCGTTTTCGGCGTAGCGTTCGGCCAGGATGTCGCGCGCGCCATCGAGCGCCGCCTTGGCGTCGTTGATGGCGGCTTCGGGATTGAGGTATTGCGCGGCCAGCGCGGCGGGATCGCAGGCGGGATCGGCCAGGATGGCGTCGGCCAGCGGTTCGAGGCCGGCTTCGCGGGCGATCTGGGCGCGCGTGCGGCGCTTTGGTTTGTAGGGCGCGTACAGGTCTTCCAGGCGCTGCTTGGTGTCGGCCGTGGCGATTTCCTGCTGCAGCTCGGGCGTCAGCTTGCCTTGCTGCGAAATGGATTCCAGGATGGCGCCGCGGCGTTCTTCGAGCTCGCGCAGGTAGCCCAGACGGACTTCCAGGTTGCGCAGCACGGTGTCGTCCAGGCCGCCGGTCGCTTCCTTGCGGTAGCGGGCGATGAAGGGCACGGTGGCGCCGTCATCCAGCAGTTCCACCGCCGCAGCGATCTGGGAGGCGCGGGCGCCCAACTCGGTGGCGAGCTGAGCGACGATGCGGGCGTTGTCGACGCCGGTGGCGACGTTCGTGATAGTGGAAGTTTCAGACATCTCTATACGACGGCAAAAAGGGAAAACGAGGGGCGGATTGTGCCATAAGCCGTTGTTACGGAACGTGGCCGAAGTGTCTGATCCGTCCCTCTGCCAAGGGCATTGCGGCAGGCCGCAAGCAGGAAACCGGCGCGCCAGCGGGTATCATTTGGGGCCCTACATTAGGCTGCTGTAATGCTGGACCTGGACATATCCGAATTCTTTGACGAGGACGGGCCGCTGGCCACGGCCTTGCCCGGCTACAAGCCGCGTCCATCGCAGGTGGAACTGTCGCAGGCCATTGGCCAGGCCATCCAGGACCGCGCCACGCTCGTGGCCGAAGCCGGCACCGGCATCGGCAAGACCTGGGCCTATCTTGTACCCGCCTTCATCCAGGGCGGCAAGGTGCTCATTTCCACCGGCACACGCACGCTGCAAGACCAGCTTTTCGCGCGCGATCTGCCGCGCGTGCGCGCCGCGCTGGCTGCACCCGTCACGGCCGCGCTGCTCAAGGGCCGCGGCAACTACGTGTGCCATTACCACCTCGAACGCCTTCAGGGCGACGAGCGCGCGCTCAAGTCCCGCTCCGAAATCCAGCAGCTGCGCCAGATCCAGGTGTTCGCAGGCATCTCCAAAACGGGCGACCGCAGCGACCTCGCGCAGGTGCCCGAAGACGCCGACATCTGGCAACGCGTCACGTCCACCCGCGAGAACTGCCTGGGCCAGGAATGCCCGCGCATCCGCGATTGCTTTGTCGTCAAGGCGCGCCGCCAGGCGCAGGAAGCCGACGTCGTCGTCGTCAACCATGCGCTCTTCATGGCGGACTTGATGCTGCGCGAAGAGGGCGTCACGGACCTCCTGCCTGAAGCCGACACCGTCATCTTCGACGAAGCCCATCAATTGCCGGACACCGCCACGCGCTTTCTGGGCAGCAGCGTATCCACGCACCAGTTGATGGACTTCGGCCGCGCGCTGGAAGTCGCGGGGCTGGCCTATGCGCGCGAAGCCGCTAAATGGAGCGACGTCAGCCGTCACATCGAAACCGCCGCGCGCGAGTTGCGGCTGGTCTGTGCGCCGCTCGACAAGATGCCGGGGCGCAAGGCCACGTTCGAGGCCATCCCCAATCCCGAGGAATTCGACGAGGCGCTGCTGTCGCTGCGCGAAGCCATCGACAGCGCCACCAAGGCGCTGGGCGCCGTCGCCGAAAAGCATCCGGATCTGCTCGCCGCTGCCCGCATGGGTGCGGAAATTTCGGTCAAGCTCAAGCGCTGGGCCACGCCCGGGCGCAGCAGCGGCGCGCACGACGACGAAGGCTGGGGCCGCGACGATCAGGCCCCCGTGCAGAGCCCGCTGGGCGACGGTCCGTCCACGCCCGCGGCATTGCTTGAAGGCGCCGCGCAGGCCGAACAATGGACGGGCCCGGCCGTGCGCTGGGTCGAACACGGCCTGCATCACGTGCGGCTGCATTCGGCGCCGCTGTCCGTGGCGCAGGCGTTCTCCAAGTTCCGCAAGCCCGGCCAGGCCTGGATCATGACCTCGGCCACGCTGTCGATCAACGGCGAATTCACGCACTTCACCAGCCAGCTCGGCCTGGATACCGCCCGCACCGGCAAATGGGAGTCGCCGTTCGACTACCCCGAGCAGGCGCTGCTGTTCGTGCCGCGCGGCATGCCTGAACCGCAATCGCCCCAATTCCTGGATCGGTTCGTCCAGACGCTGATGCCGCTGCTTGAGGCCAGCCCGGGCGGCACCCTGGTGCTCTGTACGACGCTGCGCGCCGTCGACAAGGTTGCCAACTTGCTGGCCGACGCCTTCGACGACGCGGGTCATGACTGGCCGTTGCTCAAGCAGGGCGAGGGCACTCGCCGCGATCTGCTGGACCGCTTCTGCAAGCTCAAGCATCCGGTGCTGGTCGGCAGCGCCAGCTTCTGGGAAGGCATCGACCTGCCGGGCGACGTGCTGACGCTGGTGGCGATCGACAAGCTGCCGTTCGCGCCGCCCGACGATCCCGTCATCGAGGCCCGCCTGCGCGCCTGCCGGGCGCAGGGCGGCAATCCGTTTGCCGAATACCAGTTGCCCGAAGCCGCGATCTCGCTCAAGCAGGGCGCGGGCCGGCTTATCCGTACCGAATCCGATTGGGGCGTGCTGATGGTGGGCGACGCGCGGCTGGTGGAAAAGCCGTACGGCAAGCGCCTGTGGCGCGGCCTGCCGCCGTTTGCGCGCACACGCGAGCTGGAAGAGGTGCTGGCGTTCTACCGGCGTAAACGCGGACCGGACGACGCGTAGCACGGCCCCTCGCGCGCCCAGCAGGCGAAAAAAAGCCCTTCAGAAATCTGAAGGGCTTTTCGCTTCCCATGCAGGCGGAATCAGTTGAAGGGATTCCACCAGCTCCTGTCGGCCTTCAGGCCCTGGGTCCGGAACGCGCTGTTCGGGAAGTTCTTGTCGTAGACGCGCTGGGCATCGTTCTTCAGGTCGGTCATGTTCAGTTTGTCGTACGACTGAACCATCAGGTAGAGGGCCTCTTCGGTGGCGGGGGCGCCTTCGAAGTCGGTGATGACGGTCTGCGCGCGATTGGCGGCGGCCACGTAGGCGCCGCGTTCGTAGTAATAGCGGGCGACGTGGACTTCGTTCATGGCGATGGTGTTGACCAGCCACGCCACGCGCTTTTCGGCGTCGACGCTGTACTTGCTTTCGGGGTAGCGCTTGATCAGCTCGGTGAAGGCGTCATAGGACGCGCGCAGACCCTTGGGGTCGCGCTCGGCCGGATCCTGGCCGGTGATGTTGCTCATGAAGGCGCTGGCCGGCGTGAAGTTGACCAGGCCCTTCAGGTAGAGCGCGTAATCGGTGCCGGGGTGATTGGGATAAAGCTGCTGGAAGCGGTCGATGGCGGCGAGCGCCTGCTCGTTTTCGCCGTCTTTCCAGTTGACGTAGGCCAGTTCAAGCAGCGCCTGCTGCGCGTAGACGCCGAACGGGTAGCGGCTTTCGATGGCGGTCAGGCGCTCGCGCGCTTCCTTCCAGCCGCCCGACGCCATTTCGGCCTTGGCGTCCGCGTAGAGTTGTTCTGCGCTCCAGTTGGTGGTCTTGTCGTATTTGCTGTCCGCCCCGCTGCAACCGGCGATGACGATGACGGCAAAAAGCGCGATGACCACGCGCAAAACCGACCCGCTGCGGGATGCGGGGTTCGAGGGAGCTGCAGGGTGGTGAATCACGAGAATCGTATCCTTGGTGTTAGCATGGCAGGCTGATTATATGATTTGTCTCCATGTCTGATACAGCCGCCCGCGCAGATCTTGTTTCCGACGATAGCGCCGACGAAAATCTCGACGAATCCGGCCGCGGGGAGCCGCAACTTGTAACCGTGCCGTCCGCCACGCGCGCCGACCGGCTCGACAAGATTCTGGCCGGCCTCCTGCCCGACCATTCCCGCAACCGCCTGCAAGGCTGGATCGAATCCGGCAACGTCCTGGTCAACGGGGCGCCAGGCAAGATCCGCCAGACGGTCGGCCCCGGCGACGAACTCACCATCTGGGCCCAACCCGCGCCCGACGCGCTGGCCTTCACGCCCGAACCCGTCGAGTTCGGCGTGGTCGCCGAAAGCCCCGACTGGATTGTCGTCAACAAGCCGGCGGGCCTGGTCACCCACCCCGGGGCCGGCAACTGGAGCGGCACGCTGCTCAACGGCCTGCTGCATCGCTACCCGGAGCTTGCGCAGGTTGCCCGCGCGGGCATCGTGCACCGCCTGGACAAGGACACCTCCGGCCTGATGGTCGTGGCCCGCAACGACATCGCCCAGACCCATCTCGTGCGCCAGCTTCAAGCGCGCAGCATGGGCCGCGAATACGTGGCCCTGGCGCACGGCTGGGTTGCCGCTGCGGGCAAGGTCGACCGCGCCATCGGCCGCGATCCGCGTGTGCCGGTGCGCATGAGCGTCGAACGGCCCGTCGCGCCCAAGCCGGCCATCACCAATTACGCGCCGGCCCGGCGCGGCTCGGTGGAACCCGGCGGCCGTGTCACCGAAGTGGTATGCCGCCTGGAGACGGGCCGAACCCACCAGATCCGAGTGCACATGGCCAGCCTGGGGCATCCGCTGCTGGCCGACACGATCTACGGCGGCAAGAACATTGCCGGGGCAGAGCGCCAGATGCTGCACGCCCGCGCGCTCCATTTCGACGATCCCGGCGGCAAGGGCGACGTCCACTTCGACGCGCCGGTGCCTGCCGACATGGCGCAGGTCCAGGAGAGCATTGCATGGAACGCCTGATTGCAGACCTGCCCGTCGTGACGGGACCCGACTGGAATGGCGTCAGCTACTTCTGCACGACCCGCGCAGGGGGCGTCGGCGTGGCGCCGCATGACACCCTCAATCTTGGCCTGCGGGCCGAAGACAACCCCGAGGCCGTGGCCGAGAATCGCCGCCGCGTGCGCGCGGCAGTGCCGGCCGCCCCCCTGTGGCTGCGTCAGGTGCATGGCAGCGAGGTCGTGGATGCGGACGCGATCGACGTGCCGGCCGAGCCTGCCGTGGACGCCAGCGTCACGGCGCAGCCCGGGCGCGTCCTGGCCATCATGGTGGCCGATTGCCTGCCGGTGCTCATCGCCGACACGGAAGGCAAGGTGCTGGGCGCGGCGCATGCCGGCTGGCGCGGCCTGGCGGGCGGGGTCCTGGAACATACGCTGGACGCCATGCGCGCCAAGGCGCCGCAGGCGGCCGGTTGGCGCGCCTGGGTCGGGCCCGGCATCGGCCCGCAGCATTTCGAAGTGGGGCAGGACGTGCTGGACGCCTTCACGGCGGACGACCCGGCCACGGCGCGCTTTTTCGCGCCACGTGCCGGCGCGGCCGGCAAGTGGCTGGCCGACCTCGCCGGATTGGCGGATTTCCGGCTGCGGCGCGCCGGGGTACAAGAGGTGTCCCTCAGCGGCGAATGCACGGTGACGCGCAAGGACCGGTACTTTTCCTACCGCCGCGACGGGGTGACGGGACGCATGGCAATGCTGGCCTGGTTGCATCCGGTTTGACGCCGCGCAAAGGCCGGCGCCGGCCTTGAGTCCCGCGGCAGCAGCCTCCTTGTATACCCGCATTGACAGCCCTGGACCCGGAATGCAACATCAATCGCGAAGTCTCGATAACAAGGTGTCGAAGTGAATGCCAATCTCTCCGCAGGTCCCATTCCGGTGAGCGTGGCACCGGAAGTCCTGGCTGACATCCAGGCAGAGTTCGCGCGCGAATGGCAACGCCTTTGCGACGATGCCCAGCGCGGCACGCTGGCGCCGCCGTCCGATCGCCGGTTCTCGGGCGATGCCTGGGCGGCGAACGCGTCGCATCTGTTGCTGGCGCATACCTATCTGCTGTCCGCCCGCGCCATGCAGCGCATGGTCGATGCCGCGCAGGTCAGCGAGCCCATGCGCGACCGCCTTCGATTCTCCATCATGCAGTGGGTCGACGCGCTGTCGCCCAGCAACTTCCTGGCATTGAATCCCGACGCGCAGCAATCCATCGTAGAAAGCGCGGGACGCGCGTTGAACGAAGGCCTTGCAAATCTGCTGGGCGACGTCCAGAAAGGCCGCATCACACAGACCGACGAGTCCCAATTCGAGATCGGCCGCAACGTGGCCACCACGCCCGGCGACGTGGTGTTCGAGAACAAGCTGTTCCAGCTCATCCAGTACGCGCCGTCGACCGGCACCGTGCACGAACGGCCACTGGTCATCGTGCCGCCGAACATCAACAAGTTCTACATCCTGGATCTGCAGCCCGAGAACTCGTTCGTGCGTCACGCGGTCGGGGAGGGCTTCACGGTCTTCCTGATTTCCTGGCGCAATCCGGTGGCGGCCGATACCGACGGCGTGGACCGCGCCACCTGGTCCGACTACCTTGACGACGCGGTGCTGCAGGCGCTGCGCGTGGCCAGCGACATCACGAAGCAGCCGCAGGTCAATGCGCTGGGCTTCTGCGTGGGCGGCACGATGCTGGGTGCGGCGCTGGCGCTGGCCGAAGCGCGCGGCGAGCATCCCGTGGCTGCGCTGACGCTGCTCACCTCGATGCTCGATTTTCACGACACCGGCGTCCTGAACGTCTTTGTCGACGAAACCCACGCGCTCATGCGCGACCATCAACTGGGCAACGGCGGCCTGATGGCGGGCCGCGACCTCGCCACCACCTTCTCGTTCCTGCGCCCCAATGAGCTGGTCTGGAACTACGTGGTCGGCAATTACCTGAAGGGTCAGAAGCCCCCGGCCTTCGATCTGCTGTTCTGGAACGGCGACAGCACGAACCTGCCGGGGCCTTTCTTTTCCTGGTATTTCCGCAATACCTACCTTGAGAACAACCTCAAGGTGCCGGGCCGCGCGCAGGCCGCTGGCCTGCCGCTGGACCTGACGCGGTTGCGCATGCCGGTCTATATCTTCGGTTCGCGCGAAGACCACATCGTGCCGTGGGTTTCGGCTTATGCATCCACGCAGGTCCTGCGCGGACCGCAGCGTTTCGTGCTGGGCGCATCCGGCCACATCGCGGGCGTGGTGAATCCGCCCGCCAAGAAGCGCCGCAGCTACTGGGTGGCCGATGCGCTGGAACAGGAAAGCCAACCGCTTCCCGGCGACCCCAACACGTGGTTTTCGCAGGCCGTGGAGCAACCCGGAAGCTGGTGGCCGGACTGGTCGGGCTGGCTGGCCGAGCATTCCGGCAAACAGGTCAAAGCAAGGACAAAGGCAGGCAATGCCAAGTACCGGCCGATCGAGCCGGCCCCTGGCAGATATGTAAAGATCCGGGCGGCCTGATACCGCGTATCGCGGTCCGATCCCCCGGGCAGGAAGATGTTTAATCAACGAGGCGTCCGTCGCACACAGGAGGAAGTCCAATGAGCGGAAAACTGGCTTACGTAACAGGCGGGATGGGCGGGATCGGCACCTCTATTTGCCAGCGCTTGGCCAAGGATGGCTTTCGCGTCGTGGCAGGTTGCGGCCCCAGCCGCAATTACCAGCAATGGCTGGATGAGCAAGCCGCGCAGGGTTTCACGTTCTACGCGTCGGTGGGCAACGTGTCCGATTGGGACTCCACCGTAGCCGCCTTCGAAAGGGTCACGGCTGACCTCGGGCCGGTGGACGTGCTGGTCAACAACGCGGGCATCACCCGCGACGGGCTGTTCCGCAAGATGACGGCCGACGATTGGCGCGCGGTCATCGACACGAACCTGAACAGCCTGTTCAACGTGACCAAGCAGGTCATCGACGGCATGGTCGAGCGCCAGTGGGGGCGCATCATCAACATCAGTTCGGTCAATGGCCAGAAGGGTCAGTTTGGCCAGACCAACTACTCCACGGCAAAGGCCGGCATCCACGGTTTCACGATGGCGCTGGCTCAGGAAGTGGCCAGCAAGGGCGTGACCGTCAACACGATCTCGCCGGGATACATCGGCACCGACATGGTCCGCGCCATCCGGCCGGACGTGCTGGAAAAAATCGTCGCCACGATTCCGGTGCGCCGCCTTGGCACGCCCGAGGAAATCGCGTCCATGACGTCGTGGCTGGCCTCGGATGAATCCGGCTTTTCGACCGGCGCGGACTTCTCGCTGAACGGCGGCCTGCACATGGGTTGACGTGACATGGGCCGCCCCGCGGCGGCCCACTGGCGCTGTACGGCTTCGGGCAGAGGGCCGTACGGCATTACACTCACATTATTCGAAGCCTAAAGAGATCGCCCGATCCGGGGACAACCATGACGCAAGCACAAACCGGCGCCAGCCTGCGCCTGATTAAAAAATACCCCAACCGTCGCTTATACGACACCCGGACCAGCACCTACATCACCCTGGCAGATGTCAAGCAACTGGTCCTGGCGAACGAGGAATTCCAGGTTGTCGATGCCAAGAGCAGCGAAGACCTGACGCGCAGCATCCTCCTGCAGATCATTCTTGAAGAGGAGAGCGGCGGCATGCCCATGTTCTCCTCGAACATGCTGTCGCAGATCATCCGTTTCTACGGCCACGCCATGCAAGGCATCATGGGCTCGTACCTGGAAAAGAACATCCAGGCCTTCATGGAGATCCAGCAGCGCATGGCCGAGCAGTCCAAGGGCCTGTACGGCAGCCAGTTCGGGCCGGAAGCCTGGACGCAATTCATGAACGTGCAGACGCCGATGCTGCAGAACATGATGAACAACTACATCGACCAGAGCAAAAACCTGTTCGTGCAGATGCAGGACCAGATGCAGGATCAGACGCGCGCGATGTTCTCGACCTTCCCGTTCACGCCGGGCAGCACCCCGGGCGCGGGCCGCAAGTAACCACCGCCGGACGCAGGGCCTGACCGGTCCGCGTCAATGCAAAAAAGCCGTCTTGGCGCATGCCAAGGCGGCTTTTTGCTGATTGAGCCAACGCAATGATCCGGCACTTTTAGTGCGGCCAGGTTCAGGGTTGTGTCAGCAAAATCCACTAAATTAATGAAAACGGTTCTTGTTTGTGTTTTGAGAGCCGCTATTTTCATTTGTGTCTCAAGGATTATGCACATGATCAAGAAAGCCTTGGCGCTGGCCATTGTCGCGTTGAGCGTGTCCGCCGCCCATGCGGCCGAATACCCCATCGGCAAGCCTGTCGAAAAGGGCGGCATGGAAATCGGCGCGGTGTATCTGCAGCCGATCGAAATGGACCCGCCCGGCATGATGCGTCCGGCCAAGGATTCCGACGTGCACCTGGAGGCCGACATCCACGCCACGGCCGGCAACAAGACTGGTTTTCCTGAAGGCGAGTGGGTGCCGTATCTGGTCGTGAATTACGAGATCCAGAAGGTCGGCAGCCAGAACGTGCAGAAGGGCACGTTCATGCCGATGGTCGCCAACGATGGCCCGCACTATGGCGAAAACGTGAAGCTCGAGGGCCCGGGCAAATACAAGCTCAAGTACACCATCCTGCCGCCGACGGCGAACAAGATGAGCCACTTCGGCCGTCACGTCGACAAGGAAACGGGTGTGGGCGAATGGTTCGAGCCGTTCGACCTGGAATATGAATTCGTCTACGCCGGCACCGGCAAGAAGGGCGGTTACTGATCGTGCGCCGCCTGCTTCGCGTACTTGCCGCAATGCTCATCGGCCTGTCCGGCGTAGCCGGCATGGCGCCTGCGCAGGCGGACGAACTGCCCACGTTCACCTTGCGGTTCAAGCCGGACGGCACGTTTGAGCCGGCCACGCTGGAAGTGCCCGCGGGCCGTTTCAAGATTGAACTCATCAACGAGAGCAACGAGCCGGTGGAATTCGAAAGCATTCCGCTGCGCAAGGAAAAAGTCCTGGGACCGGGGGTGAAGTCCTTCGTGGTCATCACCATTTCGCGTCCCGGCGAGTATCCCTTTTTTGACGACTTTCACCAGAGCGTGAAAGGCACCTTGGTCGTCAAGCCCAAGGAATAACGCGGCACCAAAGCATGGAACAGGTACTTTTCATCGTCTGGCGCGAAAGCGTCGAAGCCCTGCTCGTGGTGGGCATTCTGTATACGTGGTTGCGCGCCACGCCGGAAGGCAAGCGCGGGCTGCCGTACCTGTGGGGCGGCGTGGCGGCGGGCCTGGCGTTGGCCGTGGCGCTGGCGCTGGTGCTGCTGGGCGTGTCGTCCTGGCTCAGCGATGAAGGCCAGGAATGGTTCCAGGCCATCATGTCGCTGGCCGCTTGCGCGCTGGTCGTGCAGATGGTCGTGTGGATGAAGAAGCACGGCCGCACGCTCAAGGGCGAACTCGAAAGCGGGGCGCGCGCCTCCGTGGCAAGCGACAACTGGTGGGGCCTGCTCGTGCTGGTCGCCATCGCCGTCGCCCGCGAAGGCAGCGAGACCGTCGTGTTCCTGTACGGCACGGTGTCGGCGGGCGAGGGCGGCAGCGACATGCTGATGCTGGCCGTCGCAGGCGTGGCCGGTTTCGCGGTGGCGCTGCTGACGTTCTGGCTGCTGCAACTGGGCGGCAAGCTCATCACGTGGCGCCGCTTCTTCTTCGTGACCGAAATCCTGTTGCTGCTCCTGGCCGGCTCGTTGCTGGTGGGCGGCCTGGACCACCTGATTTCGCTGGATGTCCTGCCGACCATCGTGGACCCGGTCTGGGACAGCTCCTGGCTGCTGAGCGACAGCACGGGCATTGGCAAGGTGCTGGCCGACTTCGCGGGATACCGCGCATTGCCTGCGTTGTCCTCGCTGCTGTTGTGGGTGGCTTACTGGATCATCGTCTGGGCGCTGCTGCGCTGGGCGGGCGGACGGCCTGCGCCCGTGGCCGCTGCCCGCGGAGCATCCTGATTCCGGTGTTTTCTCCGGACTGATTTTCTTAAGGTTTGACCATGGCTGCTGCACTCGGGAGGGCAACCTCCCGCATCGCCGACTTCCTCCGTGACCATGCCCCGCTGTTGCGCAAGCTGCAGTGGGGCATTGTCGCGTTGTACGCGTTCCTCCTCATCGTGCCGGCGTTGCTGCCGCTGCCCGACAACGCGGCCTCGGTGTTCAACAACCTGACCGTCGTGGCGCAGTTTGCGTTCTGGGGCGTGTGGTGGCCGTTCGTCCTGATCTCGATGCCAATCCTGGGGCGCGCATGGTGCGGCTGGCTGTGTCCCGAAGGGATGCTGACCGAATGGGCCAGCGAGCGCGGCCAGGGCCGCGCCATTCCGAAGTGGATGCGCTGGGGCGGCTGGCCGTTCGTGGCCTTCGCGCTGACGACCATCTACGGTCAGCTGGTCAGCGTCTATCAGTACCCATTGGCGGTGCTGGCCGTCCTGGGCGGCTCCACGGTGGCGGCCATGATCGTCGGCTGGCGCTATGGGCGCAGCAAGCGCGTGTGGTGCAAGTACCTGTGCCCGGTCAATGGCGTGTTCAACCTGCTGGCCAAGCTGGCGCCCTGGCACTTCAAGGTCGACGAGGAAAAGTGGCGCCATCCCGTCATCCGCATCGAGCCCATCAACTGTGCGCCGCTGGTGCCGCTGCGCCACATGAAGGGCGCGGGCGATTGCCACGTCTGTGGACGGTGCAGTGGCTATCGCGGCGCCATTGCACTGACACCCCGCTCGCCTGAAGAAGAGATCGTGCACGTGGCCGATGGCGATCCGTGGCAGACGGCATTGCTGTGTTTCGGCCTGATGGGCATTGCGATCGGCGCGTTTCTCTGGAGCGCCAGTCCGTGGTTCGTGACGGCCAAGCAATGGGCCGCGACCTGGCTGGTCGAGCACGACATCCTATGGCCGCTGATGGACAACGCGCCGTGGTTCATCCTGACGCACTACCCGGACGTGAACGACAGCTTCTCGTGGCTGGACGGCGCCGGCATTCTGCTCTTTGTCGTCGGCGCCACGATATGCGTGGGCGGCGCGGCCTTCCTGTCGTTGTGGCTCGCCGACCGCATTGCGCCCGCCGCACCCGTGCCGCCGGCGCCCCTCAATTCCCATGCTGCCCATGCGCCCGTGTCGCGCTGGGGGCGGGCCGGCCTGCACAAGCTGGCGCAGGCGCTGATTCCGTCGGCTGGCATTGGCGTGTTTTTGGGCCTGTCCGCCACGACGATCACGCTGCTCAAGCATGAAGGCGTGCAGGCGGCATGGGCGACGCCGGTCCGGTTCACGCTGCTGACCCTGGCGGTGCTGTGGACCCTGCGTCTTTACGCGCGCCTCCTGAATGCGCGTCCGGTCGGCATGGCGCGCAAGGTTGGCGCAGGTCTTGTGCTGGCCGCGGGCCTCGCGCCATTCTGCATGGCGTGGGTGCTGTTCTTCGCGGTCTGGTAAGCGTTTGACGGGGCCGCTGCGATACAGTGGGGGCTTGTCCGGCGCCGCCGGCATTTTCCTCACTGCTATCCGCCATGGCTTCCTACGCTTTTCGCCTACTCAACGTTTTCGCCTCTTCCACCTTCAGCGGCAATCAGCTCTGTGTGTTTGAAGATGCACGCGGCATGGATGATGCCACCATGCTCAGTCTTGCGGCGCAATTCAATCTGTCCGAGACCACGTTCATCCTGCCTTCGGATCAGGCCGACGCGCGGGTGCGCGTCTTTACACCGGGCTTTGAAATGAAGTTCGCCGGGCATCCGGCCATTGGCACCGCGCAGGTCGTGCGCGACCTGCGGCAGACCGGCGACGCGTTGACGCTGGAATTTCAGGCGGGTGTCGTGCCGCTTACTGCCATTGGCGACGCGTGGACCTTCACCGCGCCGTGTCCGGGCGGGGTGCGCACCGCCGCACCCAAGTTGGATCCCGCCGGCATCGCCGGGCTGGTGGGCCTGGGCGAAAACGACCTGCTGGCCGACCCGATCTGGGTGGATACCGGCGCGGACCAGTTGCTCGTGCCGCTTGCCAGCGTGGACGCAGTGCGCCGGGCCAAGCCGGACGCGTCGCTGCTCAGCCGCTGGCAGACCAGCAGCCTCGAACGCAAGTCGCTCTATCTGTTTGCGTTTGACGAAGGCAATGTCCAGGCGGGCCGACAGGTCGTCGTGGCCCGCTACTTTTACGCCACGCCGGGCGGTGCGATCAACGAAGATCCCGGCACCGGTTCGGCTTGCGCCAATCTCGGCGGCTGGCTCCTGCATCGCAAGGCCGCGCTGCCCGCCAGCGTGCTGGTGGAGCAGGGCGACCAGACCGGCCGCCCCTGCCGCCTGCAGCTGGATGTGTCGACCGATGGCCGCATCCAGGTGGGCGGACGCGCGCTGGAAATCGGCCGCGGCGCCGTCACGCTATAGCAGAACGCAAATCCCAAAGCGAGCATGTAAAAGCCAGACGTGAAAACGGCGCCTGTTTGCACAGGCGCCGTTTTCAAATCAGGCGTCAACTACATCGATGCCTTGATTACTTGCGGTTCTTGGCCGGATCAACCTTGATGTTGTTCTTGACCTGCTTCACGCCTTCAACGCCACGGGCGACCTTGGCGGCGTGATCCGCTTCGGCAGCGGTGCCGACGGTGCCGGTCAGCGTGGCTTCGCCGTTGTTGGTTTCGACGGCGATTTCCAGGGCGCTCAGCTGCTTGTCGGCAACAAAGGCGGCCTTGACCTTCGTGGTCACGGTGGCGTCGGACGCGTACTCACCCACGGACTGTTTCGGCTTGCCGTCATCGGCGGCAAAAGCCATGGAAGTGAAGACAGCGCCCGTACCCAGTGCGGCGGCGGCGATCAGCTTGCGAATTTCCATAGTAATGCTCCTTTTTATTGGTGTTCAGCGCGTTCGTGACGCTATGACGATCTACTAAAGCTCAGATGCGGGTTCTATTTCTTGCGGAAGGCGCCGCCCAGAATGGACAGGAGAGCCAGGACCAGAAAGACGAAGAACAGGATCTTGGCAATCCCCGCGGCGCCGGCGGCGATGCCGCCGAACCCCAGGACAGCCGCGATGATCGCGATAACGAAGAAAACTACGGCGTAATGCAACATGTCAGCTTCTCCTGGTGGTTATGGGAATCAGGGATTGCGGTCGAAGAAGTCGCGGACTTCCTTTTGCGCCTCATCCTTGGTCTTGCCGTAGCGTTCCTGGATCAGACCAGCCAGACGCTCGGCGTTGCCTTCGGTGCGGGTCAGTTCGTCGTCGGTGAGTTCACCCCAAGCCGCCTTGGCCTTGCCCGTCAGTTGCTTCCACTTTCCGGCGATGATGTCGTTGTTCATGGTGACCTCTCTCTGGTTTCGTGCGGCGGCAGGTTCATGGCCTATGAAGCTGCCGGAACGCGGTGTGTTGGGAACTGATCAGCTAGGTTCTAAGCTACGAGTCGCCCCCTGGGGCTGTCAAACCACGCTGTGGAGAAATGTAACTGCGCCGCCTCTGAAAATGCCCCGGGTTTGAGACGAGAAAACGCGTTCCGGGCGCACGAAGGTCGAGTTACATTTGAGCAACCATTTGACCCCTTTTGTGCGTGGCTAGTAACCGATCCGCTCTCGAAACCCACTGCTGGCGCGGCTGGCCGGGCAGGGCGCATGCCGGTATAGTCCACACGGAACCGGCTGGCGGTTCGCCACGTAAAGGGAGAAAAGCTCGCATGACGAAACGACTTTGCAGCGCCATCTTGCTGGCGCTTGGCGCCATGGCGGCCGTGGGGTGCACGCACGTGACGGACCGGTATCAGGCCTCGGCGCCCATCGCATCCCCGCACGGCTGATGGCATCGCAAGACGAAAAAAAACGGGGCGCCTGAGCGCCCCGTCCGCATTTGCGCCGAGCCGTTCAGGGCTGGGCGATGCGCTTGGCGATGTGGTCCAGCGCTTCTTCCACCTGATCGACCAGGATCAGGCACAGATCGCCCGAATTCAGGCGCGCCAGCGCCGTGTCGATGGCCACGAACTCACCATGGATCTCGTCGATCTGCGTGGTGCGGCTGGCGCCCACCAGACCCTGCTGCAACAGGGCCAGCACTTCGCCGTCCGCGCGGCCGCGTTGGCACTGGTCCTGGTAGAGCAGCACGTCGTCGAAGGCGGCGCCCAGGATCTCGGTCTGCATGCGGATGTCTTCGTCGCGGCGGTCGCCCGCGCCACTGATGACGACCGAGCGGCGCTTGGCCGGCATGGCGTCCACGGCACGCACCAGCGCCTGGATGGCGTCGGGGTTGTGGCCATAGTCGGCGATCACCGTGGCGCCGCGGTAGTCGAACACGTTGAAGCGGCCAGGAGCCGTCTGCGCGTCGTTGACGAACGTGGCCAGGCCGCGGCGCACGACATCCCAGCCCAGGTCCAGCGCCCACGCCGCAGCAATGGAAGCCATCGCGTTCTCGACCTGGAAGGTGATCGTGCCGTTGCGCGTGAGGGGGATCTCGGCCAGCGGGAAACGCACCTCGTCGGCGCCTTGTGCCGCCACGATGGCATCGCCATCGCGGTAGACCGAACGCAGGCCCTGCGCGCGATGCGTGGCCAGCACGGGATGGTTGCGGTCTTCGGCAAAGTAGGTGATCGAGCCCGGGCAGCTTGCAGCCATCTCGGCCACGATGGGATCGGCCGCGTTCAGCACGGCCATGCCCGACGGATGCACGTGCTGCACGATGACGCGCTTGACGACGGCCAGGTCCTCGACCGTGCTGATGTAGCCGAGCCCCAGGTGGTCGCCCATGCCGATGTTGGTGACGATGGCGACGTTGCAGCGGTCGAACGCCAGGCCTTCGCGCAGGATGCCGCCGCGCGCGGTTTCAAACACCGCGGCGTCCACGTCCGGGTGCATCAGCACGCTGCGCGCGCTGCGCGGGCCGCTGCAGTCGCCGGTGTCGATGCGCAGATTGTCGACGTACACGCCGTCGGAGTTCGTCATGCCCACGCGGTTGCCGGCCGCGCCCAGCAGGTGCGCTGTCAGGCGGACCGTGGTGGTCTTGCCGTTGGTGCCCGCGACGGCCACGACCGGAATGCGGCCGTCGTCGCCGTCCGCGAACATGTTGGCGATGATGGCTTCGCCCACCGCGCGGCCCTTGCCGAACGAGGGGTTCAGGTGCATGCGCAGGCCAGGCGCGGCGTTGACTTCCACGACGCCACCGTGCTGCTCTTCAAGCGGGTATTGCACCGTTTCGGCCACCACGTCCACGCCGCAGATGTCCAGGCCGATCATGCGGGCCGCGGACACCGCGCGCGCCGCCATTTCGGGGTGGACCTCGTCGGTCACGTCGGTTGCGGACCCGCCGGTGCTCAGGTTGGCGTTGTTGCGCAGGAAGATCAGCGTGCCGGCGGGCGGTACGGAATCGGCGTCAAAGCCCTGTTTTTTCAGCGTCGCCAGGGCGATGTCGTCGAAACGGATCTTCGTCAGCGAGGTGGCATGGCCGTCGCCGCGCAACGGGTCGGCGTTGACCTGCTCCACCAGTTGGCGGATGGTCTGCTGCCCGTCGCCCGTGACTTGCGGCGGATCGCGTCGCGACGCCGCGACCATCGCGCCGCCCACCACCAGCAGGCGGAAATCGTGGCCCGGGATGTAGCGTTCGACGATGACCTCGGAGCTGATCTCTTCGGCCACTTCAAAGGCCTGGATCACGCGCTCGCGGGTTTCGATGTTGACCGCGACGCCACGGCCCTGGCTGCCGTCGCGCGGCTTGACCACGACCGGACCGCCCAGTTCCTGCGCCGCTTCCCAGGCCTCTTCGGCGGTGGTCACCGAACGGCCCATCGGCACCGGCACGCCCGCGGCGTCCAGCAGCATCTTGGTCAGGTCCTTGTCCTGCGCGATGGATTCGGAGATGGCGCTGGTCAGGTCGGTTTCGGCGGCCTGGATGCGGCGCTGTTTGCTGCCCCAGCCAAACTGGACCATGCTGCCTTGCGTGAGGCGGCGGTAGGGGATGTTGCGCGCGGTGGCGGCGTTCACGATGGAGCCGGTGCTCGGCCCCAGACGCACGTCTTCGTCCAGCTCGCGCAGACGCTTCAGGGCGTCGGCAATGTCGAACGGCGTGTCATCGAGCGCGGCGCGCACGAGGTCCTGCGCCAGTTCCATCGCCAGCTTGCCGACTTCTTCTTCGCTGTACTCGACCACGACCTGGAACACGCCCGGTTCGATGGTGGAGGCGGTGCGGCCGAACGTGACGGGGCAGCCGGCGTGCGCCTGCATCGTCAGCGCAACGATCTGCAGCACGTGGGCGATGGACACCGCGCCCTGGTGACCTTCGGGGCGCAGCAGGCCGGTTTGCGGCAGCCGCGCGCGCAGGCGGGCTTCGAACTCGGGCAGGTTGTCGATGGAGCATTCGGCATCGCCGCAGGACACGATGGCCTCGATGGCGGTGTTCTTGCTCCACAGATTGGGGCCGCGCAATGCTCGGATTCGGGAGACTTCCATGGCAGGGTTTCCTGTCGTCTGGCGCGCGTCCACCGGGGGCGGCCGCGCGCCTAATAAGGTCAGTTTTGTTGGATCCAGCGGCGGACCAGATCGATGGTCGGGCCGGAGAACGCCTCGTCGGACTGCAGCAGCGCGAAGTCGCCGGCGCCGATGCCGTCCAGCACGCTGGCAATGGCCTTGCCGTGGTCGGGCTCGTCCTTGATGTCCTTGACGCGGCTGCCTTGCCCCAGGCCCTGGCGGAGCAGCGCGCGCGCTTCGCCGTCGGGGCGCTTGCTGCGCACGGTCGCGTCGTCATATAGAACCACGCGGTCGAACGCGTCGCCAAGGAGCTTGCCCTGTTCGATCAGGTCCGCGTCGCGGCGGTCCGCGCCGGCCGAGTAGACGGCGGCGCGCTTGGCGGACGGAAACTGATCGATGGCCGTGATCAGCGGGCGCAGCGCGGACGCGTTGTGCACGTCGTCTACGACCACCGTGGCGCCATTGCGCTCGAACAGCGTGAACTGCCACGGCGCGTCGGCCTGGTCGATGTCGAAGGTCTCGATGCCGGCGCGGATCAGTTCCACCGGGATGTCCAGCGCCCACGCCGAACCCACGGCTGCCAGCACATTTTCAACCTGGAAGGCCACGCGGCCGCCATGTGTCAGCGGGATGGCCGCGACGTCGGCCAGGCGTTCTTCTTGGCTGCCCTGTGCCAGCACGATGCTGCCGTCGCGCACGAACACCGCGCGTCCGTCCTGGGCCAGGTGCTGGACGATGGCGGGCAGGGCGGGATCGATGCCGAAGAAGATCACGCCGCCGTCGCAGAGCTCGGCCATTTCGACCACGCGCGGATCGCGCGCGTTCAGCACGGCCACGCCATCGGGCAGGACTACGTCCACCTGCGTGCGGAACACGTTGAACAGGCGTTCCGTTTCGTTGATGTCGAAGTCGCCGAGATGATCGCCGTCGTCGATGTTGGTGACCACGCCGACCTGGCAGCGGTCGTAGGCCAGGCCCTGGCCGAGGATCACGCCGCTGTCGTTCTCGATGACGGCGGCGTCCACGTTGCGGTTCATGAGCAGGCGCGTGCCCGACGCGAAGTCGGCGCGGTCGCCCTTTTGCACGAGACGGCGGTCCAGGTAAAGGCCTTCGCTGCACGCGAGGCCGGTGCGCTTGCCTGACAGGTGCAGCAAGCGCGCCACCAGGCGGGCGACGACGGTCTTGCCGTTGGTGCCGGTCACGCCGACGATGGGAATGCGGCCCGCGTCGCCCTCGGGGAAGAGGTGGTCGACGATCGCGCGGCCCACGGGACGCGGCGTGCCGTCGGCGGGCTTCAGGTGCATCAGCAGGCCAGGTCCGGCGTTGACTTCGACGATGGCGCCGCGCTGTTCATCCAGCGGGCGTGTGATGTCTTCGGCCACGAGGTCCACGCCGGCGATGTCCAGGCCGACGATGCGCGCGGCCAGCGTCACGGTGGCGGCCACGCTGGGGTGGACGCGATCGGTCACGTCGAACGCGACGTTGCCGCTGCGCTGCACCAGCACGCGCTGGCCTTCGGGCGGCACGCTGTCTTCCGACAGGCCCTGGCGCGCGATCTCCAGCCGGGCGGCGGAATCCAGGCGCACGGGATTGAGCGGATGGTTTTCGGTACGGCCGCGGCGCGGGTCGGTATTGATCTGGCTGTCGATGAGTTCGGTGATGGTCGACTTGCCGTCGCCCGTCACCCACGCCGGTTCGCCGGCGGCCGCCGCGACCATGCGGTTGCCCACCACCAGCAGGCGGTGTTCGTTGCCCAGCACGAAGCGTTCGACGATGACGCCGCTGCCTTCGTCCACCGCGACGCGATAGGCCGAGACCACTTCCTCGCGCGTCGTCAGATTGGTGAAGACGCCGCGGCCATGGTTGCCGTCGTAGGGCTTGACCACCACGGGCAGGCCGATATCCTCGGCGGCGTCCCACGCGTCTTCCTCGCTTTCAACGAGGCGCCCCTCGGGCACCGGCACGCCGCAGGTCGACAGCAGTTCCTTGGTCAGGTCCTTGTCGCGTGAAATGCCTTCGGCGATGGCGCTGGTGCGATCGGTTTCGGCCGTCCAGATGCGGCGCTGCGCCGAGCCGTAGCCGAATTGGACGAGGTTGCCCTCAAAAAGACGGATATACGGAATATCGCGATCATCGGCCGCATCGACGATGCAGGCCGTGCTGGGGCCGAGGCAGTGGCGGTCGACCAGGCTGCGCAGCTTGGCCACGGTGGCGGGCACGTCGAACGGCCGGTCCTCGATGGCGGCCATGACGAGGTCGCGCGCTTCGTTCAATGCAGTTCGGGTGACCTGTTCCTGCCAGGCGCGCACGACGACCTTGTAGACGCCGCGCTTGGAGGTTTCGCGAGCCTTGCCGAAGCCGCCGCGCAAGCCGGCCAGGTTCTGCAATTCAAGCGTGACGTGTTCAAGAATGTGGCCGGGCCACGTGCCTTCTTTCAGGCGGGCAAGAAAACCGCCCCGCACGCCGGGGCTGCATCGATGTTCGATCAGCGTCGGCAGCCATTCCGTCAGGCGCTCATAAAATCCGGGAATCGTGTTGGAGGGGTAATCCTCCAGTTCACCGATATCCACCCATGCTTCAAGGACCGGACGATACGTCCAAATGTTCGGGCCGCGCAAAGCCACGACATCGATAAATTCAATGTCTTTCTTTTTCATGTTTTAATTCGCTCGAGAAGCAGGTTGGCACGCGCGGACGCCCCTATGCAAGACCGCGATTTTATTGGGGTTGCGCCTTAAGAATAATGCCAACGAGTGGGGGATCCCAGATGTTCCTAATTAGAAAAATCGGCTGATACTATACGACGCCTTCATGGCGTGAACTCGTTGTGTTGTAAGGAAGGGACACGTTTGCCGCCGATGGCGTCAAACCGGTTGCCGCCTAGTAGGGCAGAGTCCTGGCCCGGTATGCGTTCCAATGAAAAAACCACACCTGCTTTCCGGCCTTGCCGACGCATTTCCTGCCCGCTGGCGGGATGAAATCCGCACCGAAGTGGCGGATGACGAAACCCTTCTGGCCTGGGTTGAAATAGACCTCGATCAGCGTTTGAAATTCCAGCCGGGTCTGGTCGCCGTGACCGATAAACGGCTGATCGCCCGCCTTCCCGACGATTCCGGTTGGGAATCCTGGCCATACGGCCCTCAATTGAAGCTATCCCTCAGCGATCATGCCGGCGCCGCCGTGCTGGAGCTGCACGACGACACCGGCCGTCTGGGCGTCTGGCGATTCACGCTGGCTTGCAATCCCGCGGCGCTGCGGCTGTTGGCCCAGTTTGAGACGCAGCAGTCGATTCGTCTGTCGGGCAAGCCGGCCGAAGCCCTGGAAGAACGCACCTGCACGATCTGTAATAACGTCATTCCCGCGGGCGAGGAAGAATGCCCGACTTGCAATCAGGAACAGGCCGCGCCGTCGACCACCTGGGCGCTCTTGCGGCTGTGGCGTTTTGCGCGGCCCTACCGCGGCCCGCTGTTTGCCGGGTTTCTGCTGACATTGCTCGGCACCGCGGCCACGCTGGTGCCGCCGTACCTGACGATGCCGCTGATGGACGATGTGCTGATTCCGTTCCAGAACGGCGCGCCCATTGATTACAGCCTCGTGCGGCTTTATCTGGGTGGCCTGTTGGGATCGGCCATTCTGGCGTGGGGGCTGGGTTGGGCGCGCACGTATATTCTGGCGTGGGTCAGCGAACGCATCGGCGCGGATCTGCGCACCACCACTTACGCGCACCTGCAGCAACTGTCGCTTGAGTATTTCGGCGGCAAGCGCACCGGCGATCTGATTTCGCGCATTGGTAGCGAAACCGACCGCATCTGCGTATTCCTGTCGCTGCACCTGCTGGACTTCGCCACCGACATTCTGATGATCGCCATGACGGCGGTCATTCTGATCAGCATCAATCCGTGGCTTGCGCTGGTCACGCTGGTGCCGCTGCCGTTCATCATCTGGATGATCCACGCGGTGCGCGACCGCTTGCGGCACGGCTTCGAAAAGGTCGACCGCATCTGGTCCGAGATCACGAACGTGCTGGCCGACACCATTCCCGGCATCCGCGTGGTCAAGGCATTTGCGCAGGAAAAGCGCGAGGTCGCGCGTTTCCGCGAAGCCAACAACCGCAACCTGGAAGTGAACGATCGCGTCAACACGACGTGGTCGTTGTTTTCGCCGACGGTCACGCTGCTGACTGAAGTTGGCCTGTTGGTGGTGTGGATCTTCGGCATCTGGCAGGTGTCGCAAAAGCAGATCACCGTGGGTGTGCTGGCTGCGTTCCTGGCGTATATCGGGCGCTTCTACATGCGCCTGGATTCCATGAGCCGTATCGTGTCGGTCACGCAAAAGGCCGCGGCCGGCGCCAAGCGCATCTTCGACATCCTGGACCACGTGTCCAGCGTGCCGGAACCCCAAAACCCCGCCAAGCTGCCGCATATCAACGGCCGCATCGAGCTGCGCGACGTGGGCTTTCGCTACGGCAACCGCCAGGTCATCCGCGGGTTGAATCTGACGATCGCCCCGGGCGAAATGATCGGGCTCGTGGGCCACAGCGGTTCGGGCAAGAGCACGCTGATCAACCTGATCTGCCGTTTCTACGACGTATCCGAAGGCGCCGTGATGGTGGATGGCGCGGACATCCGTTCGGTCCGCGTGGCCGACTACCGGCGCAATATCGGGCTGGTGCTGCAGGAACCGTTCCTGTTCTTTGGCACCATTGCCGAGAACATTGCTTACGGCAGGCCGGACGCCACTCGCGACGAGATCGTGGCTGCGGCGCGCGCCGCGCATGCGCACGAATTCATCCTGCGCCTGCCGCACGGCTACGACTCGCTGGTGGGCGAGCGCGGCCAGGCCTTGTCCGGCGGCGAACGCCAGCGCATCTCGATTGCGCGCGCCCTGTTGATCGACCCGCGCATCCTGATTCTTGATGAAGCGACGTCGTCGGTGGACACCACGACCGAGAAAGAAATTCAGAAGGCGCTGGACAACCTGGTCCGCGGCCGCACCACCATTGCGATTGCGCACCGCCTGAGCACCCTGCGCAAGGCCGACCGGCTGGTGGTCCTGGACCGCGGCCAGATCGTGGAGCAGGGGCCGCACGAAGAACTGATGGCCCGCGAGGGCGCCTACTATCGCCTGTATCAGGCGCAGGCGCGCCAGGCGGAAGCCGACGCGCAGGCGTCGGGCAGCGAAGACATGGCCGCCGTGGCCTGACGCGGAAACGGAACTCTCGCCATGACCTTGCCGTTCTTTCAATTGCGCCGCAACGCCTTCGGCCGCCTGGAGTTCCAGTCGGCCGACGGCGAATCGCATGAAGGTGTCATCCCGGTGCGCGCCTTCCCGATCAGCGAGGCCGGGCGCGGACTGTCGCTGGTGACCAGCGACGGGCACGAGCTGCTGTGGATCGAACATCTGTCCGACGTCCCCGCCGAGCCGCGTGCGCTGATCGAAGAAGAACTCGCCAGCCGCGAGTTCATGCCCGAAATCCGCAAGCTGTCCAGCGTGTCCACCTACGCCACGCCCAGCGTTTGGAAGGTGGATACCGACCGCGGTCCAACGTCGTTCACGCTACGCGGCGAAGAAGACATCCGCCGCCTGTCCGCCCAGACGCTGCTTATTGCCGACAACCACGGCATCTTCTATCTGGTGCGCGACATCCAGTCGCTGGATAAGCACAGCCGCAAGCTGCTGGACCGCTTTCTCTGACGGCAAGGCGGTCGTACAACGCCGGTGTCAGACACCCCGCCCCTTGAACGGCGTGTGCGATTCCAGTTCCCCCAGATAGTCCGTCACCGCGGCGGTTTCCTCATCCAGGAAATTCTGGATCGCCTCGGCGAACCCCGGGTGCGCCACCCAGTGCGCTGACCACGTCGGCGTGGGCAGCAGGCCGCGCGCCATCTTGTGTTCGCCCTGCGCGCCGCCCTCGAAGCGCGCAATGCCATGCGCGATGCAATAGGCGATGGACTGCATGTAGCAGGTCTCGAAGTGCAGCCCCGGTACGTATTCCGTCGCGCCCCAATACCGGCCATATAACGCGTCGCCGCCCGCCAGGTTGAGCGCCGACGCGACCGGCACGCCGTCGCGTTCGGCCAGGATCAACACGAAGGCATCGGGCTGGTCGCGGTATGCCTGTTCGAAGAACTCGCGGCTCAGATAGGGCGGGTTGCCGTGGTCGAAGTAAGTGCGGCAATAGCAGCCGTAGAAGAATTCCAGTTCCTCCGCGCCGATCTCGGCGCCGCGCAGCCAGCGGAAGGTGAGGCCTGCGGCGGCGACCTTCTTGCGGTCCTGGCGGATCTTCTTGCGCTTGTCATGGCTCATGGTGGCCAGGAACGTGTCGAAGTCGGCGTAGCCCGCGTTGGTCCAGTGGAACTGCACGCTCTCGCGGATCATGAAGCCCGCCTCGCGCAGCGCGCGCACGTCTGCGTCGGCCGGAAACAGCAGGTGCAACGACGACACGTTGACCTCTTCGGCAAACGCGACCAGGCCGCGCACCAGCGTTGCGCGGTCTTCGTCGTTGGCGGCCAGCAGCCGCGGGCCGGTGACCGGCGTGAACGGAATGGCCGACAACAGCTTGGGGTAGTAGCGCATGCCGTGCCGCTGGAAGGCGTCGGCCCACGCGTAATCGAACACGTACTCGCCGCGCGAATGCGACTTCAGGTAAAGCGGCACCGCGCCTGCCAGCACGTCGTCGCGCCACAGCGCCATGAAATGCGGCGCCCAACCCGTCTGTCGCGACGCGCAGCCCGTGTCGTGCAGGGCAAGCAGAAAGGCGTGCCGCAGAAAGGGTTGGTCTCCGGCCAGCGCGTCCCATTGCCGGGCGTCGATGCGGGACAGATCGGTTTCCAAGGTAAGGCGCAGGGGATCCATCCGCGAATGATAAAGTCTTCGGCAGCGCATGGCGTGCAAGCCATGGCAACGACAGGGATTTGAGGCGTCCACGCGGCGCCCGGGAACGACGGCAATATGGACAGCAGCAAGACTGCCCCCGGCGGGCAGGATGACGATGCGCACGGCATGCGCGAGCAGGCGCTGGCGGCGCTTGCCGCCACGGCATGGCCCGACAAGCTGGCGCGCGTGCGCGCCATTGCCGACGACGCCCGGCTGGATTGCGAGCGCGTTCTTGCGCCCGTTGCGGGACTGCCCGGCCGCCCCGCAACGCCCGAACTGGTCGCGCCGGGCGAGGTCAGACAGCGGTCCATGGCCACGCCGGAAGGCAGGGCAGCGCTCCTGCACGCGCTGGCCCACATCGAATTCAACGCCGTGAACCTTGCGCTGGACATCATGTGGCGGTTCGCAGGCATGCCCGAGGCGTTCTACCGCGACTGGCTGCGCGTGGCGCGCGAAGAAGCGCTGCATTTCGACCTGCTGCGTCAGCGCCTGGACACGTTGGGCTATGCCTACGGCGACTTCCCCGCGCACAACGGATTGTGGGATATGGCCGAGCGCACGCAGGACGACCTGCTGGCGCGCCTGGCCCTCGTGCCGCGCACGCTGGAAGCGCGCGGCCTGGATGCGTCGCCGATGATCCGCAACAAGCTGGCGGGCGCGGGGGACGCGCAAAGCGCCGCCATCGTCGACATCATCCTGCGCGACGAGATCGGCCACGTCGCCATCGGCAACCATTGGTACAAGCAGCAGTGCGCGCAGGCGGGCAAGGAGCCGGTGGCCTGCTATGCCGAACTGGCGGCGCGCTATCAGGCGCCGCGCCTGCGCGGCCCCTTCAACCTGGAGGCGCGGCGCGCCGCCGGATTCGACGACGACGAGCTTGCCGCGCTGCAGGCCGGCTGAATGGACGACGGGAAAATGGACATCACAATCGACGCGCTGCTGACGGGCGCCGTGCGGCCGCTGGGCGATTCGGGGCGCGACAGCGGCATCGACAAGCACCCGGTCGCCGAGCGGCGCTGGCTCGGTCTGGAAGGACTGGACGGCGACGCGCAGGCGGACCGGCGCTTTCACGGCGGGCCGGAGAAGGCGCTGCACCACTACGCGCGCGACCACTATCCCGCCTGGCTGCAGACGCTGGGCGAACGCGCGGTGCTGCGCGCGCCCGGCGCGTTCGGCGAAAACCTTTCCACCACCGGTCTGACCGAAAGCGACGTGTGCGTGGGCGACGTCTATCGCGCGGGCACCGCGTTGATCCAGGTGTCGCAGGCGCGCCAGCCGTGCTGGAAGCTGGATCACCGTTTCCAGCACAAGGGCATGGCCGCGCAGGTGCAGGCCAGCGGCATGACGGGCTGGTATTACCGCGTGCTGCAAACCGGCTGGCTGGCGCCCGGCGACTCGCTGACGCTGCAAAAGCGGCTGCATCCGCAGTGGTCGCTGGCGCGGGTGCAGGACATCCTGAACCGCCGCGTGCTGGACCCGGACGTGCTGCACGCGCTGGCCGCGCTGCCCGAGCTGTCGCCGAACTGGCGCGCGCTCTTTGAAAAGCGCGCGCGCGCCGGCGAAGTCGAAGACTGGACGCGGCGCCTGCAAGGCGATGCGGCCATCGCACCTCCCAAGGAATCCCAAGCATGAAATCCCTGTTGCGCCGCTCGCGGTCAAACACTGCTGTAACTCGCGCGTTGACCGCCGCCGCGATCACGACCGCCGCGCTGATTGTGCCGGCGCCGGCGGCGCTGGCCGCCGGCGATTTTGCCGCCTGCCTGTCGCAGTTGCGCGCGCCCGCCTTGAAGGCCGGCGTGTCGGCGGCGACGTTCGACACGCACACCGCAAACCTCTCACCCGACATGGCGGTGATCGACCTGCTGGACGCGCAGCCGGAGTTCAAGACGCCCATCTGGGACTACATGGCGGGCCTGGTGGACGACGAGCGCGTGGCAGATGGAAAGGCCGGCATGGCGCGGTGGCAGGCCGAACTGGACCGGGCGTCGCAGCGTTACGGCGTGGACCCGGCCACGATTGCCGCGGTGTGGGGCGTGGAAAGCAACTTTGGCCGCACGCTGGGCGGACGGCCGCTGTTGACGTCCTTGTCGACGCTGTCGTGCTATGGCCGGCGCCAGGCGTATTTCCGGGGCGAATTCTTCTCCACGCTGAAGATCATCCAGGACGAACACATCGCGCCCGAGCGCCTGGTTGGCTCGTGGGCCGGCGCGTTTGGCCAGACGCAGTTCATGCCGTCGACCTATCTGCGGCTGGCGGTGGACTTTGACGGCGATGGCAGGCGCGATCCGGTCGACAGCGTGCCGGACGCGCTGGCATCCACGGCGAATTTCCTGAAGCGCGCGGGCTGGAACCCGGCGCTGGCCTGGGGCTACGAGGTCAGGTTGCCCGCGAAACTGGACACGTCCGGCGCGGGCCGCAAGAACAAGCGGCCCATGTCGTCGTGGGTGAAACAGGGCGTGACGCGCGTGGATGGAGAGGCGCTGCCAGGCGGCGATATGCCGGCGGGTCTGCTGCTGCCGGCGGGCCGCAACGGTCCGGCGTTTCTGGTGACGCGCAATTTCGATGCCCTGTATTCCTACAACGCTGCCGAAAGCTATGCGCTGGCCATTGCGCATCTGTCCGACCGCCTGCGCGGCGGCGGCCCGCTGACCCAGGCCTGGCCCACGGACGATCCCGGGCTGTCGCGCGCCGAAAGGCGCGAACTGCAGCGCCTGCTGATCGCGCGGGGCTATGAGCTGGGCGAGCCCGACGGCATGATCGGCGCTCGCACGCGCCAGGCCTTGCAGGCCGCCCAACGCGAACTCGGCCTGCCGCCAGACGGACGCGCCGGCCAGAAGGCACTTAAGACGCTCAGGACGTCGGCAGCCACGCCGAAGGGATGAACCGAAAGACCTATCCAAAAGCATGAGCCGCCCGCGCGATTTACAACTTTTGCAAAGTCGTCGCGGGCGGCAACAGCATTGCCGCACACCGCGCTTTTCATCGGCCTATACTGATTTCCCGACTTTTTCAGGAGCGCGGCAATGAGTCTATTGGACACTTTGGCCTCGATGGCCGGCGGTGGTCAGCAGGGCGGTTCGGCCTCGCTGCTGCCCGCGCTGATCGAGCAACTGAACAAGTATCCGGGCGGTCTGACCGGTCTGATCGCCAGCTTTCAGAAGGGCGGGCTGGGCGAAGTGGTGGCGTCCTGGGTGGGCACGGGGCAGAATCTGCCCGTCAGCCCTGACCAGCTCGGTTCCGTGCTGGATCCCGGCGTCGTGAACGAACTGGCGGCCAAGACGGGGCAGGACACCACTTCGGTGCTGGATTCGCTGTCGGCCCTGCTGCCGCAACTGGTCGACAAGGCCACGCCGGAAGGCGCGGTGCAGCCCGGCCAGCCATTCAACCCCGCCGATCTGCTGGGCTCGCTGTCCGGCATGTTCGGCAACCGCGGATAAAGGCTGGGCAGTCCCCTGATACCCCCGCAGCTCAAATCCCCCCTGCGCCGGCGCCTCTTTCAGGCGCTGGCGTTAAGCGCCCTGGCGCCGCTGGCGGCATGTTCGCCGCCGCTTTCCCTGAACGCCACCTTCCTGCAGCTCTGGCGCAGCCACGCGGACCTGACGCCCGAAGACTGGCGCCAGCGGCTGCGCAGCTTCCGGCGGCTGGGCTGCCGCGAGATCTTCCTGCAATGGACCGGACTGGAAGGCGGGCGGCCGGACGACTGGATGGCCCCCGGGGCGCTTCTTGCGAACCTGTTCGACGAAGCCGCGCACCAGGGCATTGGCATCCACGTGGGCCTGCCGTACGACCAGCGCTGGTGGGACGTGCTGGCCCGCGCCGACACGCCCGCGCTGGCCGCCTTTCTGGACCAGACGCGCGAACGCGGCGCCGCGTACATGCGGGAGTCCGGCTGGAATCAGCGCCGCGCGTTTCGCGGATGGTATCTGCCGTACGAGCTGGAACAGTACAACTGGGCGCCCGCCGATCGGCAGGCGCTGCTGGTGCCATGGCTGGACGCGTTGTCGCGCGAGGCGCAAGAGACCAGCAGCAGCGTGCCGTGCATCTCGACGTATCACAGCCGCCTGCCGGGCGACGGATCATTGGTGAAGTTGTGGAGCCATGTTCTGGACCACGTGGGCATACACCCCATGATCCAGGACGGCGTCGGCGTGGCCGGCTTGGAGAACCTGCGGGCGCTGGAACCGCTGCACGACATGCTGCTGGCGCGCCACGCGTCTTTCGACCTGATCCTGGAACTGTTCGAGGAACTGCCGTCGGGCGCCACCGATGGCTCGACCTTCAAGGCGCGGTCCGCCGATTTTGAGCGGGTGCGTGAGCAGTGGGAGGTGGCGCGCGGCTACGGCGCCAAGCGCATCGTGGCCTTTGCGCTGGACCCGTGGGTCATCGACGACACGCCGGAGGCTCGCGCGCTGATGCAGGCCTGGATGGACGCCCGGCTCTGAAGTTCGCTTTGGCTGCGCGGCCCCGCAGTGCGCCTCTGGAATGCGCGGCGTCAGGCGCGCCGCGTCAGTTGAAGCTGCGGCCGATGATTTCCAGCATGACCTCGTTGGTGCCGCCGAAGATGCGCAATGCCCGCGCGTCGGCCCACGCGCGGCCGATGCCGTATTCCGCCATGTAGCCGTAGCCGCCGTAAAGCTGCAGCAGATCGTCCAGAATGCGCCCCTGCATCTCCGTCGCATTCAGCTTGGCGATGGCTGCCGTCGTCGCGTCCAGCTCGCCTTCCATCATGCGCGCCAGACAATCGTCCAGGAAGACGCGCAGCATGGCGCTCTGCGCGCGCGCATTCGCCAGCTTGAAGCGCGTGTTCTGGTAGTCGATCACGCGGCGCCCGAACACCTTGCGATCGCGCGTGTACTGCGCCGCCTGGTCCAGCATGCCCTCCTGCGACGCCGCTGCGCGCAGCGCGATTGCCAGTCGTTCGCGCGCCAGCTCGCGCGTCATGATCTCGAACGCATTGTTCAGCGGACCCAGCAGGCAGTCGGCGGGCAGGCGCACGTCGTTGAAAAACAGTTCGCAGGTGTCCTGGCTGTGCTGGCCGATCTTGTGCAGGGGGGCGCCCTTCGTGTAACCCGGCAGGTTTTCCTCGACGCAGAACAGCGACAGCCCGCGCGCACCCAGATCGGGATCGGTGCTGGCCAGTACGATGGCCAGGCCCGCGTTCACGCCGTTGGTGATGAAGGTCTTCTGACCATTGAGCACGAAGTGTTCGCCATCGCGCCGCGCGCGCGTGCGCACGGCCTTCAGATCACTGCCCGCATCCGGCTCGGTCAGCGCGATGGCGCCGATGGTCTCGCCGCGCGCCATGTCGGGCAGCCAGCGCTGTTTCTGCGCGTCGGTGCCGACGTTCAGCAGATACGGCGCGACCATGTCGGAGTGGATCGAAAAGCCGATGCCCAGGAAATTGGCGCGCGCCAGCTCCTCGATCACCACGGCCGAATGCCCGAAGTCGCCGCCCGCGCCATACGGATCCGGCAGCGCGCAATTGAGCAGCCCCTCGTCGCCGGCCCGCCGCCACAGCGCGCGCGGGGTCACGCCGGCGTCTTCCCATTCGGCATAGCGGGGCGCGATCTCGCTCTCGATGAAGCGCTTGACCTGGTCGCGGAAGAGTTCGTGGTCGTCCCGGAAAACGCGGCGCATGATGGCCTCCCTATTTCTTGTACGCGTCCGTGCCGCTGGTCTGGCCACGCAGCACGGGGGCCTCGGGCGTCCCGGTCAGGAACAGGCTGTAGTGGTCGCCCGGCTGCAAGGCCGGCAGCGGCAGCGCCTGCGACGCGGCCGTGCCGCAGCCGGCGGCCAGCGTCGCGCTGACCGGGTTGATCGCGCGCGCGGCGGACGCGCCGGGCTCGACGTCCTTGAACAGGACCGGGCCGGACGGACTGACGGACAACTGCCCGGCGGGGCAATCCGTCGCCAGGTTGTAGAAGCGCAGCTCGGCCTTCAGCGCGTCCTGCGCGCCGGCGTTGTCGTCGATGACGCTGAACGACAGCCTGCCGCCGTCACGCCGCGGCACCAGCGTGCTGAACGTGTCGGGCGCCACCTGCAGCGTGCCGGCAAGCTTGCCGTCGATGCGCACGTCGAAGGGCTGATTGCCCTTCACGATGGCGTAGGTGGTGGCCTGCCGGTCCGGTCCGATCTCCTGGACCGGCCCTTGAGCGACCTGCGCCTGCAGCGGGTTCACGTGCGGATTGACCACCCGCACGAACGAGGAACCCGCCGGCGGGCGGGCGGCATACAGTTGCGCCAGCACGCCTTCGGCGGCGGCGCTGGCGGAGCAGGCCGCCAGCGTCAGGGCGAGGGCGAGACGAAAGGTTGTGCGAGTCATGTTTGCGGCTCCGGTTTCTTGCTGAGGCGCGTTTCAAGATACAGGCGTTCGAGCTGCTTGCGGTCCGCCTTGTCCGTGCTGGTCGTGGGAAAGTGCGGGCACGCCACCAGTTCTGACGGAATCATGTACGGCGGCAAACGCCGGCCCAGCGTGACCTTCCAGTCTGTCAGATCAGCGGGCAGCGGTTGCAGGCCGACGGCAGGGGAGTGCGTACGCTGGCCGTTTGCGGCGGGTTCGACAAAGCCGATCAGCCTGACGATAGCGCCATCGGGCCGCCGCAGCGCCACCGTGGCGCCGGCACGCACGCCAGGCAGGGCGGCGATGGCCGCGTCGATCTCCGCCAGTTCGATGCGGTACCCATGCAGCTTTATCTGATCGTCGATGCGGCCGCGGAAGGTGACGAGTCCCTGCGCGTCGATCTCGCCCAGGTCGCCGCTGCGATACCCGCGCTTGCCGTGGCGCGTGAACATGCGCGTGGCGTTCAGGTCGGGGCGGTTCAGGTAGCCGCGCATGACGTGGTCGCCCGCGATGCTGATCTCGCCGTTTTCGATGAAGACCCCGGCATAGGGCTTGGCGCGGCCAATGGGAAATGGATTGGGCGCCGCCGCGCGCAACGCCGGGTCGATCTCAACCCAGGTGGTCGAGCACGTCGCTTCGGTCGGGCCGTAGGAGTTGACGATGCGCACCTGCGGAAAGCGCTGCCACAGTTCCTCGGCCAATGCGGGCGTCAGCGATTCGGCACCGAACACGAAGACGCGCAGATCGGGCAGGTGGGCGTGGTTGAACTCAGGGTTGAACAATTGCTGCCGCACGAACGAGGGCGTGGAGGCCCAGACGCTGATGCGGCTGCAGGCCAGATACTGCACAAAGGCGTCGCGCTGCGCGATGGTCTCGCGCGGGCACAGCACGCAGGTGCCGCCCAGCGTCAGCGCGCCCACCCAGTTGAACAGCGAAAAGTCGAAGCTGAACAGCATCTGGTCCATGAAGACCGGCGCCGCGCCCAGCGCGAGGCAGTCGCGGATCCATCCGGCAAAGAGGCCGATGCTTTCGCGGCCGATCTGCACGCCTTTCGGATCGCCGGTGCTGCCCGACGTGAACATGATGTAGGCCAGACTTTTCTCTTCCAGCGGCACGGCCTTACCGCCCGTGGAAACGAATTGCGCGGCCTGCGCGTCGTAGCGCAGATCCGCGCGCACCAGCTCGCCGATGCGTGCAATGCGTTCGGGCGGGTTGATGACATCCACCGGCACGAAGGGCACGCCCAACCGCAGGCAGCCCAGTATCGCCACCAGAAACGCCGTCTCCTTGTGGCCGGAAATCACCAGCGGCGTATCGGGTCGCGCGCCCGCGTCCCGCGCTTCCTGTACCCAGGCCTCGGTGGCGGCACGCAGCGCGCGCCACGACGTGGCCCCGCGCGCGTCCACGACCGCGATCGCGTCGGCGTCAGTCTGCGTGTCCGCGAAATCGAATGTGGTGAAGTCGAAGCGCATGGTCCTGCCCTCCCGTGGCTGCGCGTCAGGCGCCGCGCCGTTCCGCGATGAAGGCGGCCAGCGTATGCACCGATTCCAGATGCACGTCGATCTCGGTGGGCGGGATCTTGCAGCCGAATTCGCGCTCGACCGCCAGCGCCACGTCGACGGCCGCCAACGAGTCGACCAGCCCCGATTCGATCAGCAGCGTGTCGGGATCCACCTGCGTGAGGATGATGTCTTCGACGAGTTGCGCCACTTTGGCTTCGATAGCGTTGATGTCCATGTCTTGCTCCGCGACCCCGTGGGATCAGAATTGGAAATAGAGAAACCGGGCTTCCTTGTGCAGGTTCACCAGGCAGAAAGCCAGCAGCACGAGCATGACCGCCAGCCACGCGACATTGGGACGCCAGCGCATGAACGTCTGTGGGGCCTCGCTCGGCTTGAACAGGGCGGGCGACCAGCGGCCCAGGATCTGGTGCGAGTTGGGCGCGAACCATGCGATGCCCAGCAGCACGACGGCATAGATGAGCTGCATGTGGTGGCCGGCGATGACGCGCCAGGCGTCGCCAAAGGCCAGACCCGCGACATGCGCGGACATGTCCAGCGGCTCGATGCCGCGCGCGCCCGTCATGCCCTGCACCAGCAGCATCGCGTCGCCCACGCCGTGGGCGCGGAAGAACGCCTGCGCCACCAGCACCGCGACAAACGTGATCAGCACGCACAGCGCGCGCGTGGCGGCAAGCGTGTTGCGCGCAGCGGCGGGCTTGCGGCCCACGACGAAGATGCGCCAGGCATGGTTCACCGACAAATACATGGCGTGCAGCAGTCCGAACACCACGAACTGAAAGCCCGCGCCGTGCCACACGCCCGCCAGCGTCATCGTGAACAGCGTGGGCAGCGCGATGCTGCCGGCAAAGCCGCCGAGCGTCTTCAGCCCGGCCGAGCCCACCGGCAGGTTGCGGTTCGTGCGCCACTTGTTCACCGCCACCGCCACGGGGTAATACAGATACGCGGTGATGTAGCGCGTCAGCGTCATGTGCCAGCGCGCCCAGAATTCGATGATGTTGCCCGCCTTGTAGGGCGAGTTGAAATTCAGCGGGAAGCGGATGCCGAACATCTTCGCCAGGCCCAGCGCCATGTCCGAATAGCCCGAGAAATCAAAGTAAAGCTGGAGCGCATAGCAAAGGCTGGCGCCCCACGATCCAAAGAACTGCAGCTCGCCCGGCGCTGCGAACCCCGCGTCGGCGTACGGCGCGATGCCATCGGCCAGCAGCACCTTCTTGGCCAGGCCGATCACGAACAGGATCGCGCCCACCGACAGGTTCTCGGCCTTGAAGCGGTAATTCTCCGGCTGCGCGAACTGCGGCATCATTTCCTTGTGATGCAGGATCGGGCCGGCGATCAGGTGCGGAAAGAACGTCACGAACAGCACGTAGCTCAGCAGGCTGCGCTCTTTCACGACGCCCGCCTTGCAGTCCAGCAGATAACCGATCTGCGTGAACGTGAAGAACGAAATGCCCAGCGGCAGGATGATGTCGTCCGCGGTTGCCGCCGTCATGCCCAAGTCATTCAGGAAGTTCAGCAGCGTCACGAAATACTTGTAGTGAAACAGCAGCGCCAGGTCTGCGCCCACGCCCAGTCCCACGATCAGGCCCTGCAGCCGGGGGCGTGCAGCGTTGTGCAGGATCAACTGGCTGACCAGGTAGTTGAAGGCGATGGAGCCGGCCAGCAGCACGACGAACTGCGGATTCCACCAGCCGTAGAACACCAGCGAGGTCAGGCACAGCCACAGCGCCGCCAGCCGCACGTTCAGCGGTCCCAGCGCGTAGTACACCGCCAGCGTCACGGGCAGGAAGATGAACAGGAACAGGTAGGAGTTGAATAGCATCTTGGTTCGCTACGGGATGCGCGCCAGCAGGGCTTGTTCGTCTGCGGTCAGCGGCAGCGACAGGGCGTTCTCCGAGAACTCCCAGATCACGAGCTTCAGGCTGGCGGGCCATTGCGCGCGCTGTCCCAGCGCCATCGTCAGCGCGCCCGAGAACTGTCCGCCGTCCAGACTCATGTTCCAGACTTCGCGCCCCAGGTCCATGCCCAGGCGCTCCCCGAACTGGCTGCGGCGGCCGTTGGAGGTGCCCGCCAGCAGCACTTCTACCGGGGGCGGTTCGTCCAGGAGGCCGCCGCTGCGCACGGGTTCGATTTTCTCCTCCGACACCTGCTCCAGATCCGGCCGCCATCCGGCGGGCGCCTGCTCCAGGCCCGCCAGCACGATCAGGTCGCCCATGCGCGGCTGCGGCGCAGAGGCCGGTTCCGTCTTGAACGCCTGCGTCCCCTTGCCGTTCAAAAGCGGCAACGCCGCTTCGGCCACGCGCGAGGCTGCCGCCTGCGCACCTTGCGCATTCATGTGCACATCCGTACGGAAAAAGCGGGGCGCGGGGGCCGCCATCAGCGCGTCGCGCAGGTCCACGAAGGGCACGCCGTCCGCGCGCAGCGCGGCCTGCCAGGTGTCCAGCGTCTGGCGTATCGGTTGCGACACGGGCAGGCCGCAAAGCTGGGCGGACTCGATGCGCGACTTGTCCGGCACCGCGACCACCAGCACCTGCACCTGCTTGGCGCGCAGTTCGCGCACCCAATGCCGCATCAGGCGCAGGCGTTCGTCGAAGACGTGCACGCCGGGCGGCGGCCGCAATCCGTCGCGGTAGAACAGCCAGCCAGGGCAGCCCATCGCGACCTGCTCGCCCAGGTCGCCGAACAATCGATAGCGCAGCGCGGCATTCCAGGTGTCGACGTCGGCCTGGCGCGGCAACGCCAGCGCCTTGTTCAGCGCGGCGCCCGCCGAGCCATCCAGCCACGCTGACGGCGACATCGCGACGGCGCCGACGCGCGCCTGCATCAACCGCCACCCGCCCCAGCCCAGACCGACGGCCAGCAGCACGGCGACCACCCAGGCGGTCAGCCGATGGTTGGCGTCCGGGCGGCCGGCGCCGGGACTTCCGGTGCCCCGGCCTCCGGCGGCGTGCGTCGTGTCCGGCGTACTCACGTGCCTACTTCCCGATAGCCGCTTTCATGCGCGAACGCCAGGTGTCGGCGCTCATGATGGAGGCGTTGTCCCACAGGCCGCGGGCCTCCGGTCCCTGCGCGTAGGTGGGTTCGAACATCTGCCAGACCAGCACCTGCGGCTTGTTCTGCTTGAAGGCGGGCGATTCCAGATACTCCAGCAGCATCACCCAGTGGCCCACGTTGCCGGGCTTCCAGTTGACGGAAACGGGACGGTCCAGCGCGTTGGACAGCTTCTGCGGAAACCCGAAGTAGGGCTGCACCATGCTGTGGCCGGTGACGTGCACGGGCGCCGGCGTGTCGTCCACGAGGCTCTGGCTATCGGATTGGCGCCGCACCGTGAAGGTCTCGCGGCCCGCCTGCTTGCGCTGGTCCGGCGTGAGGAAAAGCTCGGCCAGGTCGCCATATCGGCGCTCGTTGACCACGCTGCCCAGCGCCATGCCGGTGCCGGGCTTGCCGGCCAGCGTCTTTACGTCCTGCTTGATGCGCTGCGCCAGCGCATCGGCGGTGGCGTCTGCGGCGGCCTGCGTCCAGTGCTGGTCGGTGCGGTAAAAGACTTCCTGGCCGCTGCTCTTGACCCGCTGCAGCACGGCCTCGTCGTCGATGGTCGCGACGCCGGCCTGCTTGAGCTTGTCCTGGATGGTCTGATAACGCTTCTTAACGTCGGCGCTGAGCGCTTTGCCGTCCGGCAGCCTGTCCTGATAGAAAAGCGTCTTGTCGGGCAGCACGAGCACCTCAAGCTGAATGCCCTTGGCCGCCAGCGCGTCACGCGTCTCGCGCACCAACTGCGTGGATGCGTCGATGCCACGCATATCCACCTGCGTCAGGCTGCCCCAGCCGGGAAAGAGCCAGTTGTCCTTGCCCTGAATCACGATGGACGAGGCCTGTTGCGCCTGCGCCGCAGTGGCGCACGCCGCCATCAGGGCGGCCGATGCCAGCGCGCGGGCCAGCGGGCCGGAAAGGCCCGGCAGGGTGCGCTTCGGAAGACGGGTTGAGGTGTGCATGGGTGAACTCCTTGTATTGCGGATCGGGTGCCGTCAGTACGACAGGGTCAGGTTGATGAACAGGCCCTTGGCCCGATCGGCCTGCCCGCCGCCGATGTTGAAGCGGTATTGCGTCGTCAGATCCAGGTAGGACATGGGTGCGGTGTAATGGCCTTCGCGGAACCAGTAGCGCAGGTTGAAGCCGGGACCGGCGCCCATGGACCACGACGTGGTGTCGCCCAGCAGCCGGTAGGAATCCGAACCATCGATGTCAAAGCCGGTGACACGGTTCTTGTTCCACAGCCAGTCCGCGCCGATGACCGCATAGGGAAAGAACACCAGCCGTTCGCTGATGGCGTCCACGCGATAGCTGCGGCCCACGCGCAGTTCGCCGGCGCCGAACGCCTGGTCGCGTTTCAGGCGGCCCGACGACTTCTCGCCGTCGACGCCCGTCGCGTTGTCGCGCAGCCAGAACTTGGCCGGCATGTCCTGCCAGGAATAGCCGGCCTGCACATAGCCTTCCATCGTGAACCAGTCGGGGCGGTCGATGCGCAGCGTCGTGCCTTCGTACAGGCCGTAGGTCACGTAGGCAAGCCAGCCGCCGCTGCCGGCGTCCGTCTGGTAGTGCGCGGTCTTGTCGCGGAGGTCGTCTCCGCAGCGCAGCGCCGCCGGTTCAGGGCTGAATGTGCCCCGGCGCGTAGCGCTGCCCAGGTTGAACTGACGCTCCAGGCCGAACGTCAGACCCACTTCGGTGGACGGCGTGAATCGCATGCCGAGCGACCCGATGGTGGTGGGAAGGCCTGAAATGCCCGGATTGGATGATCCAGCGATATCGATGGTGGATGGTTGGGAATTGTCGCCCGTCCTCTGGCAAGGGTTCGACACCGTCTGGCTCGCGGTCCGGCTACCCTTGTCGTACAGCGTGTTCGACAGGCGTCCGTACAGTTCAAAGGTCCGCGTCGACGAATTCAGGAAGTCCGACGGCCGCCAGAAGATCTCGGCGGTGCTGAACACGGCGTCGCCTGGCACGGTGATGGCCGCGCCGCCTAATCCCGAGGATGCAGGCCGCGCCCCGCGGTAGCCCGCGGAAAAGTACCCGCCCCATTCGCGCGACAGCCCGCCGACCGCGTTGCGCGTGTCAAAGCGCTGCTGCGGCGTGAGCTCAAGTTTGCCGGCGTCGTTCTCGTCGATCGCCTCCTTCAGGCGATCCACCGCGCCGCGCTTGTCCCCGACGCCGGCCAGCGCATAGCCTTCATCCAGGATCACGGTCGGCGGCGCCTTGCCGGTGGCGCGCGCCGCCTGGAAGTCCTCCAGCGCCAGCTTGGGCTGACGCATGCGCTGGTGCAGGTAGCCGCGCTGCATCAGGAGCGTTGGATCGTCGGGCTGCGCCGCTAGCGCGGCGCTCATGCGCGTGTTGGCCTCGGCCAGTTGCGCGGCGTTGCCGGCCGCCAGCGTGGTGGTCAGCAGGCGCTGGTACTCCTTGTTGGCGGGATCCTGCTCGGCAGCCTTGCGCGCCTGGCTGATGGCTTCCTGGTAATCCTCGCGCGCGTACGCGGCATAGGCCAGTGACGCAGGGCCGCCGCTGCCTGCGGCATCGGACGGCAGCAGTTCGCACGAGGTGCCGTAGGGCGTGTCGCGGCAGTCCTGCACCGGCGCGGGATAGTTCGCCAGCGTCAGCGTGGCGGGGATGGCCGGGCGCGCGCTCGCGCGCTTGATGCGCTGCGCGGCCGCCTCATCCTTGCCGCCCAGCGGTTCGACCAGCGCCAGCGCGCGTGCGTTTTCGCCCGCGGCCAGGGCGGCGTCGGCCGCGATCAGGCGCACGTTGCGCCGCTGTTCGTCGTCCAGCCAGTCCTGCTTGAGCGCCGCATCGAAGTCCGCGTCTGCTTCTTGCGTCCGGCCCTGGCGCTGGCGCAGGTAGCCGCGCATCAGTAGCGCAACGGTGTTCTCATCGTCCTGCCGCATGGCGTCCGTGGCGGCTTCCTCGGCGGCGGCGAGCTGGTTGTCCAGCATGAGGGCCGTGATGAGGAGCAGGCGATGGCTGGGACTTTCGGGCGCCAGCGCGACGGCCTGCCGCGCCAGAGGCACGGCGTCGCCGGGGCGGTTGGCGATCAGCGCCTGATAGCCTTCCTCGGCCGGCTTGACTGCCATCCGGCGCTTGAGCGTCTGCTGCCGCGCGGCCAGGTCGTTGCCGTTTGGCGCGCCCAGCGACACGGCCTTGGCCGCGGCAGCTTCGGCCTCGGCGTACTTGCCCTGCGCTTCCAGCGCATCGAGCCACAGCATGGCCCATGCGCCCTGTTTGGGATCGATCCGGAACGCGCGTTCGGCGCCGCGCTCGGCTGCGGGATAGTCCGCGCGGTTGTAATCGGCATAGGCGCGGGTGGCGATGGGAAAGCCGCGCTGGTAGGCACTGCTGGTCCGGGGCGCGGCCGGCGAGGCGGCGGGCTGGGTGCCAGGCCGGGTGGCGGCGGCAGGGCGCAGGTTGGCGCGCGCCTGGCGCAGGGCCGGCGAGTCCAGCCCGCTGGCGATGGCGTCGGCTGCGGCCTTGTCGGCTTCGGCAAGCTTGCCCTGCTTTTGCAGCGCGTAGATCAGCAAGAGGCGCAGGCGCTCCACGTCCGGGCGCAGCACGATGGCTGATTCCGCCTGCTGCTGCGCCAGCGCATAGTTGCCGGCGTCGTAGTTCTTGTAGCCCTCGTCGGCAAACTGCCACGCCGCGCCTTCCAACGGCGCTTCGGCCCCAGGCTGCGTTTGCGCTCCAACAGGCGCCGCAGCCCAGGCACAGGCGAGGGCCGCGGACAGAACGAGCGAGCGAGGAAAGGACATCATGGGGGTGAAGGTTTGGTGGCGGGCGCGGCCGGGGGCTCGCCTTGTCCGGCCTGTTGGAATTGGATGGCTTCGGTCAGCGTGCCTTCGTCCAGCCAGCCCTGTTCCGTCAGGATCTGGCCCAGCGGCTTTTTCTCGCGCGCCTGGATTTCCAGGGCCTGCTCCAGCGTGGTCTGGTCGATGGCCTGCCACGACAGCAGCAGCTCGCCCAGGCGCTGGCGCTGCTGCGCCAACTGATCCGTGGACGGGAAGTCGTGCATGGTCTTGTCCCACGCCAGCCGCTTGCCCGTAATCAGATGGCCGATGAACAGACGCCACGCCCGGGCCGCCGCCATGGCGTTGATGAAATTGCCGACGATCATCCGCGGAATCGACAGCAGCGCGTGCTCCCAGCCATACATGCGGCCGACGAAGTACGCGCGCTGCACCACGCGCAGCAGCAGGGCGACGGCATTGGCCCACATCAGCGTCACCAGCCAGCCGCCGGGCCGGAAGTACGACGGGTAGTACACCGTCCACCAGCCAAACAGGTCGGCCAGATAGAAGACGAAGAAATTGGCCAGCAGCACATAGGCCAGGATGGCGATGAAGGACGTCACCAGGCCCTTGCGATCGCGAAAGAGCAGGTATTTGGTCGCGAGTGACCCCGTCCAACCCACCTGCTGCCAGCCCTGCAGCCCGATGCCCAGCGTCCAGCGCGCCTTTTGCCGGTACGCGGTGCGGAAGGTGTTGGGAAAGTACTCTCGCACGCCCAGCGGCATGCGCAGATGTGCGACCTGTTCCTTGCCCAGGCCGAACCACGATTGGCGCCGCGTCACGTACTCGACCGGGAACTTGCCGAAGATCTGGCGCATGCCGCGCTGGGCCAGGCGCGCGCCGATGTCGTAGTCCTCGGTCAGCGTGTCGGTGTTGAACGGCTGATTGTTCGTCTCGGCCGCCAGCTCCACCAAGGCGCGGCGCGAAAAGCACGTGCCCACGCCCGCCGACGGCACCATCTTCGACAGGCTCTCGCGCACCACCAGGTCCTTGGTGTGCCATTCGGCAAACTCGTCCATGTAGGTGCCCGCCACCAGCTCGTACCAATGGCGCTCCAACGAGGTCACCGGCAGCTGGATGAAGTCGATGCGCGGCAGCAGGTAGTTGTAGTACTTCAGCTCCAGCGGATGCAGCACGTCTTCGCTGTCATGCAGGATCACGCCGGCAAAGGGCACGGGCTGCTTGGCGTCCTGCGCGAAGATCGCCTGCACGATCCAGTTCAGGCAATCGGCCTTGCAGGTCGGGCCATCATGCGGCACCTCCACACGGACCAGCTGCCGGTAGCGGCGCCGCATCCGTTCCACTTCGTTGATCGTGCGCTCGTCGTTCTGGTAGGTGCCGGCGAAGATCATGTAGTTCTTGTATTCCAGCGTCGACACCATCGTCTCGAGCATGGACGCGATCACGTCGTACTCCAGCCAGGCCGGCACCATGATCGCAAGCGGCTGCTCTTCCTTGGCGCGAAGCTGCGCGGCGGTCAGCGGCGTGTAGCGGCGCTTGATGGTCAGTGACCGCCACAGCTCGCGCACCCAGTACCAGCCGTCGATGAACAGGTCATCCAGGCTGGACAGGAGGATGATCACGCCGACGACGGCGGTCACAACCTCCAGTCCGCGGTAGTAATCCGCGATCAGGTAGGGCCAGTAGAGCGAGGACATGACGCCGTGGCCTTAATGGGGATCCTTGCGATTCCTGCGGGCGACGCGCATGGCGAAGATCAGGAACAGAAGCAGCACCAGCAGGCTGATGCTGATGGCCGGCACGCTCCACGAGATGTAGCGCCGCCATTCGAAGAAGGCGCTTTCCCCCGCGCCCGGCGGGTGGCTCGCGTCGGGGTTGGCGCTGTCGATCCACGCGACGGGCCCCGCCGCGCCGATGATCGCGATGTTGCCGCGATTCAGCACAAACGGCGCATCGGTCATGCCGGGCTGCTCGCCCAGCGTGTGCCACAGCACGCCCTCCTGGCCGCCCGCGCTGACGACTTCCGCGGTGCTCAGTTGCGTCAGCCCCGAGATGTCCAGCAACGTCGTGTCCTTGCCGGCCACCTTGAGCTGCTTGCGTTCATTGACCTGAACGGCGGGCTTGGCGCCGTCGACCGGCAACTCCATCGCCAGGAACGCGCGGGCCGGCTTGACGGCCTGGCCGGCGGGCGACACCGACAGCTCGGCACGCGAGGCCGACACGCCGCTGGCTGCGGCGATGCCGATGACGCGCTTGATGTTGTCGGGCGCATCGGCCAGATAGCTGTCCGGAATCAGCAACTGCGGCGACCCCGCCATCAGCGGCAAGAGGCCCACGAACGTGCCGTCGGGCTGCGCCTTGCCGGGCTTCACGTAGCTGGTCGGCAGCACGTTCACGGGATAGCCCTGCGGAATCTCATTGCAGTCCACCGACACGGGCTGGCGCTGGAAGGTCACGCGCACCGCGTTCGTCACGCCCAGTGCATAGCCGGGCACCCGCGCCGTCAGCCGTTCGGGCCGTCCGTCGGCTTCCAACTGCTTGGCGCCCAACAGGATGCCGTTCCAGAAGACGGATGCAACAGGGCGCGTGGACGAGGCCCCGGGCGCCGCTGCCACGTCCATGATCAGTTCATCCGGCACGCGGCCGTCGGTAGTCACGGCGGCCAGCGGAAACGACGCGTTCCAGTCCCCGCGCGCCACCACGTCAAAGCTCGCCGACGAGCCGCCCAGCGTCGACAGGCGCACGCCGCCATCCTGCATGGACTGCGGGGGGAGGGCGGTCTGCACCTGCACCTGGCGGCTTGCCAGGATGCGGCGCCAGGCCGTGTCGAAAACGCCGGCGCCTTGCGCGCCCGCGTCGGCTGCGACGGCGATCACCGCCTGGCGGCCCAGCGACACCAGGCGGATCTCCTTGGACGCCAGACCGGCGCCCGCCAGCGGCATGCGCTGCTGGCGCCACGCCTTGAAGGCGTCCGCCGCATCGGGATCGGACGCAAGCTGCGCCTGCAACGCGTCCAGCGCTTCGTTGTACTTCGTGCTGAGCGCGGCATCGGCAATCACCACGTCTCCGGCGACGGCCGGCGCGCCCATCACCAGCAGGGCGCCGATCTCGGCGGGGTTGGCGAGCTTGTGCGTTTCCTTGCCGGTCAGCGCGGCAAACGCCGGCACCTGTCCCAGTCCCGCCGGGGCCTGCAGACCGCGCGTGTCGACCGCTTCGCCCACCGCCGGGAAGGCCCGGACCGCCACGCGCTTGCCGCTGCGCTCCATTGCCACGCCCAGGCGCCAGGCGCTGTCGAAGGCCTGCTGGTCCAGCTTGCGGCTGGCGACCATCAACACGGGCTTGCCCGGCAGCGAGCCCCAGGCGTCGTCAAGGCTGTTGATTGCCGACGCGTCATAGCGGTAGCTCAGCCGCGTCTGCGGCGAGATCGTCAGGGCATTGCCCGTGGCGCGGTTGCTTTCGCAGTGGCGCAGCGCGATGTCGGACTGCCAGTCCACGCCCAAGCGCAAGAAACCCGACTCTCGCGTGCGGCGTTCGACGGCGAGCGTCCGGCTGGCCGAGCCTTCGCCATCGGCGACGCGCTGCGCCGTTTGCGGCACGCCGTCCAGCCACAGCACCATGCTGGTCCGGCCCGGCTCGCCCTTGGTGTAGCGCGCGTCGAAATCCAGCCGCGCGTCCGTGACCGGCACACCGCGCGGCACCGGCAGATAGAACTCCTGCCGCGCATCGCTGTTGGACAGGACGACGGGCTCGGTGATGCCCAGGTCTTCCAGCGTGGTGCTGCGCGTCACCATGTCGTCGCTCTGCAGCCGGCGCAGCGCGTCGCCGGCCGGACTGGCCAGCGCGGCCAGCGGCGCCAGCAGCCCCGCCGCGACCAGGGCGCGGCACAACGTACGGACATCGGTGGCTTGTAAGGAGGAGGGCATGAAAGCTCCAGGCAAGATAGGCATCGCGGCAGATAGTCAGAGAGAGGAGGGGGCGCCGTGGGGAGAAAATTCTGATACGGCGCGGCCGCAGAGCGCATCGACAATGCGCTGGCTGGCCTTGCCGTCGCCGTATGGATTGATCCGCCGCGAGAAGGCGCTGTGCAGCCCCGGGTCATCAAGCAGTCGGTTGACCTCGGTGACGATGCGCCGCGTATCGGTGCCGACCAGCGCCACCGTGCCCGCCCGCACCGCTTCCGGACGCTCCGTGACGTCGCGCATCACCAGCACCGGCTTGCCCAGATAGGGCGCCTCTTCCTGCACCCCGCCCGAGTCGGTCAGGATCAGGTGCGCGCGCTGCATGAACCACACGAAATCCAGGTAATCCAGCGGGTCGATCAAGTGCACGTTGGCAAGGCCGGACAGCTCGGCCATCACGACGCCGCGCACCTGGGGATTCAGGTGGACCGGGTACACGATCTGCAGGTCCGCGCGCCGGGCCAGATCGGCCAGCGCGGCGCAGATGTTGCGAAAGCCCTCGCCAAAGCTCTCGCGCCGGTGGCCCGTGACCAACAGCAGCCGGCGGTTCGGGTCCAGCCATGCGTATCGGGTCTGCAACATGCGGGTCAGGGCGCTACCGGCGGTCAGCTTGGCGCAGGTCATGGCCAGGGCGTCGATCACCGTATTGCCGGTTACCGTGATGCTGCCCGCCAGGTTTTCGCGCAATAGATTCCCGCGCGACTCCTCGGTGGGCGCAAACAGCAGGTCGCCGATCGCGTCGACCACGCGGCGGTTCATTTCCTCGGGAAACGGCATCGCCAGGTTACCGGTGCGCAGCCCGGCCTCGACGTGACCGATGCGCACGCGCCGGTGGAACGAGGCCAGCGCACACGCCGATGCCGTGCTCGTGTCGCCATGCACCAGCACGCAGTCCGGCTTCTCCGCTTCCAGCACGCCATCCACGCGGCTGATCAACCGGGCGTACAGGCCATTCAACGTCTGGTTGGGCACCATGATGTCCAGGTCGTGCTGCGCCTTCAATTCGAAGAGCGCAAGCACCTGATCCAGCATTTCCCGGTGCTGCCCGGTTACGCAGACCACGCTCTGGATCTGTGGCTCGTTCTGCAACGCGGTGACCAGCGGAGCCATCTTGATGGCTTCGGGACGCGTGCCGAAAATCGACAGGACTTTCATGACGGTGTGGCCCCCAGCGCCGGTGGCATTTTCTTGCGGCTATTTTGTCTTGAAAGCATTCGTAATATGTGTCGGAATATGTCGAGCTTTCCTGGCATCAGGCGCGTGGTAAAGCCTCGCTTCGCGCGATCGCATCACAGGGGAGATGCAGGTTTCATCCGGAATTTGGGGTCAATTCACCTGTGGCTGTTACAACGGCCAAGATAAAGCACGAAACAATAAATTTCCGTTATGAACGCCGGGCTTTAAACGCGCCGATTCGCGCCAACGGAAATGCCGCGTTGCAAAACGGGGCCGTTGTGCGCATAATCACGAGTAATTCTTATTTAGATTTCCGGGCGTTCCATGATGGCCCGAGGTCCTTCTACCGCCGTGGCCAGCGACGCGCCGTCCTCACAAATCGAATTCCTGTACACCCACCATCACGGATGGCTTCATGGGTGGTTGCGCCGGCGCCTGGGCAATTCGTGTGACGCGGCCGACCTGGCGCACGACGCTTTTGTGCGCCTTATCCAGAAGCCGCGCCGCTTCGACAGCGCTCCCGAGGCTCGGGCGTATTTGCGCGCCATGGCCAACGGCATGTGCGTGGACCTGTGGCGGCGCCGCCAGATCGAGCAGATGTGGCTGGAAGAGCTGGCCGCGCGGCCCGAGGCCGTGGCCCCGTCGGCTGAACATCAGGTGATCGTCATCCAGGCGCTGCTGGAAATTGACGGCATGCTGCGCAGCATGCCGGTCAAAGCCGCCAATGCTTTCGTCATGGCGGTCGCGTGCGAGATGTCCGACAAGGAAGTGGCGCAGGAGCTGGGTGTGTCCACCCGAATGGTTCGCAAGTACGTCGCCCAGGCCATGCTGCACTGCCTGATGCTGGAGGCGCGGTCGGTGGCCATCGAACCGCCGATCCATGTGAATTCGGCCGCGCCCGTGGGGACCGGTTCGGCATGACAGGCTGGGATTTCCGCGTTCGAGGCGCAACATGACCTCTGTGCAATCCGCCGCCGAGCCCACGCACCAGGCGCTTGAGCAGGCTGCCGAATGGTTTGCGCTGCTGCGCTCCGGCGAGGCCACGCCCGACGAGCGCCGGCGCTGGCAGTCCTGGCTTGAACGCGCGCAGGAAAACCGGACCGCCTGGGGCTACGTCGAGCGCATCAGCAGCCAGTTCCAACCCGTCCAGTCCAGCCCCGGCCGCGACGCCGTCGCCAAGGGCTATTGCATGGCCAACAGCCGCATGGCGCGCCGGCGTCAGATGTTGTTCGGCCTGGCGGCGCTGGCCGGCACGGGCCTGTCCGGGCTGGCGGCGTGGCGCCTCACGCCTCTGCCCGGCGTGGTGCTGGCCTGGGCGGCCGATCACCGCAGCGCCACCGGCGAGGTCCGGCAGATCGAACTGGCTGACGGTTCCGTTGTCTGGCTCGGCACCGGCAGCGCCTTCGACGAGGATTACAGCGGCGGCCTGCGCCGGCTTCGCCTCTTGGCAGGCGAAATACTGATACAGACCGCGGCCGATCCCGCACGCCCGTTTGTCGTCGATACCCCGCAGGGCAGGGTGCGCGCCCTCGGCACGCGATTCACGGTGCGGCTCGACGGCGACGAGACGCTGGTGGCGGTCTACAAGGGCGCCGTCGAAGCGCGCACCGCCGTCACGGGCAGCACGCGCGTTATCCAGACGGGCGAGCAGACGCGCTTCACGGATGCAATGCTGGCCGTCACGCAATCCGCCGACCCCGCGCGCGAGGCCTGGTCGCGCGGCATCCTGGTCACCAACAACACGCCGCTGGCGGATGTCGCCAGCGAGCTGCAGCGCTATCGCGGCGGCGTGCTGCGCGTGGCGCCCGAGATCGCCAACCTGCCGGTCATCGGCAGCTATCCGGCCACCGACCCCGATCGGGCGCTGGCCATGCTGGAAGGCGTTCTGCCCATCCGCATCCAGCGGACCTTGCCGTGGTGGGTCAGCATCCAGCCGCGAGGCGGTCCGGTCGGCAGCCGCTGACGCGATCCTCACCCTTTCTCGCCACCTGCCCGTCCGCGATTCATCGCGATTCGCACGGCATCGCAACAATTTTTCTCCCGCCCGGTTCCGCTTTTGAGGTTCTCGTTCGATTCCCCTAATGAGAGCGAATTCAATCGCACGGCTCGTCGATAAACCTCATCGGAACCCAGTTCGTCATGCCCCGTCATTCAGTCCTTGCCGCTAAGCGGCCGCCCCACTCATTCCGCCGCCTCGCGGGCAGTTCCCGCCTGACCTGCTCGGCGCGTGTCGTGCAATTGGCGATCGCGGGTGGCGTGGCGGTCCTGGCGGTCAACGCGCCGGACGCTGCCGCGCAGTCCGCGGCAGCTCAACGACCCGCCGCGACCGCGACGCGGCATTACGACATTCCCGCCGGCCCGTTGAGCACGGTGCTCGCCCGCTTTGCCAGCGAGTCAGGCGTGCTGGTCGCCGGCGCCGGCGAACTCGCGCAGGGCAAGCAAAGCCCGGGCGTGTCGGGCGACCTGGACCCGCGCGCCGCGTTGAATGCCTTGCTGGCGGGCACCGGCCTGGCCGCATCGCCGGCAGAGGGCGGCAGTTATGTGCTGCACCGCGCGGCACCCGCTGGCGTCGCCACGCTGGCGCCCGTCACTGTCCAAGCCGACGGCTTTGGCGCCACGGAGGGTTCGAACAGCTACGCCATGACCGGCCCCTTGTCCTTCGCCACCGGCCTGCCGCTCACCCAGCGCGAGACGCCGCAGACCATCAGCGTCATGACGCGCCAGCGCATCGAGGACGAGGGCGTCGACAGCATCGAGGCACTGCTGGACCGCACGCCGGGCATCTCGGTGCAGAACATCGGCACAGGACGGTTCTCGATTCTTTCGCGCGGCTACAACATCGATAACTATCAGTTTGATGGCGTCCTGACCGCGACCGACATCGTGTCGCAGAACATCCCGCAGAGCCAAACGGACCTGGCCATCTATGATCGCGTCGAGGTCCTGCGCGGCGCAACGGGGCTGATGACGGGGGCGGGCGATCCCTCGGGCACCGTCAACCTCATCCGCAAGAAGCCCACGCGCGAATTCCAGGGCTATGCCAGCGTGGCCGCAGGCACCTGGGGCCGTGGCCGCGGCGAACTGGACGTGGGCGGGCCCATCAACGACGCCGGCACCTTGCGCGGCCGCTTCGTCGCTGCGCACGAGCAGGGCAACACGCATATCGACTATTACAAGGAAAACAAGTCGGTTTTCTACGGCGTGCTGGAGGCCGACCTTACGCCGAACACAATGCTCACGGCGGGCATCGACTACCAGAACAACGATCCGCGCGGACAGTCGTCGACCGGACTGCCGCTCTTTTACGCTGACGGTCAACAGACCGATTTCAAGGCGTCCGACAACGCCGGGGCACGCTGGAACACCGACGAGCTCAAGGTCTACAACGCCTTCCTCAACCTCGAGCACAAGTTCGCCAACGACTGGAAGCTCAAGTTTTCGGGCAACTACCTTCACGGCAAGCGCGAGTTTTCGTCGGCCGACGCCAGTTGGGGTTTCGTCGAGCGCAATACGGGCGAAGGCGTGCAGTTCTATGGCGGCCTGGGTAGCGCCCGCCAGCGCCAGACCGGCTTCGACGTGCAGGCGGCCGGACCATTCGAATTGTGGGGAAGGCAGCACGAGTTCGTCGTGGGAATGAATTGGGCGGAGTTCAATAACTATCACGAGCCGGCCGACGACGACATCGAAGGCCGTGACGTCAACATTTACACCTGGGGCAACGACACTGCAGGGCCTACCGCGTCAGGCCAGAAACTCATGGATTACGACGGCTGGCAAAAGCAGCAGGGCGTCTATTCCGCGTTGCGCCTGAAGCCCACAGACGACCTCGCCGTCATCGTGGGCGCGCGCGTCAGCAACTACCGCTACAAGCTCTCGCAGATCTACACGTCGCCCGCGCTGGCGCGAAACAACAAGATCACGGAAATGAGCGAAAGCGGCGTTGTCACGCCCTACGCCGGCATCGTCTACGACCTGAACGACCAGCATTCCGTCTACGCCAGCTACACCAGCATCTTCAAGCCGCAAAGCGCCCGCGATCGCAATGGCAACGTGCTGGACCCGCGCACCGGCGACAACTACGAAATCGGCTTGAAGAGCGACTACTTTGGCGGCCGCCTCACCAGCGCCATCGCGCTCTATCAGATCCGCCAGGACAACCTTGCCGAAGTCGACGAAGGCCAGTTCGTGCCCGGCACCGTGCGGGAACCGGCGTACCGCGCCGTCAGCGGCGCCAAGACGTCGGGCCTGGATATCGAGTTCAACGGCGAATTGGCCCCCGGCTGGCAAGCCGCGCTCAGCTACAGCTACAGCATCACCAAAGACGGCGAGGGCGGGACCATCCGAACGATCTTCCCGCGCCACATGGCCAAGCTGTGGACCACCTACCGCCTGCCCGGCGACTGGCACCGCCTGACCCTGGGCGGCGGCGTCAACTGGCAAAGCCGCATCTACTACAGCGCCACCACCTGGTCCCTGCCGGGCGTGACGCTCAAGGGCGAGCAGCCCGCCTACGCCGTCGCCAACCTGATGGCGCGCTACGACTTCAACCGCCAGCTCTCGGCCACGCTGAACCTGAACAACGTGTTCGACAAGAAGTACCTGCAGGGGCTGGACACCACCTTCTACACCGGGATCTACGCGCCTACCCGCCACGCCATGCTGACATTGAAGTATCAGTTCTGACCTGGGAGGCCGCGCCCGCGCCCGACCTGCTTCGGTGGGAGGGGGGAAGGCTGACGTGGGCGGCCAGGCGACCGGAGCTGCCTGACGCGGCCACCCTAATGCGAGTAAGGTACGGGAAAGGCCGTTTCGCCTGGCACGCCGGCCTGTGCCCCCAGCAGGAACCGAACACCATGAAGATTCATCACGCAGCGCTGCGCCTGCTGCTCGCCGGGGCGGCCATCGCAGCCCTCGCCGCCTGCGCAGAGACCCCGCAGCAACCGCGAAACAACGTGGACTACCGCAGCCGGCCGCTGGATTCGCCGGCGGGTTCCAACAACAACGCCAACCCGTCCGGCCAGCGCCTGACGATTCAATCGGGCGAGGGCGAACGCCTGAATCTCCCCTGGTTCATCGAAGGAGCCCAGGACTGGGTCAACCGGCAGTGACCCAAACGAAAAAAATCCTCAAGGGTCTGCACCCTTGAGGATTTTTGGTTTCAGCTGACGTTGCTGAACGGAATTTGGTGGAGCCGGGGGGAATTGAACCCCCGTCCGCAAGCCCTCCGCAACCAGTTCTACATGCGTAGTCGATTTATTTGGTTTTAACTTTGGACTTAGCCAACCGACAGGCCGGACCAAAGCGATTCACGTAATTTAAATCTGAGCCGTGTGACCCCAGCGCAGACCGATTCCTTGTGAATGTCGCTGCTGCGGTTCGAGGGTTACCCCCCTAGGAAGTTGCCTTCCTCCGCCTGACCCAAGGACAGATCAGTGCAGCGGCTCACCGCTTAAGCGGCGAGAGCGAAACGCTCGTCGTTGGCGTTTGTAGTGTTCCAGTGGTTTAACGAGCGTACTGGTGCTCGGCATGCCCTGAGTTGTTTCGCGACCCACGTCGAATCCGGATCGGCCCCAAGACCTTCCATTGTACTGCAAATGCAAGCGCCTGCCATCCTGTAAACCCAAGCGGTGTCAAGCGTGGCGGGGGCGAGACAAGCTTGGCGTCAGGCCGCGTTGGCGCACGCCGCCTTGGATTGCCGCCGGCCCCGGGACGCCGCCATCATTAGCGCGGCCAACCCTACGGAAACCGCCACGATGACGGCCGCGGCGCCGCCCAGCGTCGCCAGGCCATAGTGGTCGATCACATGTCCGCCAACCACCGCGCCCAGGCCGATGCCGATGTTCGCGCCGGAGATGTTCAGCGACGCGGCAAACGCGGGCGCCTCGGGGGCGGACTTCATCAGCCGTACGTGGCAGACGATGAAAAGTGCGGCCTGCGCGATTCCCCAGATGCCCAGCGCGACAGCCAGCAGGCCGTGCGACTGCATGACCGGCGCGACGAACGCCAGGCCAACCGCCATCAGCGACGAGAACAGCGCCGTGGCGCCGAGCGGGCTGCGGTCCACCAGGCGTCCGCCCAGCGTGTTGCCCACCAGTCCAACGGCGCCAAACGCCATCATCGTCCAGCCGACGGTCTCGCCGTCAAAGCCGCCCAGCCGCTCCAGCATGTCGGCAAGATAGGTATAGGCCGTAAACATGCCGGTGAAAACCAGCAGCGACAGCACCACATGGCTCACAACGATGGGTTTGCGCAGGATCCGCAGCTGCGTGACGAGGCGCACGCTGTCGGCGCGGATGCGCGTGCTGGGGAAGGTCAGCAGCAGTAGCAGGGCCTTGGCAAACGCCACCACGGACAGCACCCAGAACGCGGCGCGCCACCCGAACGCGTCCGAGATCAGCACACCGATCGGAATGCCGAATACCGTGGCGGCCACGATGCCGAACGCCACCGTCGAAATGGCGCGTCCGGCGCGCGCGGGGCCCACCAGTTCAACGGCGGTGGCGCTGGCCAGCGACCAGAACACCGGCAGGGCCAGCGCCGGCACAAAGCGCGCGATCGCCATGATCCAGATGTTGGGCGCCACGGCGGCCAGCGCGTTGGACAGGCCAAACAGCACCAGCACCCCGATGAACAGGCGCTTGCGCTCCATGTTGGCCATCAGGGCGGTGAGCAGGGGGCCGGTCGCCGCGACCGTAAAGGCAAACAGCGTCACCAGCAGGCCTGCCTGGGAAACGGTCACGTCCAGATCGCGGGCAAGCCCGGGCAGCAGCCCCACGATCAGGAACTCGGTGGTCAGGATGGTGAAGCCGGCGGCGGAAAGTAGCAGGATGGGCAAAAGCATAGGCATTCCTTGGACGCGAGGCCGGATGGCGCCGCGCGGGCAGGGAGTTGAAGGCAAGGTCAAAAGGTCGGGCGTGCGCCGCGTCAACGTAGCGGGCACGGTGCGGCGGGACGCGGAGGTCCGCCAGCACGGAGATGTCGTCGCCGCCTGCGAGAGGCTGCAACGCCGGCATGAGCCGGAAACGGAGCGATCCGGACAACCCGGATCGCGATGCACGGTTCACACTTTAGGGGAGATCGCCGGCCGGATAAACCCCCGGCATCCGGATAGATTGTTCGGCCTGCTGCACTAATTCGGCCGAACAATCGCGGGCAGCTGCGGCGTCATCAGCGAGAATGCCGCGTTGGAAGGTGCGTCATCACCGAAGGCGGGCGTGACCGAAGGCGGGGCGGACGGGCAAAGGGCCCATCCTCGAAATTTAGCGCAAGTCGCGGGGCAGCAGCGGCTCGATGGCGGACCAGAGTTCCTCTGGCGAATTCGCGCAGGTTTCAGCCTGCCAGGCAATGACGTTGTCGTCTTCGCCGACATAACCATAGGCCGCGGCGACAGCGGGCATGCCCGCCGCGTGGGCGGCCTGGATATCGCGCAGGTCATCGCCGACGTAGACGCAGCGGTCGGTCTCAAAACCCGCTTCGCGCGCGGCGTGCTGCAAGGGTAGGGGATGCGGCTTGGCGTGGGCAGTGGTGTCGCCGCAGACCAGCACGGCGCTGTCGCGCGTCAGGTCCAGGAATTCGACGATGGGCAGGGTCAGGTAGGTGACCTTGTTGGTGACGATGCCCCAGGACATGCCACGGTTGCGGATGTCGGCCAGCAGGTCTTCGATCCCGGGGAACAGCTTGCTGTGAACCGTCGAGCTGGCGGCGTAGTCTTCCAAAAACTGCAGGCGGGTGGGCTCATAGTCTGCGTCGCCCGGTTGCAGGTTCAGCGCGACGCGCAACAGTCCGCGCGCGCCCTGAGATGCCACGGGACGCAGCGCCTCGTATGCCATCGGCTCCAAGCCGCGGCGGGTGCGCTGACGGTTCGCGGCGGCTGCCAGGTCGGGGGCGGTGTCGGCCAGGGTGCCGTCGAAATCGAACAGGATCAGGGCGCTCATTTACGGGTTGCCATCAGATAGTTGACCGAGGTGTCGGAAGTCAGCGAGTAGATCTGGGTGATCGGGTTGTATTCCATGCCGCGCATGCTCACCGGTTCCAGGGCCGCGCCGCGCGCCGCCGCCGACAGCTCGCTGGGCTTGATGAACTGGTCGTAGGTGTGGGTGCCGCGGGGCAGGAGGCGCAGGACGTACTCCGCGCCGATGATCGCGAACACGAACGACTTGGCGTTGCGGTTCAGCGTGGAAAAGAACACCCAGCCGCCAGGTTTCACCAGCGTCGAGCAGGCGCGCACGATCGAGGCCGGATCCGGCACGTGCTCCAGCATTTCCATGCAGGTCACCACGTCGTACTGACCCGGCTGCTCGGCAGCCAGTTCTTCGACGGGCACCTTGCGGTACTCCACCTTCACGCCCGATTCCAGGCCATGCAGGCGCGCGATCTTCAGGGACTTGTCGGCCAGGTCGATGCCGGTTACATCGGCGCCGCTGCGGGCCATCGCTTCCGACAGGATGCCGCCGCCGCAACCTACGTCCAGCACCTTGCGGCCGGCTAGGCTGCCGGCGCATTCCTGAATCCACTCCAGCCGCAGCGGATTGATGGCATGCAGCGGCTTGAACTCGCTTTCGGGGTCCCACCAGCGGCTGGCCAAGGCGCTGAACTTGTCGATTTCGGCCTGATCGGCGTTGACGGAGGCTTGCGCGGTGTCGTGAGTTTGCGTGTTCATGGGCGGTCCGGCGTAAAGCTGCTCTATATATAGAGGGGTCCAGCGCGCTAGGCGAGGAAGGGGCTTGCCGATGCACCAGAGGGGTGCATCGCAGGCGAAAAAAAGGGCCTCGCTATGCGAGGCCCCCTTATTGTAGCTAGTCCGGCAATTACTTGCGGCTACCCACGATTTCGATCTCAACGCGACGGTTCTGGGCGCGGCCTTCCTTCGTCTTGTTGGAAGCGATCGGCTGCAGTTCGCCCTTGCCTTCCGTGTAGATACGGTTGGGGTCGATGCCCAGGCTGACCAGGTAAGCCTTGACCGAAGCGGCGCGGCGCTCGGACAGCTTCTGGTTGTACTGTTCGGTACCGATCGAGTCGGTGTGGCCGACGGCGATGATCGTTTCCAGATCGATGGTGCTGGCTTGCTGAGCGACTTGCTGCAGCAGTTGGCGACCTTCGGGCTTCAGGGTCGACTTGTCGAAGTCGAAGAACGTGTCAGCATTGAACACGACCTTTGCCGCCATCGGGGCCGGCTTCGCCTTCTGTTGGGCAACCGGGACGCCGTCGCAACCGGGGATACCGGTGGCCGGGGTCCAGAAGGCATCGCGCCAGCACAGTTCGTTCGTGCCGTTCTTCCAAACGTTACCGAACGGGTTGCGCCAGTTGTCCACGGTTTGCGCGGAAGCTACACCAGAGGCCGTGACGGCGGCGAAGGCGAGCGCCAGAGCGAATTTGGAGGGTTTGTTCATGTTTCTCCTCGTTGAGCTTGAAGCTGGATAAGTGACTCGCAGCGAACCCCCGCCGCATATCAGGAAAACGGGGCCAGTATAGCAACGCCAAGAGCTGGTTCAAAGGAATAGCTACTGGGTTTCCTGCGTGCTGGAAACAATCTTAAGGCATTTGGGGGGCTTTGGCTTCCCTGGACAGGCGCATTAATGCTGGATATGACGTTTTCGGCACTCCTGCCGTTTCCCATGTTGGTTTTTGACAACAGGGCCGCAGGGCGCGGGTGGGCGTGGCCGGGCGGCGTTTCTGATCGGTCCGTCGCGGCCCGCTTTCGGCGCCTTCGGACGGCCCATCGGACCGGTCCCCCAATCGAATGATAGAATTTCCTGTTTACCCGGCCCGGGTTCCTCCTTACACGATTCTGTCGTTATATATATGGATTCCTTTGCCAAGGAGACGCTTCCGGTATCGCTGGAAGAAGAGATGCGCCGCAGTTACCTCGATTACGCGATGAGCGTGATCGTCGGTCGGGCGCTACCGGATGTGCGGGACGGCTTGAAGCCTGTCCACCGGCGCGTGCTCTACGCGATGCACGAGCTGAACAACGACTGGAACCGCGCCTACAAGAAGTCAGCGCGTATCGTCGGGGACGTCATCGGTAAGTACCACCCCCACGGCGACCAGTCCGTGTACGACACCATTGTCCGCATGGCGCAGGATTTCTCCATGCGCTACATGCTGGTCGACGGCCAGGGCAACTTCGGTTCCATCGACGGCGACAACGCCGCGGCGATGCGTTACACCGAAATCCGCCTGGCCAAGATCGCCCACGAGCTCCTGGCCGACATCGACCAGGAAACCGTCGACTTCGGACCCAACTACGACGGCAGCGAACAGGAACCCCTGCTGCTGCCGTCGCGCCTGCCCAACCTGCTGGTCAACGGCAGCTCCGGCATCGCGGTGGGCATGGCGACCAACATTCCGCCGCACAACCTCCAGGAAGTGGTCGACGGCTGCCTGTACTGCCTGCGCAATCCGGCGTGCACGGTCGATGAGCTGATCGAGCTCATCCCGGCGCCGGACTTCCCCACGGGCGGCATCATCTATGGCATGTCCGGCGTGCGCGAAGGCTATCGCACGGGTCGCGGCCGCGTCATCATGCGCGCCAAGACGCACTTCGAAGACATGGAGAAGGGCAATCGCCAGGCGATCGTGATCGACGCGATTCCCTACCAGGTCAATAAGAAGACGCTGCAGGAACGCATCGCAGAGCTGGTCAACGACAAGAAGATCGAAGGCATCTCCGACATCCGCGACGAGTCGGACAAGGACGGCATGCGCCTTGTCATCGAGCTCAAGCGCGGCGAAGTGCCCGAGGTCGTGCTGAACAACCTCTACAAGAACACCCAGCTGCAGGACACCTTCGGGATGAACCTGGTGGCGCTGGTCGACGGCCAGCCCCGCCTGCTCAACCTGAAGCAGATGATCGACTACTTCCTGCAGCATCGCCGGGAAGTGGTCACGCGCCGCACGGTTTTCCAGTTGCGCAAGGCCCGCGAGCGCGGCCACGTGCTGGAAGGCCTGGCGGTGGCGCTGGCAAACATCGACGATTTCATCGCGATCATCAAGGCGGCCCCGACTCCTCCTGTCGCCCGTCAGGAACTGATGGCGAAGTCCTGGGATTCGTCGCTGGTGCGCGAAATGCTGTCGCGCGCCGACGGCGACACGCCGGGCGGCCGCGCGGCTTTCCGTCCGGACGATCTGGGCGTCGAGTTCGGTCTTCAGGGCGACGGCCTGTATCGCCTGAGCGATACGCAGGCCCAGGAAATCCTGAACATGCGCCTGCAACGCCTGACCGGGCTGGAGCAGGACAAGATTGTTGGCGAGTACAAGGACATCATGTCCACCATCGCCGACCTGCTGGACATCCTGGCCCGTCCCGAGCGCATCACGACGATCATCAGCGAAGAGCTGCAGGCCATCAAGGCCGAGTTCTCGACCGGCGCCAAGGATTCGCGCCGTTCGGAAATCGAACTGAACGCGACGGAACTCGATACCGAAGACCTGATCACGCCGACCGACATGGTCGTGACGCTGTCGCACGGCGGCTACATCAAGAGCCAGCCGCTGTCCGAGTACCGCTCGCAAAAGCGTGGCGGACGCGGCAAGCAGGCGACGGCCATGAAGGAAAACGACTGGATCGACCAGCTCTTCATCGCCAACACGCATGACTTCCTGCTGTGCTTCTCGAATCGCGGCCGTGTGTACTGGCTGAAGGTCTGGGAAGTGCCGCAAGGCACGCGTAACTCGCGCGGCAAGCCGATCGTCAACATGTTCCCGCTGGCCGACGGCGAGAAGATCACGGTGGTGCTGCCGGTCAAGGAATTCAGCGAAGACCACTATGTCTTCATGGCGACCTCGCGCGGCACGGTCAAGAAGACCCCGCTGTCCGACTTCTCCAACCCGCGCAAGGCCGGCATCATCGCCGTCGACCTTGACGATGGCGACTACCTGATCGGCGCGGATCTCACCGACGGCAAGCACGACGTCATGCTGTTCTCGGACGCCGGCAAGGCCGTGCGCTTCGACGAAAACGACGTGCGTCCGATGGGCCGTAACGCCCGCGGCGTGCGCGGCATGATGCTCGAGGACACGCAGACGGTCATCGCGCTGCTGGTCGCCGGCGACGAAACGCAGACGGTGCTGACCGCCACGGAAAACGGCTACGGCAAGCGCACGCCGATCGCGGAGTACACGCGCCATGGCCGCGGCACGAAGGGCATGATCGCCATCCAGACCACCTCGCGTAACGGCAAGGTGGTGGGGGCGGTGCTGGTCACGCCTACCGATGAGATCATGCTCATCACCACCGGCGGCGTCCTGGTGCGCACCCGTGTCGCGGAAATCCGCGAAATGGGCCGTGCGACGCAGGGCGTCACGCTGATCAACGTCGACGACGGCAGCACGCTGTCCGGCGTGCGCCGTGTCGTCGAAAGCGACGCGGACGATGACGGCGAACTGGACGAAGACGGCCAGCAAACCGGTGGCGACGACAGCAACGACGCAGCAGATTCGACGGAACCTACGGAGCAATAATGGCCCGCCCCTGGAACTTCTCGGCCGGCCCCTCGGTCTTGCCCGAGGTGGTGCTGCAGCAAGCCGCTGCAGAAATGCTGGACTGGCACGGCAGCGGCATGTCCGTGATGGAAATGAGCCATCGCGGCAAGCATTTCGTGCAGATCTGCGATGAAGCAGAGTCCGATCTGCGCGACTTGCTGGGCCTGCCGGCCGATTACGCCGTCATGTTCATGCAAGGCGGCGGTTCCGGGGAAAACGCCATCGTTCCCATGAATCTCATGGGACGCCGCGGCGCGCCAGCCGCGGATTTCGTCGTGACGGGCCATTGGTCCAAGCGTTCGTACAAGGAAGCCGGCCGCTACGGCAGCACGCACGTCGCGGCCAGCTCCGACCACGCCACCCAGATTGACGGCCGCGAACAGGCGCCGCTGACCTGGGTGCCTCCTGCCGATACCTGGCAGGTGCGCAAGGAATCGGCCTATCTGCACCTGTGCAGCAACGAAACCATTGGCGGTGTCGAATTCCTGGACTGGCCCGACACCGCTGACCTCGGTGCACCCGACGTGCCTCTGGTCATCGACGCCTCTTCGCACTTCCTGTCGCGCCCGATGGACGTGTCGCGCTGCGGCATGATGTACGCCGGCGCGCAGAAAAACGCTGGCCCGGCCGGCGTCACCATGGTCATCGCGCGCCGCGACCTGATTGGCCAGGCCTTGCCGATCTGCCCCTCGGCGTTCGACTACGCCAACGTAGCGGCCGAACACTCGCGCTACAACACCCCGCCTACCTTCGCGATCTACATCGCGGGCCTGGTGTTCAAGTGGGTCAAGGCCAATGGCGGCGTGGCCGGCATGGAAGCCGCCAACAAGGCGAAGGCCGATCTGCTGTACGGCTACCTGGACAGCACCAGCTTCTACCGCAATCCCATTCACGCACCCGTGCGTTCGCGCATGAACGTGCCGTTCGTGCTGCATGACGAGTCGCTCAACGACGCCTTTCTGAAGGGCGCCGAGGCAGCGGGCCTCACGCAGTTGAAAGGCCACAAGAGCGTGGGCGGCATGCGCGCCTCCATCTACAACGCGCTGCCGCTCGAAGGCGTGGCGGCGCTGGTCGAGTACCTGAAGGAATTCGAGCGCCGCCATGGATGACGAGCTGCAGCGCAAGCTGCTTCCCCTGCGCAAGCGCATCGACGACCTCGATGCGCAGATTCTCGATCTTCTGTCGCAGCGCGCGCGCGCCGCGCTGGAAGTGGGCGAGGCCAAGCATGCCGCGCACGCCGATGGACCCGTGCTGCGTCCCGAACGCGAAGCCGAGGTCATCCGCCGCCTGCAGCAGATCAATCCCGGTCCGTTCCCGAACGCCGGCGTGGCGTCGGTCTGGACCGAAATCATCTCCGCATGCCGGGGCCTGGAGCGCGGCATGACCGTCGCGTTTTTGGGACCGCAGGGTTCTTTCTCTGAGCAGGCCGCGCTGGAACACTTTGGCCATGCGGTCCAGAAGCTGCCTTGCGCCTCGTTCGACGAGGTCTTCCGCGCCGTGGAAGCCGGCCAGGCCGACGTGGGGATGGTGCCGGTGGAAAATTCCACCGAAGGCGCCGTCAACCGCAGCCTGGACCTGCTGCTGAACACGCCGGTCAAGATCCTGGGCGAGCGTTCGCTCGTCATCCGCCATTGCCTGATGTCGCAATCGGGCGGCATGGACGGCATCAAGACCATTTCCGCGCACCCGCAGGCGCTGGCCCAGTGCCAGGGCTGGCTGACGCGCAACTATCCCGACGTCGAGCGCGTGGCCGCCTCCAGCAATTCCGAAGCAGCGCGCGCCGCCGCGTCGGATGCGAGCATCGCGGCCATTGCCGGCGAAGTGGCTGCGCCCGCCTGGAACCTGCAGATCGTCGCCGCCGGCATCCAGGATGACCCGCACAACCGCACCCGCTTCCTGGCAATCGGCAACATCGAGCCCCTGGTCAGCGGCAAGGACAAGACCAGCCTGATCCTGGCGGTGCCGAACCGCGCGGGCGCCGTCTATGAAATGCTGGCGCCCCTGGCCGCCAACGGCGTGTCGATGACGCGCTTCGAGTCGCGCCCCGCGCGCACGGGCCAGTGGGAATACTATTTCTACGTCGACGTCCTGGGCCATCGGAACGACCCGAATGTCGAGCGCGCCCTGGCGGCCCTGCAGGCGCAGGTTGCCTACCTCAAAGTGCTGGGTTCGTACCCGGCGCAGTGAATCCCACATCATGACCCACGCATCCAAGCCCCTCGTTGCCCCCGTGCACGTCAGCGCCATCGCCCCGTACCAGGCAGGCAAGCCGATCGAAGAACTGGCCCGCGAATTCGGGCTGGATCCGGCGACCATCGTCAAGCTGGCGTCCAACGAAAACCCGTTGGGCATGCCCAAATCGGCGAAGGCGGCCATGCTGGCTGCGGCCGAATCGCTGGCACGCTACCCGGACCCCAACGGCTTTGACCTGAAGGCGGCGCTGGCTGAACGCTACGGCGTGCCGATGAACTGGATCACGCTCGGCAACGGCTCGAACGACATCCTGGAAATCGCCGCGCTGGCGCTGCTGGAGCCGGGCGCTTCCGCGGTGTACGCGCAGCACTCGTTTGCGGTCTACCGCCTGGCCACGCAGGCGCGCGGCGCGCGCCACATCGTGGTGCCCGCCGTGGACCACGGCCACGACCTGGATGCGATGTTCGACGCGATCGCCGACGACACGCGCCTGGTGTTCATCGCCAACCCGAACAACCCCACCGGCACCTTCGTGCCGGGCGACAAGGTTGCGGACTTCCTGGAACGCGTGCATGCCGCGCACGGCGACCGCGTCACGGTCGTGCTGGACGAGGCCTACAACGAATACCTGGATCCGGAGCTGCGCTTTGACAGCACCGCGCTGGCGCGCCAGTACCCGAACCTGATCGTGTCGCGCACGTTCTCCAAGGCTTATGGCCTGGCCGGCCTGCGCGTCGGTTTCTCGGTGGCGCAGCCCGGTCTGACCGACCTGCTAAACCGCGTGCGCCAGCCGTTCAACGTTAATACGCTGGCCCAAGCCGCAGCCATCGCCGCACTCGGCGATGCCGACTACCTCGAGGAAGCCTACGCTTCCAACAAGGCAGGCAAGGCCCAGTTGTGCGCCGCGTTCGACAAGCTGAATCTGCGTTACGTGCCCAGCTATGGCAACTTCGTGCTGGTCCACGTGGGCGACGCGCCTCGCATCAATCTTGAACTCCTCAAGCGCGGCGTCATCGTGCGTCCCGTTGCGGGCGACGGTCTGCCGGAGTGGCTCCGCGTGTCCATCGGACTGCCTCAAGAGAACGCCCGATTCATCGACGCCCTGACCGCCATCCTGACCGCATGAACGACGCGTTACCTTCTTCAGATCAGGGGGCCGCGGGCCCCCTGATTCCTGTATTGGCAGTGGTTGGCGTCGGCTTGATCGGCGGATCGTTCGCGGCGGCCTTGCGGCAGGCAGGGCAGGTGGGCAAGGTGCTGGGCGTGGGGCGCAATGCGCAGTCGCTGGAACGCGCTGTGGCGCTGGGCCTCATCGACGAGGCCGTGACGGCCGAAGCCGCGGCGGCCCAGGCGGATCTCATCATGCTGGCAACGCCGGTCGGCGGCCTGACAAATGTGCTGTCGCAGATGCGGACGCACCTCTCGCCGCGCGCCGTCCTGACCGACGGCGGCAGCACCAAGGCCGAAGTGGTCGAGGCGGCGCGCGATGCGCTGGGCGATCGCATCGGGCAGTTCGTGCCGGGCCATCCCATCGCGGGCGCCGAGCGCACCGGGCCGGAAGCCGCGGATGCGGACCTCTACCGCGGACGCACCGTCATCCTCACGCCTGTGCCTGAAAACGGCGCGGCGGCCATGGCGTTCGTGCGCCAGGCTTGGCAGGCTTGCGGCGCGCACGTGATCGACATGGACGCCGACGCACACGATCGCGTGCTCGCGTCGGTCAGCCATCTTCCGCATCTGCTGTCGTCGGTGTATATGGAACAGGTGGCCACGGCCGCCGACGCCGCGACCCGGCTGGAACTGGCGGGCAGCGGCTTTCGTGATTTCACCCGTATTGCCGCCGGATCGCCCGAAATGTGGCGCGACATTTTTTTGTCCAATCGCGACGCGATGCTGGCCGAGCTGGCCGCTGTGCGCGGCGTGCTGGACCGGGCCGAGCGCGCCATCGCCGATGGCGACGGCGAGGCTTTGCTGACGCTGCTGGACACGGCGGCGCGTGCGCGCCGCGGCTGGCGCAAGGAGTAGTTCAATGGGCGCTTTGTCTTACCTCGATCTGCCGCGCGTGCGGCGCGCGCAGGGCGCGATGGCCTTGCCGGGATCCAAGAGCATTTCCAACCGCGTGCTGTTGCTGTCGGCCATCGCCGAAGGCACGACGGTCATCACCGGCCTGCTGGACTCCGACGACACTCGCGTCATGCTGGCGGCGTTGCGCCAGTTGGGCGTGCAGGTGTCCGACCTGGAAGCCGGGCGCGTCACGGTGCAGGGCGTGCGCCGTTTTCCGGTGGAAAGCGCCGACCTCTTCATGGGTAATGCGGGCACCGCAATCCGTCCGTTGACGGCGGCTCTGGCCCTCATGGGCGGCGACTACCGCCTGTCCGGCGTGCCGCGCATGCACGAGCGCCCGATCGGCGACCTGGTCGATGCCCTGAACGCGCTGGGCGCGCGTATCGACTATCTGGGCCAGCCGGGTTATCCGCCGCTGCACATCGGCCGCGGCGACATCGCTGAAACCGCCGTGACCCGCGTGCAGGGTTCGGTCTCCAGCCAGTTCCTGACCGCCTTGCTGCTGGCCGCGCCTTTGCAGGCTGCTCGCAGCGGCAAGCCCGTCACGATCGAGGTCTTGGGAGAGCTGATTTCCAAGCCCTACATCGAGATCACGCTGAACCTGATGGCGCGCTTTGGCGTGCTGGTGCAGCGGGACGGCTGGAGCCGATTCGTTGTGGACGCGGGCGCCGCCTATCGCAGTCCGGGGCAGATCGCCGTGGAAGGGGACGCATCGACGGCGTCGTATTTCCTGGCGCTGGGCGCCATTGGCGGCGGCCCGGTGCGCGTGACCGGCGTCGGCGCCGACAGCATCCAGGGCGATGTGGGATTCGCGAGCACACTGGCCGACATGGGCGCCAAGGTTACCTACGGTCCTGACTGGATCGAGGTGTCGGGCGTGCAGGTTGCCGACGGCGAGCGCCTCAAGGCCTTTGATACCGATTTCAACCTGATCCCCGACGCGGCGATGACAGCCGCGGCGCTGGCCCTTTATGCCGACGGTCCTTGCCGGCTGCGCAACATCGGCAGCTGGCGCGTCAAGGAGACGGACCGCATCCATGCCATGCAGACCGAGCTGGAAAAGCTGGGCGCGCAGGTGGAGTCCGGCCCCGATTGGCTGCGCGTGACGCCGCCGGCGCAGGACGCCTGGCGCGATGCCCACATCGGCACCTGGGACGACCACCGCATGGCGATGTGCTTTTCGCTGGCGGCATTCGGACCGGCGGCGGTCCGCATTCTTGATCCCGGATGTGTCAGCAAGACGTTCCCGGGTTACTTTGACGTCTACGCCGGCCTGGTTTCGCCCTAGCGCTGCATCGCATCCATGACTTTGACTGCTTCAACTCCCGCCTCCCTGGCCCCGGTCATCACGATCGACGGTCCCACCGCGTCCGGCAAGGGCACCGTGGCTCATCGCGTCGCCAAGGCGCTGGGCTGGGCGGTGCTGGACAGCGGCGCCCTCTACCGGCTGACTGCGCTGGCTGCCATCAACCGCGGCGTTGCCGCCGACGACGAGCCCGCCGTGGCGCGCGTGGCCGAGACGCTGGATGTGCGGTTCGACGGACCGCACGTTTACCTCGAAGGGGCCGATGCCGGCCATGACATCCGCCGCGAGGAAGTGGGCAATTTCGCATCTCGCGTGGCGGCTTTCCCGGGGGTGCGGCAGGCCTTGCTCGAGCGCCAGCGCGCCTTCCGGCTGCCGCCCGGCCTGGTTGCGGACGGCCGCGACATGGGCACCGTCGTGTTCCCGGACGCGTCCCTGAAGGTCTTCCTGGTCGCCGACGTGGTCGCCCGGGCGGAGAGGCGGCGTAAGCAGTTGATCGAAAAGGGAATTTCTGCTAACCTAGACGACCTTTTGCGGGATATGCGCGAGCGTGACGCGCGCGACACCGGGCGCGCCACTGCGCCGCTGGCTCCCGCAGCAGATGCACACGTGCTGGATTCGTCCAATCTGACGATCGCGGAAACGGTGCAGGCAATCCTGGATTTCTGGCAGCAAGCCAACCCGTGAAATTAAGTGAAGTTAAGTGAATTTACGGGCAGTGTTGCTACAGGCAGTATTGCTACCGGCAGTTTTTAGCATTTTTTGATTAGGCCCTGCTCAAGCCAGGCGACTCCCCCACGGGCCACCCCGCAAGGGTCAGCCAGCCGGCAGGTATTTTGACTCCACTGTGGCGGGCAATCCGCTGCGGTGTGTTCTTAACGGCCATTTCGGCCCAATGGATTTCAACCCCATGTCTTCCGTTTCCACTACCGCCACCGGCGGCGAAAGCTTCGCCGACCTTTTCGCACAAAGCCTCAAGAGCCAGGACATGAAGTCCGGCGAGGTCATCAGCGCCGAAGTCGTGCGCGTCGACCACAATTTCGTCGTCGTCAACGCCGGCCTGAAGTCCGAAGCGCTGATCCCCCTGGAAGAGTTCCTGAACGACCAGGGCGAGCTCGAAGTGCAACCTGGCGATTTCGTCTCGGTGGCCATCGATTCCCTGGAAAACGGCTACGGCGACACCATCCTGTCGCGTGACCGCGCCAAGCGCCTGTCGGCCTGGCTGCAACTGGAAAAGGCCCTGGAGAACGGCGAACTGGTTACCGGCACCATCACCGGCAAGGTGAAGGGCGGCCTGACCGTCATGACCAACGGCATCCGCGCCTTCCTGCCGGGTTCGCTGGTGGACCTGCGTCCGGTCAAGGACACCACCCCGTACGAAGGCAAGACCCTCGAATTCAAGGTCATCAAGCTCGACCGCAAGCGCAACAACGTTGTGCTGTCGCGTCGCCAGGTGCTGGAAGCCAGCATGGGCGAAGAGCGTCAAAAGCTGCTCGAAACCCTGCACGAAGGTGCCGTGGTCAAGGGCGTGGTCAAGAACATCACCGACTACGGCGCGTTCGTCGACCTGGGCGGCATCGATGGTCTGCTGCACATCACCGACATGGCCTGGCGCCGTGTGCGTCACCCCTCCGAAGTCCTGCAAGTGGGTCAGGAAGTCGAAGCCAAGGTCCTCAAGTTCGACCAGGAAAAGAGCCGCGTCTCCCTGGGCGTCAAGCAGCTTGGCGAAGATCCGTGGGTGGGCCTGGCTCGCCGCTACCCGCAAGGCACCCGCCTGTTCGGCAAGGTCACGAACCTGACCGACTACGGCGCGTTCGTTGAAGTCGAAGCCGGCATCGAAGGTCTGGTCCACGTGTCCGAAATGGACTGGACCAACAAGAACGTCGACCCGCGCAAGGTTGTGACCCTGGGCGAAGAAGTCGAAGTCATGGTCCTGGAAATCGACGAAGACCGTCGCCGTATTTCGCTGGGCATGAAGCAGTGCCGCCAGAACCCGTGGGAAGAGTTCGCCACGAACTTCAAGCGTGGTGACAAGGTCCGCGGCGCCATCAAGTCGATCACCGACTTCGGCGTGTTCGTCGGCCTGCCCGGCGGCATCGACGGCCTGGTTCACCTGTCCGACCTGTCGTGGGCGGAATCTGGTGAAGAAGCCGTGCGCAACTTCAAGAAGGGTGACGAAATCGAAGCCGTGGTTCTGGGCATCGACACCGACAAGGAACGCATCTCGCTGGGTATCAAGCAGCTGGAAGGCGACCCCTTCAACAACTTCGTCGCCACGTTTGACAAGGGCGCCGTCGTTCCGGGCACCATCAAGTCCGTCGAAGCCAAGGGCGCCGTCGTGACGCTGTCCGTGGACGTCGAAGGCTACCTGCGCGCTTCCGAGATCTCCTCGGGCCGCGTCGAAGATGCCACCACCGTGCTGTCCGCCGGCGAAAACATCGAAGCCATGATCGTCAACATCGACCGCAAGACGCGTTCGATCCAACTGTCGATCAAGGCCCGTGACAACGCCGAAACCGCCGACACGATCCAGCGCATGTCCGATGCCAGCGCTTCGTCCGGCACCACCAACCTCGGCGCGCTGCTGAAGGCCAAGCTGGACCAACAGCGCAACGACGGTTAATTCGTGACCAAGTCGGAGCTGATCGCCGCCTTGGCGGCCCGCTATCCTCAGCTGGCCGCCCGCGACACCGATTACGCGGTCAAGACCGTACTGGATGCAATGACCCAGGCCCTGGCCTCGGGTCAGCGCATCGAGATCCGCGGTTTTGGCAGCTTCTCGTTGTCGCAACGGTCACCCCGTATCGGTCGCAATCCCAAATCCGGCGAGCAGGTGCTGGTGCCTGGTAAACAGGTGCCGCACTTCAAGGCGGGCAAGGAATTGCGCGAGCGGGTGGACCTGGTCGGCGGCAATGACGAGGACGCTCAATCCTCTGGGTCGAGCGAGTCGATGCCGTCTTCCATGGCAGGTTTGCACGCCATGCACTGACGCGTCGGCCAGGCAGGGCTGCCTTCGGGCAGATCGGACCGCGAGCAAAGCCCCTTGAGAAATCAAGGGGCTTTGTTTTTGTGGCGCCGGTTCATGCGGGCGCCCGGCTTGCGCAAGGGCCGGCCGTGCTCCGCCTTGGGGCTTTTTTTTCTCTCGTCATGAAGACGTCGCTTACAATTGACGGTCTCGAATCATCTGGAGCATGCGCCATGCGCTATCTCGTCTGGGCCCTGCGATTGCTCGTCTTTGTTGCGGTGTTGATGTTCGCCTTGAAGAACACCGACCCCGTCGCCGTGAAGTTCTACGCCGACTACGTCATCCAGGATGTCCCGCTGATCGTCGTCATGCTGGTCGTGTTCGTGCTTGGCGCGCTGTTCGGCCTGCTGCTGACGGTGCCCGCCGCGCTGCGCCGCCGCCGCGAGGCCATCCGCCTGCGCCGCGAACTGGATCGCATCCAGGCCGCCGCCAATGGCACGACGCCCGTCGTGCCCCCCGAAGCCGTCGCTCCCATGTCGCCGCTGTGACATCGCGCCGCCTTTTTGCACCGAATTACCGCATGAGTCCGAATAGTGGATTTTGAACCTTGGTGGTTGATATTCGTCCCGGTGCTGTTCGCGCTGGGCTGGCTGGCCGCGCGATTCGACATCCGGCAGATGCTGCGGGAAACGCGCAGCCTGCCCGACTCCTATTTCCGCGGGCTGAATTTCCTGCTCAATGAAGAGCCTGATCGCGCCATCGACGCCTTCGTCGAAGTCGCCAAGCTGGACCCGGAAACCACGGAGCTGCACTTTGCTTTGGGCAGTCTGTTCCGCCGCCGCGGCGAAATGGAGCGCGCTATCCGGGTGCACCAAAGCCTGCTGAACCGTTCCGACCTGCCGCAGGCCGAACGCGAACACGCGCAGCACGAGCTGGCGCAGGACTTCCTGAAGGCAGGGATGCTGGATCGCGCCGAAAGCGGTTTCGAGCAGCTCAAGGACACGCGCTACGCCTTGCCCGCGCTGCGCTCGCTGATCCGCATTTATGAATCCGAGCACGATTGGCCGCGCGCGATCGAGGCCGTGAAGACCCTGCAAGGCCTGATCGACGAGCCCGTCCCGCAAATCGTGCATTACTACTGCGAACAGGCCCAGACCGCGTTGGCGGCCAAGCCCGCCGACGTCGAGGCCGCGCACGAGGCGCTGGACGCGGCGGACCATGCGCTGTCCACCACCGAAGCCGCCTCGAGCAAGGGCGCCAAGGTGCGCACCGCCATGCTGCGGGCGCGCCTGGCGCTGATCGAACAGGATCCGAAGCGCGAACGGCTGTATCTCGAGTCGGTCATGACCGACGCGTCCGAATACGCCGGGCTGGTGGCCGAACAGTTGCTGGCCAATTACCGCAATGCCAACCAGGTGGCGGAGGGCTTGGATTTCCTGCAAAAGCAGTATGGCCGCCATGCGTCCCTGGACCTTTTCAATGTCGTGTTCCGGGAGCTGCGGGTGCAGCAGGGCGCCGCGACCGCGTGGGCCTTTGCCCGCGGCGCGCTGCGCAGCCATCCTTCGCTGTTGGGGCTGGATCGCTTGCTGGAAGCCGAACTCGCCAACGGCGACAGCGACGGCGATCACGGTCCGGTGCCGGGCGCCGATCTGACGCTGCTGCGCAGCCTGATTCACAAGCACACGCAACGGCTCGATCGCTACGCATGCCGCAATTGCGGTTTTCAAGCGCGTCGTTTTTACTGGCAATGTCCCGGCTGCAACGCCTGGGAAACCTATGCGCCGCGCCGTCTGGAAGAACTTGAATGAACTCTTTTCCCGCCGAAGCCATTTCGCGTAGCCGCGTGCTCGTGGTTGGCGACGTCATGCTGGATCGCTACTGGTTCGGTGAAGTCGAACGTATCTCGCCCGAAGCGCCGGTGCCGGTCGTGCGGGTCGCGCGACGCGAAGACCGTCTGGGCGGCGCCGCCAACGTGGCGCGCAACGTCGCGGCCTTGGGTGGCCACGTGACCCTGGTCGGCGTGCTGGGCCAGGACGAAGCCGGCGACAGCGTTCGGCGCCTGGCCACCGAGGCCGGCATCCAGGGCGACCTGATTGCCGACAACGAACTGCACACCACCCTCAAGATGCGCGTGCTGGGCCGCCAGCAACAGCTGCTGCGTGTGGACTTCGAACAGCATCCCACCCAGCCATCGCTTGACGCGGTGGACGCCGCGCTGGCCCGGCATCTGGCCAACCACGACATCGTCGTTCTGTCGGACTATGCCAAAGGCGTGCTGACCCGGGTCGAATCGCTGATTGCGCTGGCGCGCAGCGCGGGCATCCCGGTGCTGGTGGACCCCAAGGGCGACGACTATTCGCGTTATCGCGGCGCGACGCTGGTCACGCCCAACCGCTCGGAGATGCAGCAGGCAGTTGGCCGCTGGACGTCCGAAGCCGAATTGACCGATCGTGCGCAGCGCCTGCGCGCCGATCTGGACCTTGAAGCCTTGCTCGTGACGCGGTCCGAGCAAGGCATGACTTTGTTTTCCGATGCGGGACGCGACCACACCGACGCGCAAGCGCATGAGGTGTTCGATGTGTCCGGTGCGGGCGACACCGTGCTGGCCACGCTGGCGGTTACGCGCGCCATCGGTTTGCCGTGGGCCGAAGCCATGGGCTGGGCCAACAAGGCCGGCGGCATCGCCGTGGGCAAGCTGGGCACGTCCGTCGTCACGGCCGCGGAATTGGCAGGAGAATCCTCATGATCGTCGTTACCGGAGCCGCGGGCTTCATTGGCAGCAACCTGGTTCGCGGACTCAACCGCCGCGGCATCGAAGACATCATTGCCGTCGACGATCTGACCGAAGGCGACAAGTTCGTCAATCTGGTCGACTGCAAGATCGCCGACTACATGGACAAGGACGACTTCCGCCGGCGCGTCGCCGATGGCAGCCTGCCCGAAATCCGCGCGGTGCTGCACCAGGGTGCGTGCTCGGACACGACCGAGCGCAACGGCCGCTACATGCTGGACAACAACTACCGCGTCACGCTGGAACTCTTCGAGTTCTGCCAGGCGCGCCGCGTGCCGTTCCTGTATGCGTCCTCGGCGGCCGTGTACGGCGGTTCGACGACCTACGTCGAGCATCCCGACAACGAGGGCCCGCTGAACGTCTACGGCTATTCCAAGCTGCTGTTCGACCAGGTGCTGCGCAAGCGCATGGACAGCCTGACGGCGCAGGTCGTCGGTCTGCGGTACTTCAACGTGTACGGTCCGCACGAGCAGCACAAGGGCCGCATGGCCTCGGTGGCGTTCCACAACATGAACCAGTTCCTGGAGCACGGGCACGTGCGCCTCTTTGCGGGCTGGGACGGCTACGTGGATGGCGGCCAGAGCCGTGACTTCATCTCGGTCGAGGATGTGGTGGCGGTGAATCTGCATTTCCTGGATCACCCCGAGCAATCGGGCATCTTCAATTGCGGCACCGGCAAGGCGCAGCCGTTCAACGACGTGGCGGCCGCGGTGGTGAACACGCTGCGCGCCGAGCGGGGCGAAGCCGAGCTGACGCTGGCTCAACTGGCCGAGCTGGATCTGATCCGCTACATCCCGTTCCCGGACGACCTCAAGGGACGCTACCAGAGCTACACGCAGGCGGACGTCACGCAGCTTCGGGCCGCCGGTTTTGCTGCGCCGATGCGCGATGTGCAGACGGGCGTGGCCGAGTACGTGCGCTACTGGCGCGCCCGGAAGTAATCCGCCGCGCAGGCAAGGCGACAACGAAGGCCACCGCGACGCGGTGGCTTTTTTTTGCCCGCGACGTTGCCTGCCATTGGCCGGGGACATTGCCGGGGTATCTGCACGCGTAGTTGCCGGGGTGGATGTTTTGGTTCACCGGACCGGCGCTGCGAGCCGCCCGCCCCGATGATGGCAACGGGGCGCGTCAACCGTCGCGTCCAGAACCGTCAGGAGAACCCCATGAATCCCTTCGTCCATCCCACCGTTGCCCGCAACGTGCCTCTGGCCTCGTGGCGCCGCGCGCGTCCCGCGGCCATGACCGCATGCCCCCGCGAGCGGCACCGCATCCTGCGGCGGGCGCTCGGCGCGTTGCTGCTGTCCGCTGGCCTGGGCGTGGCCGCGCCGCCCGCGCATGCGGTGGACATCAACCAGGCCACCGCAGCCCAGCTTGAGGGCGTGCGAGGCATCGGCCCGCGCACCGCTGAAATCATCGTCCGTGAACGCGAGCGCGGCGGCGGCTTTGAGTCGCTGGACGACCTGACCGAACGTGTGCGGGGCATCGGCCAGAAAAAGGCTCAGGCGCTGCAGGCGGCCGGGCTGACAATCGGCGCGGCGGGTGCGGCCGCCAAGCCGTCGGCAGGCCAGTCCGGCGCGGCGCCCGGAGCCCGGCCCGCGCCCGGCAAGGCCGCTGCGCCAAAGCCGGCGCCGCCTGCCGCCAGTGCGCCGGCACAGGTCCGCGCAAAGCCCTGAGCCGGGTTCTGGCTAACCCTGGCGTGTGCGCGGCTTTTGCGGCCGCGCGGCGCCGGGCGGAGTTATGATCGACCGCATGACTACTACCTACCCCACTATCGAGCAGACCGTCGGCAACACGCCCCTGGTGCGCCTGCAGCGCATTCCTGGGGCGGCGGGCGACGCGCGCGGCAATGTCATCCTGGCCAAGCTGGAAGGCAACAACCCGGCGGGATCTGTCAAGGATCGTCCCGCCTTGTCGATGATCCAGCGCGCGGAAGAGCGCGGCGACATCAAGCCCGGCGACACCCTCATCGAGGCCACCAGCGGCAACACCGGCATTGCGCTGGCCATGGCGGCCGCCATGAAGGGTTACCGCATGATCCTGATCATGCCGGACAACCTGTCCGTCGAGCGGCGCGCAGCCATGGCCGCCTATGGCGCTGAGCTGATCCTGACGCCGGCCGACAAGGGCGGCATGGAATACGCCCGCGACCTGGCCACCGAGATGCAGGCCGATGGCCGTGGCGTGGTGCTGGACCAGTTCGCCAATCCCGACAATCCGCGCGCGCACATCGAAACGACGGGCCCGGAACTCTGGAATCAGACGGAAGGACGCATCACCCACTTCGTCAGCGCGATGGGCACCACGGGCACGATCATGGGCGTGTCCACCTACCTGAAGTCTCGCAATCCCGCCGTGCAGGTGGTGGGCGCGCAGCCGGCCGAAGGATCGCAGATTCCCGGCATCCGCAAGTGGCCCGAGGCCTACCTGCCCAAGATCTTCGACCGCAGCCGCGTGGACGCCTACGAGTCCATCCAGCAATCCGAGGCCGAAGTGATGGCACGGCGGCTGGCTGCCGAGGAAGGCATTTTCGGCGGCATCTCGTCGGCCGGCGCGCTGGTCGCGGCCCTGCGGGTTGCCGAACGCGTCAACGATGCGACCATCGTGTTCATCGTGTGCGACCGCGGCGATCGCTATCTGTCGACGGGCGTGTTCAACTGACACGCGGGGCTCCCGGCCGCCCCGGCCAGTAGGGCACCCAAATGAAAAACGCCCTGGCGGTTGAACCTGCCAGGGCGTTTGTCTTTCGGCGCGGACGTGTCCGCACGAGGTCGCTCACCGCGCGACGCGGGCCTCGATCTCCGTTGCCAGATCCGCCACCGACGTCGCATAGAAGTAGCTGCGGTTGTACTTGGTCAGGGCAAAGAAGTTGGGCGTGCCCACGCGATACTGCGCCGTGCCGCGCATTTCTTCGACCAGATCCACCACGCCCAGCGGCTGGCTGCTCCAGCCATCGCTGGTCGCGCCGGGCTTGAGCTGCGAGCCGGCCGCCGACAGCGTGGTCCAGCTTTGCTTGGGCTCCAGGCCGCCGTCCACCAGCGCGGTGGGATCGGCGGGCAGCACCACGGGCGCGAACACCGGCAGGCCGCGCTGCCAACCGTGCTGCGCCAGGAAGCTGCCCACGGACATGATCGCGTCCTGCGTATTGTTGGTCAGGTCGATATGGCCGTTGCCGTCGCCGTCCACGGCGTAGTGCATCACGCTGGTCGGCATGAATTGCGGCATGCCGATGGCGCCGGCATAGGAGCCCTGCGTTTCCAGCTCGAGCTTGTCGTTCATGACCAGCGTCAGAAAGTCCGCCAATTGGGTGCGGAACATGGTGGCGCGCTCGGGCTTGGCGGGATCGGGGTAGTCAAAGGCCAGCGTGGCCAGCGCGTCCAGGACGCGGAAGTTGCCCATGTTGCGGCCATACAGCGTTTCGACGCCGATGATGGAGGCAATGATGGGCGCGGGCACGCCGAACCGTTGCGCGGCCTGATTCAGCAGGTCGCGGTTTTCGTTGTAGAACTCGACGCCCCAGGCGATGCGCTTGGGCTCGACGAAGCGCGACCGGTAGGTCAGCCAGCTGCGCCAGACCTTTTTGCCCGGCGGGGAGGGCGCAATCAGCCGCGCGACCGTCGCGTTGTAGCGCGAGCTTTCCAAGGCGGACACCATCGGCGCCAGCGGCAGCTGCCGTTCGGCGGCCAGGTTCTCGACGAAGGTGCGGACCTCGGGGCGCAGCGCGCCCGACGGCGTCAGCGTGGCGGGTGCGTCGTCCGCCAGTTCGGGGCCGAGCGTCGGCGTGCTGGGCCCGATGCGGATGGGGGTTGTCCCTGAAGCCTGGGCCGTTTGGGGAGCGAGGGACGTGGAGGGTGTTGCGGTGGGAGTGGTGGTGGAGCACCCCGCCAGCAGGGCGGAAAGCGCGCCGAGTTGCAGTATTCGCCGACAGATGAACATAATCTTCCTTATGGAGACCATGTATCTTACCCACCCGGCATGCCGCTTGCATGAAATGGGAAGCTGGCATCCGGAAAGCCCCCAGAGGCTGGACGCCATCTCCGATCAGTTGCTCGCAAGCGGATTGATGCCTTATCTGGATGACCGGCAGGCGCCGCAGGCGTCCCGCAATGACCTCTTGCGCGTGCACACTGTCCAGTACCTGGACAGTTTGCAGAAACATACGCCGGACCAAGGGTATTACCCTATCGATCCCGACACCCTCATGAACCCGCACACCTACGAAGCCGCGCTGCATGCCGCGGGCGCCGGGGTGGCCGCGGTCGACGCGGTGCTGGGCGGCGAGGCGCGTACGGCCTTCTGCGCGGTGCGCCCGCCGGGGCATCATGCCTGCCGATCGCAGGCCATGGGATTCTGCTTTTTCAATAACGTCGCCATTGCGGCGCAGCACGCCATGGACTTCCACGGCCTGACGCGCGTGGCGATCGTCGATTTTGACGTTCACCATGGCAACGGCACGGAAGACGTCTTCGCCGGCGATGATCGGGTGCTGATGTGCAGCTTTTTCCAGCATCCGTTCTTCCCCAACAGCGGCGCGAATCACCCGGCCGCCAACATGCTGAATGTGCCCGTGCCTGCCTACACCGCGGGCGCCGCCGTCCGGACCATCGTCACGGACACGTGGCTGCCGCGGCTGGAAGCGCACCGCCCCGAACTGATCCTCGTGTCGGCGGGCTTTGACGCCCACCGCGAGGACGACATGGGGCAGATGGGGCTGGTCGAGGCGGACTATGCCTGGATCACCGAGCAGCTTGTCGACGTGGCGGACCGACACTGTCAGGGCCGGATCGTGAGCACGCTCGAGGGCGGTTACAACTTGTCGGCCCTGGGCCGCAGCGTGGTCGCGCACATACGGGCGCTGGCGAAGCTGTAGAATCAGGAAAAAATTGTGCAATGCGATCCCGGCGCAAAGCCGGGTCATTATTTTCCAATTGGAGGCAGCGGGATGAAGGTGTTGGTACCTGTCAAGCGCGTCGTTGACTACAACGTCAAGGTGCGCGTCAAGTCTGATCAGACCGGCGTGGATATCGCCAACGTGAAGATGTCCATGAACCCCTTTGACGAAATCGCCGTCGAAGAAGCCACCCGCCTGAAGGAAAAGGGCGCGGTCGCTGAAGTCGTGGCGGTTTCTTGCGGCGTTGCGCAATGCCAGGAGACACTGCGCACCGCCATGGCCATCGGCGCCGATCGCGGCGTGCTGGTCCAGACCGATGCCGAACTGCAACCGCTGGCTGTCGCCAAGCTGCTCAAGGCGCTGGTCGACAAGGAACAGCCCCAGCTCGTGATCCTGGGCAAGCAGGCCATCGACGACGACGCCAACCAGACCGGCCAGATGCTCGCCGCGTTGCTCGACTGGCCGCAAGCCACGTTCGCCAGCAAGGTCGAGCTGGCCGACGGCAAGGTCACCGTGACGCGTGAAGTCGACGGCGGCCTGGAAACCCTGTCGCTCAAGCTGCCCGCCATCGTGACCACCGACCTGCGCCTGAACGAGCCGCGCTACGTCACGCTGCCGAACATCATGAAGGCCAAGAAAAAGCAGTTGGACACCGTCACGCCGCAAGACCTGGGCGTTGATCCCGCGCCCCGCCTGAAGACGCTGAAGGTCAGCGAGCCGCCCGCCCGCAAGGCCGGCATCAAGGTTGCCGACGTCGCGGCGCTGGTGGACAAACTCAAGAACGAAGCGAAGGTGGTCTGATCATGACGACGCTGGTTATTGCCGAACACGATAACGCCCAACTCAAGGGCGCAACCCTGAACGCCATCGCCGCCGCCGCCAAGATCGGAGGCGACGTGCACGTGCTGGTCGCCGGCGCCAACGCGCGCGCCGTGGCCGACCAGGCTGCCCAAGCCGCTGGCGTGGCGAAGGTGCTGTTGGCCGATGCCCCGCATCTGGCGGACGGTCTGGCCGAAAACGTCGCGGCGCAGGTGCTGGCCGTGGCCTCGAACTACAGCCACATCCTGTTCCCGGCCACCGCGTCGGGCAAGAACGTGGCGCCGCGCGTTGCCGCCAAGCTGGACGTGGCCCAGATCTCCGACATCATCGGTGTCGAATCCGCCGACACGTTCCAGCGCCCGATCTACGCTGGCAACGCCATTGCCACCGTGCAATCGGCCGACGCCGTCAAGGTCATCACCGTGCGCACGACCGGCTTTGACGCCGTCGCCGCCCAAGGCGGTTCCGCCTCGGTCGAAGACGCCGCTGCCGTGGCCGATTCCGGCCTGTCCACGTTCGTGGGCCGCGAAGTCGCCAAGAGCGATCGTCCCGAACTGGCCGGCGCGCGCGTCGTGGTCTCGGGCGGCCGTGGTCTGGGCAGCGCCGAGAACTTCAAGATCCTGGATCCGCTGGCCGACAAGCTGGGCGCCGCACTGGGCGCTTCGCGCGCCGCGGTCGACGCGGGCTACGCGCCGAACGACTGGCAGGTTGGCCAGACCGGCAAGATCGTCGCGCCGCAGCTGTACGTGGCCGTCGGCATCTCGGGCGCCATCCAGCATCTGGCCGGCATGAAGGATTCGAAGGTCATCGTTGCGATCAACAAGGACGCCGAAGCGCCGATTTTCGGCGTCGCCGATTACGGCCTGGTGGGCGACCTGTTCACGGTCGTTCCCGAGCTGACGAACGCGCTGTAAGTTTCAGCCGGTTCGATCAAAACCGCGGGCCTTCGGGTCCGCGGTTTTTTTTGCGGACGCGCCACGCATTTATTTCAGATATTCGAAAATCTTTGATTTTCTGAAAGACTCTGATAACGTACTTCGCGCTACTCACCGTTTGCGATTGTGCTTGACCTGTACAGAACGAAGGAGATTCGTGATGGAATGGTTCTTTGACACGCTACGTAAGTACCCGGAGCTGGCGATTTTCTTGACCCTGGGCCTCGGTTATTGGATCGGGGCCAAGAAAATCTTCGGATTCAATCTGGGCGCAGTGACCGGGACATTGTTGGTGGGCGTGCTGGTCGGCCAGCTCAACATTTCGATTGCTCCCATTCTCAAGCAGGTGTTCTTCCTGCTTTTTCTTTTTGGTCTTGGCTACGGCGTCGGACCGCAATTCTTCCGCGGCATGAAAAGCGATGGCCTTCCGCAGGTCATCTTTGCCGTCATCATCTGCGTGCTCTGCCTGCTGGTCACCTGGGTGACCGCCATCGGATTCGGCTTTGATGCCGGCACCGGCGCTGGGCTGCTGTCCGGCGCGCAGACGATATCGGCGGTCATGGGCGTGGCGACCGACACGATCAACGGCCTGTCCGTCGACGCGGCGACCAAGAAACAGTGGATCGACAACATTCCCGTCGCGTACGCGGTCTGCTACATCTTCGGCACGGTCGGCAGCGCCTGGCTGTTGGCGTCCCTCGGTCCCAAGCTGATGCGCGTGGACATCGTGAAGGAATGCAAGGACTACGAGGCCAAGATGTCCGGCGGGGCCGACTCGATGGAACTGTCGGGCTACCGCAAGTTCACGGCGCGGGCGTACCGGCTGGACAACGCGGAATACGCCGGAAAGACGGTGGGCGAACTGGAAGCAAAGTTCGTGAACGCCCGGGTCTTTGTCGAGCGCATTCACCGCGGCGACCAGATCATCGACGCCGACTCGACCACGATGCTGCAGGCCGGCGACGTGCTGGGCGTGACGGGCCGCCATGACGCGCTGGTGCTGCAGGCCTCGGGCCTCATCGGCACCGAGGTCGAGGACCGCGACGTCATCAACCTGCCGGCGGAGATCGTCGAAGTCGTGCTGACCAACAAGAACGTGGCCGGCAAGACGCTCAAGGAACTTGCCGAGAACGAGACCGTGCGCCAACTGGGCCGCGGCGTGTTCCTGCGCAAGGTCGTGCGCGGCGGCCACGAGATGCCGGTCAACTGGGGCCTGAAACTGGACCGCGGCGACCGCCTCTTCATCCTGGGCGCCACACGCGACGTCGAACGCGTGGCCAGCAAGCTGGGCTACGTGGACCGCGCCACCAACCAGACCGACATGGTGTTCGTGGGCTTCGGCATCCTGCTGGGCGGCCTGTTCGGCACGCTGGTGCTGACGGTGGGCGGCATTCCGATCACGCTCTCCACCTCGGGCGGCGCGCTGATCTCGGGCCTCATCTTCGGCTATCTGCGGTCGGTGCATCCAACGTTCGGGCGCGTGCCCGAGCCGGTGCATTGGTTCCTGACATCGGTGGGCCTGACCGCATTCGTCGCGGTGGTGGGCATCGTGTCGGGACCGGGCTTTGTGCAGGGCTTCCAGCAGCTGGGCGCAAAGCTGTTCATCGCGGGCGTCATCGCCACCAGCATCCCGATGATCCTGGGCGTGCTCATTGCCCGCTACGTCTTCAAGTTCCACCCCGCCATCTCATTAGGCGTGTGCGCGGGGGCGCGGACCACCACCGCGGCGATCGGCCAGATCACCGAGACGGCAAAGAGCCAGGTCCCGGCGCTTGGCTACACGGTGCCTTACGCCATCGGCAATACCCTGCTCATCATCTGGGGCATTGTCATCGTCATGCTCATGGCTTAGCAGGACTGCCCGCAAGCGCCGGCTTGCGGGTGCTGGATAGAAGCGCGGCAATCGTAACGGCGCTCGACTTGATGGCGCCTGTCAACATGCACACCAGGAGTACACAAAATGGCTTCCACTGCGCCTGTCACCGTCAGCCTGGCCTCGGCCCTGAAGACCACGCGTTCCCACCAACGCGACCTGGAGCAACTCTCACCGTTCGAACTGAAGGACTACCTGATCACGTTGGCCAAGGACAGCCAGCAGTCTGCTGCGGCGTCCATGTTGAATGCGGGCCGCGGCAATCCCAACTGGATCGCCACGGAGCCGCGGGACGCCTTCTTCCTGATGGGCCGGTTCGCCATGAAAGAGGCGCGCCGGGTGCGCGACGAGGGCATCCTGGCGGGCATGCCGGCCAAGAAGGGATGCGCCGACCGGCTGCGCAAGTTTCTGTCCAAGCACAAGAGCGAGGACGGCTACGATTTTCTGGTCGGGGTGCTGGAATACGGCGTCAAGATCAAGGGGTTCGATCCGGACGAGTGGATCCATGAACTGACCGACAGCATCATCGGCGATCACTATCCCGTGCCGCCGCGCGCGTTGGTGCACACCGAGCAGATCATCCACGACTACCTGATCAAGGAAATGTGCGACGGCCGCCCGCCCAAGGGCAAGTTCGACCTCTTCCCGGTGGAAGGCGGCACAGCCGCCATGTGCTACATCTTCGATTCGCTGATGGTCAACGGCCTCTTGAAGCAGGGCGACACCATCGCGCTGTTCCTGCCGACGTTCACGCCCTATATCGAGATCGCGCACCTGGAGCGTTTCCAGTTCAAGATCGTCGGCATCAACGCCAGCAGCCTGCGCGCCGACGGCACGCACGATTGGCATTATCCGGCCTCGGAAATCGCCAAACTGGAAGATCCCAAGATCAAGCTGGCGGTCACGGTGAACCCCAGCAACCCGCCGTCGGTGGCGTTCAGCCCTGCCGAGATGAAGCAGATCGTGCGCATCATCCGCAAGAATCCCGACCTGGTGCTGGTGACCGACGACGTGTACGGCACCTTCGTGCCGAACTTCCGCTCGCTGATGGCGGAGGTGCCGCAGAACACCATCTGCGTGTACTCGTTCTCAAAGAACTTCGGCTGCACCGGCTGGCGCCTGGGCGTCATCGCCACGCACGAAAACAACACGATGGACCGGCGCATCGCCGAGCTGCCCGCGTCCTGGAAAAAGCGCCTGGACAAGCGCTACGGCGCCATGACGATGGAGCCCGAAAAGCTGAAGTTCATCGACCGCCTGGTTGCCGACAGCCGCGAAGTGGCGCTGAACCACACGGCGGGGCTGTCCTTGCCGCAGCAGGTTCAGATGGGCTTTTTTGCGCTGTCGCACCTGCTGGACCTGAAGGACGCCTACAAGCACCTGACCATGCAGATCGTGCGCAGCCGACGCGACGCGTTGTGGCGCGGGCTGGGCATCCCGATGCCGCCGGAAGATCCGATGCGCGGCTGGTATTACGTCGAACTGGACTTCATGGTCTGGGCCAAGATCATGTACGGCGATGCGTTCTGCAAGTACATGATCGACAACTACGAGCCGGTGGACTTCCTGTTCCGCCTGGCGGAGAAGACGGGCGTGGTGCTGATGGACGGCGGCGGGTTTGGCGGGCCGCCGTGGTCGATCCGGATCTCGCTGGCGAACCTGGACGATGCGGACTACGCCAAGATCGGCAAGTACATGGTCGAGTCCGCGACCGAGTATGTCGAGGCGTGGAAGGCGTCCGAGCTGGTGCGTTCCGGTCCGACCGCGGGCAAGGGCCAGACGGTCAAGGCATCGGCCGCCAAGAAGGGCGCGGCTGCCGGCAAGACTGCGGCCAAGAAGGCCGTGAAAAAGGCGGTGAAGAAGGCGGACACGGCGGCCAAGTCGGCCAAGAAGGCGACCGCAAAGTAGGCCACCGAGAGACAGGCAACCGCGACGCCGGCAACCGTGCAGTCGGTTGGGGGCGACGCGGGCTGCCGCAGGCCAAGCAACCGCAAAGCAGGCAACCGCAGAGCAGGCAACCGCAGAGCAGGCAACAACAGGGCGGCGTGGACTCATGACGTGTTCGGTCGGGTTTTTCAATAGCGTTCCCATCGCGGTGCTGTTCGTCACGGTGGGTTTGGGATACCTGATCGGCAAGCTGAAGGTCGGGCCGATTCAGCTAGGCGGCGTGTGCGGCACGCTCATCGTCGCCCTGCTGATCGGCCAGACGGGCTGCCAGATGCGCGGCGACCTGAAGGAGGTCGCGTTTGCGCTGTTCATCTTCGCCATGGGCTACTCCGGTGGCCCGCAGTTCTTCGCGAACCTAAACCGGTCCAGCCTGCGCTATGTCGTCCTGCCGCTGATCGAGGCGGTGCTGGTGCTGACGATCGTGCTGGCGGCCGTGCCGCTGTTCGGGCTGGATGCCGGCACTGCTGCAGGCCTGGCGGCGGGCGCTGCGACCGAATCGGCCGTGGTAGGCACCGCCGCCGAGGCGCTCAAGCACCTGGGCCTGCCGGACGCGGAAGTGCAGCGCATGGAGGCCAACATCGCCACGGCCTACACGCTGACCTATCTGGTGGGCCTCATCAGCATCGTGTTCTTTACCAGCCAGGTGGCGCCCGCGTTGCTGCGCATCAACCTGCGCGAAGCGTCCAAGGCGCTGGAGGCCAAGCTGGGTGCGGCGCCCGGCGACAACGACGAGGCCAGCCTGCCGACGCTGCCGCGTCTGGTGGGACGCGCCCACGTGGTCAAGGACGTGGACGGCAAGCGGGTGGGCGACGTGGAGGCGCAACTGGGCGGGCGCACCGTGATCAGCCGCGTCCTGCGCAACGGCGAGGCCGTCGACGCCACGCCCGACTACGTGCTTGCGACGGGCGACATCGTGGTGGTGCTGGGATTACGCCGCTTTGCGCTGCGTGCCGGATCGGTGATCGGTCCGGAGATCCAGTTGCCCGAAGCGCACGCGGACGACCTGCAATTGAGCGAGCTGCAGGTCATCGTCAGCAAGAAGACCGTGAACGGCCACACGGTGGGCGAGCTGGCTTTGCGGCCCAATGCCCGGCGCGCGCGAGGCGTGTTCCTGCAATCCATCTCGCGCTCCGGCCACGTGCTACCCCTGACGCCGGCGACCGTGGTGCAGTTCGGCGATCTGGTCACGCTGGTGGGGGCGGAGCCCGAACTGTCCGAGGCGGGCGCCGCGCTGGGTTCCGAATTGCGCCGCAGCGGCGTGACGGACCTGGTGTTTCTGGCGTTTGGCATTCTGGCCGGGCTGATGATCGGCAGCCTCGGGGCAAGACTGTGGGGGATTCCGGTCTCGCTGGGCAGCGGGGGCGGGGCGCTGGTCAGCGGTCTGGTGTGCGGCTGGATCAATGCCAAGCGGCCGTCGATCGGGCACATGCCGGCCCATGCGGTGCAACTGCTCAAGGACCTGGGCCTGGCGATTTTCGTGGCCTGCGTGGGCTTGTCCGCCGGGCCGGATGCGCTGTCGCTGATCCGCGAGCATGGGGCGGTGCTGCCGCTGATCGGCCTGCTGGTGTCGCTGGGGCCCGCGTGCCTGTCGCTGTGGGTGGGACACAAGCTGTTGAAGATCGAGGGGCCGCTGCTGGTGGGCGCCATTGCCGGGCAGCATGTCAGCACACCGGCCATCAGCGCCATCCTGACCGCCAGCGGCAGCTCCGTGCCGCTGCTGGGCTACACGGTGACATACGCGATCGCCAATGTGCTGCTGCCCGTGCTGGGACCGATCATCGTGTCGCTGGCCTATCACCTGAGCTGACCCGGTGGCAGGGGCCGCCAGCGCTCGCCGTTAAGGCGGCTGCGAATATTGCATAAGGTTATATGACTTGCGTATTTCCTCGCCTAAAGGTTTGATGGAAGAATCGTTTCACACGCGGTAACGTCACACGGCAACCTCCGCCACGAAACGCGATTGCCCGCTGCAGTCCATGCTGGACCGTCAGCCGGTCCCTACAACTGAATCCCGTACAGGAGACATCATGAGTCAACTACGCCTGGGCGACGTCGCCCCCGATTTCGAGCAGGAATCCTCGGCTGGCAAGATCCGCTTCCACGAGTACCTGGGCAACAGCTGGGGTGTGCTGTTCTCGCATCCGGCCGATTTCACGCCGGTTTGCACGACCGAACTGGGCTACACGGCCAAACTGGCCGACGAGTTTGCCAAGCGCAACGTGAAGGTCCTGGCCCTGTCGGTCGATGGCGCCGATTCGCACGCCAAGTGGATCGAAGACATCAACGACACGCAATCGACGACGGTCAACTTCCCGATCATCGCCGACAAGGATCGCAAGGTTTCCGAGCTTTACGACATGATCCACCCGAATGCCAGCGCCACGGCGACCGTGCGTTCGGTGTTCGTCATCGATCCGAACAAGAAGGTCCGCCTGACCATCACGTATCCCGCCAGCACGGGCCGCAACTTCAATGAAATCCTGCGCGTCATCGATTCGCTGCAGCTGACCGACAGCCACAGCGTGGCCACGCCGGTCAACTGGGAAGACGGCGACGACGTCATCATCGTTCCGTCCCTGCAGGACGAAGCGGTGATCAAGGAAAAATTCCCGAAGGGCTACAAGGCCGTGCGTCCGTACCTGCGCATCACGCCGCAACCGAATAAGTAAATTCGAAAAATGGGGGGTTGGCCCCCCGGCTTGAACGCGGTCCCGCGCCGCCCGAACCGCCGCGATCTTCATAGAGGATCGCGGCGGTTTTTCGTTGTTGGGATGCCTGTCCTATATGCCTCTTGGCGATGAGCAACCAAATAATGATTCGTTCCGTTCAGATCGGCCAACACGCAAACTTGCCTCCACATTGCAGATCACAGGGAGCAAGGGATGTCTTTCAGGAAAGCCGGTTGGTTGGCCGCCTTGGCCGCAGTGACGGTTTCATTTGCCGCGATTGCGCCGGCGCAGGCGCAGCAGAAGCAGACGCTGCTGAACGTGTCCTACGATCCGACGCGCGAGCTCTACCGCGCGATCGATGACGCCTTCATCAAGCAGTACAAGGAAAAGGCGAACGTCGATCTGACGATCCGCCAGTCGCACGGCGGTTCCGGCCGCCAGGCGCGCTCGGTGATCGATGGGCTGGAAGCCGACGTGGTGACGCTGGCGCTGGCCTACGACATCGACGCCATCGCCGACCGCGGTCTCTTGCCCGAGAACTGGCAGGCCCGCCTGCCGCAGAACAGCTCGCCGTACACGTCCACCATCGTGTTCCTGGTGCGCAAGGGCAACCCCAAGCAGATCAAGGACTGGGACGATCTGCTCAAGGACGGCGTGCAGGTCATCACGCCCAATCCCAAGACCTCGGGCGGCGCCCGCTGGAACTATCTGGCCGCCTGGGCGTATGCGCTGGAGAAGAACGGCGGCAGCGAGGACAAGGCGCGCGCCTTCGTCGGCGATCTGCTCAAGCACGTGCCGGTGCTGGATACCGGGGCGCGCGGCGCCACCACGACGTTCGTGGAACGCGGCGTGGGCGACGTGCTGCTGGCGTGGGAGAACGAGGCTTTCCTGGCGCTGGAAGAACTGGGTCCGGACAAGTTCGACATCGTGGTGCCGTCGCTGTCCATCCTGGCCGAACCGCCGGTGGCCATCGTCGATAAGGTCGTGGACAAGAAGGGCACCCGCGCCGCCGCGCAGGCCTATCTGGAATTCCTGTACACCCCGGCCGCGCAGGAAATCATCGCCAAGAACTACTACCGGCCGCTGGACAAGACGGTCGCCGCCAAATACGAAGCCAAATTCCCCAAGGTCAAGCTCGTCACCATCGACGACAAGATCTTCGGCGGCTGGCGCAAGGCGCAGAAGGATCACTTCAGCGACGGCGGCACCTTCGACCAGATCTACCAGCCGCAGAAGAAATAACTGCATAACGTTCGGACGACGGCCATGACTTCAGCCTCGAACCCGGCGGCAATCGGCGCGCAAGCGTCTTTTGCCGTTCGGCGCAACAGCCCGGGCGTGCTGCCCGGATTCGGCATTTCCATGGGCTACGCGGTGCTGTATCTCAGCGTGCTCGTGCTGATCCCGCTGGCCGCCTTGCCCATCAAGAGCGCCGGCCTGGGATGGCAGGGTTTCTGGGACGCGGTGACCGCGCCGCGCGTGATGGCCTCGTACAAGCTGACTTTCGGCGCGTCGTTCATCGCCGCGCTGGTGAACCTGGTGTTCGGCACGGTCGTCGCCTGGGTGCTGGTGCGCTATCGCTTTCCCGGCAAGAAGATCCTGGATGCGCTGGTCGACCTGCCGTTCGCGCTGCCGACGGCCGTGGCGGGCATTGCGCTGACCGCGCTGTACTCGCAAAAGGGCTGGCTGGGCGGGCCGCTGTCCGACTGGTTCGGCCTGAAGGTGGCGTTCACGCCGCTGGGTATCGTCATCGCGCTCATCTTCATCGGGGTGCCGTTCGTCGTGCGCACGGTGCAGCCGGTGCTCGAAGACGTGGAGCGCGAAATCGAAGAGGCCGCCGCCAGCCTGGGCGCGGATCGCTGGCAGACCTTCCGGCGCGTGCTGCTGCCGACGATCATGCCGGCCCTGATGACGGGCTTTGCGCTGGCGTTCGCGCGGGCGGTGGGCGAGTACGGCTCGGTGGTGTTCATCGCCGGCAACATGCCGATGGTGTCCGAGATCACGCCGCTGCTGATCATTTCCAAGCTGGAGCAGTTCGACTACGCCGGCGCGGCCGCCATCGCGACCGTGATGCTGGTGCTGTCGTTCGTGCTGCTCTTCATCATCAACCTGTTGCAGGGCTGGCAGGCGCGCCGCGGCCTGGGGAGGCAGTCATGAGCGCACCGGATCGTCCCGCGCATTTGACCGAGCCGCGCTGGGTGCGCGGCGTTTTGCTGTTCATCGCGCTGGGATTTCTGGCGCTGTTTCTGCTGGTGCCGCTGGCGGCCGTGTTTGCCGAGGCCTTCCGCAAGGGATGGGCGCTTTATCTTGAAGCGATCGTCGAGCCGGACGCCTGGGCGGCCATCCGGCTGACGTTGCTCGTCGCGGCCATCGCCTTGCCGGTGAACCTGGTGTTCGGCGTCGCCGCCGCGTGGGCCATCACCAAGTTCCAGTTTCGCGGAAAGCAGTTCCTGATCACGCTGATCGACTTGCCGTTCTCGGTGTCGCCGGTGGTGGCGGGCCTGGTGTTCGTGCTGCTGTTCGGCTCGCAGGGCTGGTTTGGCGAATGGCTGCAGGCCCACGACATCAAGATCGTCTACGCGGTGCCCGGCATCATTCTGGCGACGTTGTTCGTGACCTTTCCGTTCGTCGCGCGCGAGCTTATCCCGCTGATGCAGGCGCAAGGCAGCGAGGAAGAGCAGGCGGCGCTGACGCTGGGTGCGAGCGGCTGGCAGATCTTCTGGCGGGTGACGCTGCCGAACATCAAGTGGGGCTTGCTGTACGGCGCGATCCTGTGCAATGCGCGGGCCATGGGCGAATTCGGCGCGGTGTCGGTGGTGTCGGGCCAGATCCGCGGGCTGACCAACACGATGACGCTGCATGTCGAGATTCTCTACAACGAATATCAGTATTCCGCGGCGTTCGCCGTTGCCTCGCTGCTCGCGCTGCTGGCGCTGGTGACGCTGGTGGCCAAGAACGTGGTCGAGTGGCGCAACGCGCGCCTGCAGCAGAACGCGGACCAGCCGGTGGAGTATCCCGGCGCCGCGGTAGCCATCAAGCCGGCGGTCGCCTGACGTGACCGGCCGGACAAGGAGACAGGCATGAGTATCGAAGTACGCAATCTATCCAAGCGGTTCGGACAGTTCCGCGCGCTGAACGACGTGTCGCTGCACATCGAAACCGGCGAACTCGTGGCGCTGCTGGGCCCGTCGGGCTGCGGCAAGACGACGCTGCTGCGCATCATCGCCGGGCTGGAATCGGCCGATTCGGGTAGCGTGCTGTTCGCCGGCGAGGACGCCACCGCGGTGGACGTGCGCCAGCGCCAGGTGGGATTTGTGTTCCAGCACTACGCGCTGTTCAAGCACATGACGGTGTTCGAGAACGTGGCGTTCGGCTTGCGCGTGAAGCACCGTTCGCAGCGCCCGTCCGAGGACCAGATCAAGCGCAAGGTGCACGACCTGCTGGGCCTGGTGCAACTGGACTGGCTGGCCGACCGCTATCCGGCGCAATTGTCGGGCGGACAACGCCAACGCATTGCCCTGGCGCGTGCGCTGGCGGTCGAGCCGCGCGTGCTGCTGCTGGACGAACCGTTCGGCGCCCTGGACGCCAAGGTCCGCAAGGAATTGCGCCGTTGGCTGCGGCGGCTGCACGACGAGTTGCACGTGGCCAGCGTGTTCGTCACGCACGATCAGGAAGAGGCGCTGGAAGTCTCGGACCGCGTGGTGCTGATGAACGCCGGCCGCATTGAGCAGGTGGGCACGCCCCGCGAGGTCTGGGAAGGTCCGGCCACGCCGTTCGTCTACGGCTTCCTGGGCGACGTGAACCAGCTCCAGGGCACGGCCACGCGTGGCGTGTTCGAAGGGGCGGGCCTGTCGCTGCCCGCCCCGGAGCTGGCGCAGGCCGATGCGCAGCGCGCCACCGCGTACGTGCGTCCGCACGAGTTCGAGGTCGAGCGTTATCGCGCCGGCGCGGATGGCATCCCGGTCCGTCTGTCGCACGCCTATCTGGCCGGTCCCAGCGCGTATCTGGAACTGGCGCGCCAGGACACGGACGCGATCATCGAAGCCGAGGTACCCGAATCGCTGTATCAGGAGCTGAATCTGCGGGACGGCGAAATCCTGCTCGCGCGTCCCCGCCGGGCGCGCATCTTTGCGGTGCAGCCATGACGACGACCGATACCTCCGTTGAACTGACCCCGGCGCTGGCGGCGCGCTGGCGCGATCTGACTGAGCGCCTGGCGGACATCCAGCGCCGTTATCCGGACGCCGCGCTGGCGTCGTCGCTGGCGGCCGAAGACATGGTGCTGACCCACGCCATCTACGACGGCGGCCTGGACCTGGAAGTCTTCACGCTGGACACCGGCCGCCTGCACGCCGAGACGCTGGGCGTGCTGGACGCCGTGCGGGAGCGCTATGGCCGTGAGGTCACCGTGTACCGGCCCGTTCAGGCGGCGGTCGACGAGCACGTCGCGGCGCACGGCGCTTATGCGTTCTACGAAAGCGTCGATCTGCGCAAGGCCTGTTGCCAGATCCGCAAGGTCGAACCGTTGAAACGCGCCCTGGCCGGCCGCGGCGCCTGGATCACGGGGCAGCGGCGCGCGCAGTCCACGACGCGCGGCGAGCTGCTGCTGGAAGAGGACGACGCGACCTTTGGCCTCTACAAGTTCAACCCGCTGGCCGAGTGGAGCGAGGACGAGATCTGGTCCGCCATCCGCGCGCTCGGCATTCCGTACAACCCGCTGCACGACCAGGGCTACCCGTCCATCGGTTGCGAACCCTGTACGCGCGCCATCCGCCCCGGCGAAGACCTGCGGGCAGGGCGCTGGTGGTGGGAGTCGTCCGACTCGAAGGAATGCGGCCTGCATGCGGGCAACCGGGTCATCACCATTGCGGCGCGCGCCGATTGAGCGCGGCCATGAATTCAAAATTGTTTTAGGGGAATATCTATGTCTGCCGTGATCCAACGCAGCCACCTGGATTGGCTGGAATCGGAAGCGATCTTCATCCTGCGTGAAGTCGCCGCCGAGTGCGAAAAGCCCGTCCTGCTCTTTTCGGGCGGCAAGGACTCCGTGGTGCTGCTGCGCCTGGCCGAAAAGGCCTTCCGGCCGGGACGGTTTCCGTTCCCGCTGATGCACATCGACACCGCCCACAACTTCGACGAGGTGATCGCCTTTCGCGATGCCCGCGCGGCCGAGCTGGGCGAAACCCTGATCGTGCGCAGCGTTGAGGACTCGATCAAGCGCGGCAGCGTCGTGCTGCGCCGCGAGACCGATTCGCGCAACGCGGCCCAGGCGGTGACGCTGCTGGAAGCCATCGAGGAGTTCGGGTTCGACGCCTGCATCGGCGGCGCGCGTCGCGATGAGGAAAAGGCGCGCGCCAAGGAACGCATCTTTTCGTTCCGAGACGAGTTCGGGCAGTGGGATCCCAAGGCTCAACGCCCCGAACTCTGGAACCTGTTCAACACCCGCGTGCATCGCGGCGAGAACATGCGCGTCTTTCCGATCTCGAACTGGACCGAACTGGATGTCTGGCAGTACATCCAGCGCGAACAGCTGGCGCTGCCCCCGATCTACTACGCGCATGAGCGCGAGGTGGTGCGCCGCAAGGGCCTGCTGGTGCCCGTCACCCGCCTGACGCCGCCGGCGGAAGGCGAACAGGTTGAGCGCCTGTCCGTCCGGTTCCGCACGGTGGGCGACATCTCGTGCACCTGCCCGGTCGCCTCCGACGCCGCCGACACCATGGCCATCATCGCCGAGACCGCCGTGACGGACATCACCGAGCGCGGCGCCACGCGCATGGACGACCAGACTTCCGAGGCCTCGATGGAGCGCCGCAAGAAGGAAGGCTATTTCTGAATGAGATGACGCGCCGGCGCATGCCGGCGCCTGGGGAACCACATGAATGCACTGAACGATTCCTTTCTTTCCGGCGCCGACACCGGCGTGCTGCGGCTGATCACGGCGGGCTCCGTCGATGACGGCAAATCCACGCTGATCGGCCGCCTGCTGTACGACAGCAAGGGCGTCTTCGCTGATCAGCTGGACGCGATCTCGCGCGCCAAGCACAAGCGCGTGGCGGGCGACGGCATCGACTTTTCGCTGCTGACCGACGGCCTGGAAGCCGAACGGGAGCAGGGCATCACCATCGACGTCGCCTACCGCTACTTCTCGACGCCCACGCGCAAGTTCATCATCGCCGACGCGCCGGGCCATGAGCAGTACACGCGCAACATGGTGACCGGCGCGTCGACCGCGGACGTTGCCGTGATCCTGATCGACGCGACCCGCGCCGCCGACGGCAAGCTGCTGCCGCAGACCAAGCGGCACAGCACCATCGCGCGTCTCTTGGGCATCCGCCACATCGTCGTGGCGGTCAACAAGATGGACCTGGTGGACTGGGACCGCGCGGTGTTCGAACGCATCCGCGATGCCTATGCGGACCTGGCGGTCAAGCTGGGCATCCCGCACTTCGACGCGCTGCCGCTGTCGGCGCTGAGCGGCGACAACGTCGTCACGTTGTCTGCCAAGACGCCTTGGTACGAAGGGCAACCGCTGCTCGCCCTATTGGAATCGCTGGATCTGTCGGGCGACGGCCGCACCTTGCCGCTGCGCTTTCCGGTGCAGTGGGTGTCGCGTCATGGCGGCGATCGCGCGGATGATTTCCGCGGCTATGCCGGCCGCGTCGCCAGCGGCGTGCTGCGCCCCGGCGACGAAGTGACGGTGCAGCCGTCGGGCGTGACGGCGGTGGTGCAGGAAGTGCGTGCGTTTGATCGTGCGCTGGATGAAGCGGTGGCTGGCGATTCGATCACGCTGGTGCTGGACCGCGACGTCGACGTGTCGCGCGGTGACGTGATCGTGCACACCGCCGCGCCGGCGCAGGTCTCGCGCGAGTTCGAAGCCGAACTGTGCTGGCTTGATGCGCAGGCGTTGAATCCCGCGCGCAAGTATCTGCTGAAGTCGGGCACGCGGCTGACGTCGGCGAAGGTGCGCGCGGTGTTGTCGCATCGGGACATCCATGAACTGCAGGAGGTCGAGAACACAGAAGGCACCTTGCGCATGAACGACATCGGACGCGTGACGTTGACGACGCGCGAGTCGCTGGCGGTTGATCGTTATGACGATGTGGCGGCGACCGGCGCGTTCATTCTGATCGACGAAGCCACACATCAGACGGCCGCGGCGGGCATGCTGCGGTAAACCGCAATTTTGGATGAAAGGCGGGCCCCCGCGGCCCGTTTTTCCGTGTTGTTTTTCGTCCAAACCCAATGCTGGCGCGGGTTTCCGGGCCATATCGCAAGATGAAATCGAATTGTTCAGACGATGTCTTCTTCTTGCGGTAAAGTTGGGCTGTCTTACGAAAAGGCTTTTGGTGCTTGTCAAAACCACTGTGTTTTTGTACAGTAGTTTTTATGGCACGCACCGATCATTCTTTTCCCGCCGGTTCTGGGTCCCCGGCTGCCGCCCCCGCCGCCTTGCGCGGTCGGGGTGCGGTTACTAATGTTCGGCATCGCTTTCAGCGCGATGACCGCGTGCAGGTCGACGACGGCTGGTCCGCTTCCGGTCTGCCTGCCGACTTCGTCGATTCTGTCCCCGATTCCTTTCCCGATATTTCATCGTCTGCCGGTCAAGCCGCTGCGGTTGAACAGACTGCAGGCGCTGCTGCCCGCGCCACGGTCATCCCCATCCTGCCCGACACGCGCTCCACGCCGGCCGCCCCTAAAACCACGGTCACTGCAGAAGAGGCGCGCAAGATCCTGTCGCGCAACGATTCCCCTGACATTCCCTTTGAAGTGGCTGCCAATCCGTACCGAGGTTGCGAGCACGGTTGCGTGTACTGCTATGCCCGGCCCACGCATTCCTACCTGGGTTATTCACCCGGGCTGGACTTCGAAACCCGGCTGGTCGCCAAGGCCAATGCGGTCGAGGCCCTGCGCGCCGAACTGGCCCGCCCCGGCTACAAGCCGTCGCCCATCAATATCGGCTCGGCCACCGACGCCTACCAGCCCATCGAGCGCGATTGGCGCCTGACGCGCGGCATGCTCGAACTGGCGCTTGAAACCCGCCACCCGGTCACCATCGTCACCAAGAACGCGCTGGTTGCCCGCGACCTGGACCTGCTGGCGGCTCTGGCGCAGCTGAATCTCGTGGTGGTCTACATCAGCATCACCACGCTGGATGCCGGCATGGCCCGCACGCTGGAACCGCGCGCCGCCGCGCCGTGGCGCCGCCTGGAAGCGGTGCGCAGCCTCACCGACGCCGGCGTGCCGGTGGGCGTGCTGGTGGCTCCGGTCATCCCGTTCATCAACGACGAATCCATGGAACACATCCTCCAGGAGGCCAAGGCGGCCGGCGCGCATTACGCCAGCTACACGGTCCTGCGCCTGCCCTGGGAGGTCAAGACGCTGTTCGAGGACTGGCTCAACGCCCATTACCCGGACCGCGCGCAACGCGTCCTGCATCGCATCGAAGACCTGCGCAACGGCCGCCGCAACGATCCCAACTTCGGGTCGCGCATGCGCGGCACGGGCATCTGGGCTGACCTGCTGCGCCAGCGTTTTGCGGTTGCCACGCGCAAGCTGGGGCTGAACCGTGCCCGCCTGTCGCTCGATTGCAGCCGGTTCGTGCCGCCTGCGGGGCCCGGTGCCTCAGCGTCGTTATTCGATGGCGCGGCGTCCGGAGCTGCAGGGGTTGACGCAGCGGGTGCTGCAACCGGCGTAGCCGCAACGCCGTCGGGATCAACCAGCGTTGCTGGCGATGCCCGCTCGGCTGGCGCCGGCAACGCTGCCGGCTCCGCCAATGCCGCTACCGATTTTCAATCCCCGGTTGGCGCGAAAGCGTCTTCAGGGGTCCCTTTTCCTGGTGGTTTGCCCGCGGTCAGCGGCGCATACGGGCGCGGTGCGCGCCAGTTGCGCGCCATGGCGGCCGGCCAATTGTCTTTGTTCGATTGACCGCAGGCTGCTGTTGCCTCGGGTGCATGCCAGGGCGATTTGCCTCGGCGCTGGAACGTTTATCCAAGGAGTTCCCATGAACACCGCTGATTTTTCCGTCCTGCCGGATGAGCTTGTCGTTTCCCTGAATCCGCTGCGCCGCGGCGCCAACCGCGCGCGCACCTTCTGCGCCCGGCTGACCGGCATGGCCATGCCCTGGAGCGGCACGATGTCCGGCCAGCCGGCACGGTCGACGCGCATGCCCGCCCGCTGGCCGTTCCCCCCGGCGCCCACCCCCGAGGAAGTCTCGGGCGCCGCAGGGGAGGCCGTCGCGCCGGCGGCCAGTGCTCCAGCGGTTGGCGTCCCGGCGGCCGGCCTTCCGGCGGCTGGCGTACTGGCGGGTCTGCCCGTTGCCGACGCCGCCACTTCCACGCCGGCCGCGCCCGTCGCTGCGGCGCGCAATCACAGCATCGGAGACGCCAAGGCGCAGCCGGTGGCCAATCAGCTCACGATGAAAGCCATGATTACGGACGTAGTGCTGGTGCTGGCCTGGGGCGCGATGATTCCCGGCCTGATGTGGTTGGGCGTGGCTGGCGGCTTCTGATGGCCGCTGGCTTCTGACGACCCGCGCCGGCGGTCAGCTCGATCCCAGCAGGATCACGCCCGCCAGAATGGACACGCAACCAACCAGACGGCCCACGCCCACTTTTTCGCGCAGCAGGAACATGCCGGCCAGGGTGCCGAGCATCATGGACATTTCCCGGGCAGGCGCCACCAGGCTTAGCGGCGCGCCGTTGCGCAGCGCATACAGCACCAGGATGTACCCCAGCGGCGACAGAAACCCCACGGCCAGTGCCAGATGCCAATGGCCGCGCATGGATTCCCACGATTGGGTGGGGCGGCGCAGCATATGCGGGGTCATCATGGCGGTGCGGGTCACACAGGTAAACCAGTCGAACAGCACCGGACTGATCAGCAGCACTTTCACGCCGTACGCGTCCACCACCGTATAGGCCGCGATGAACAGGCCGATCACCACACCCCAGCGCACGCCGATCCACGCCTGCGCCTGCTTGAAGATGGCGAGCCGACCCTGGGTGGCAATCAGCAGGACGCCGGCCACGACGCACAGCATGCCGGCGATGCCGGTGCTGGTGGCGGGTTCGCCCAGCAGCAGGAAAGCGCCTGTCGTCGACAGCAGGGGGCCGGTGCCCCGCGCAATCGGATACACCACGGACAGGTCGGCCACCTGATAGCCGCGCTGCAGGCACAGGCTGTAGCCCAGATGCAACAGGCTGGATGTCAGGATGGCGCCGACGACGGGCCAGGTCCAGTTCATGCCGTCGTGCATCAGCACCCAGATCACCCACGGCGCATACAGCACCGTCGCGCACAAGCCGTAGGCAAAGACGAACGGCGCGCCCACCATGGCCGCGCGCTTGGCAAGGAGGTTCCACGTGGCGTGGGCCATCGCCGCCAGGACGACCAATATCAGGGACGAGTACGACATGAGGGAACAGCGTCAGATGACGTGTTTGTTACAGGGAGTTGGAAGGGTACCGCAAACCGTGCTCAAGGCGCACATGTTACCCGAGGCTCTGGGGAATTTTTGGTGTAGAATCATCGGTTTGCCAAATCTCATCCTCTGCTTGCGGCATAGCATCGCAATACACGCCAACAGGAAAACCGCATTGCGGCTTACGCATTGCGGCTTACCTAGCGGACAGGTTGCCATGCACACGCACCAGGCCGGATGTGGCCGAAATCTTGATTCTTCAGTCTGGAATCCTGGGCCACGCGAAAGCCGGGCGTGAACAACATCGATCGGCAAAAGTTTTAGTCCGCAAAGACATGATGATCTAGGAGTTCACATGAACCTCATCGCTATCCTGGAACAGGAAGAAATTGCCCGTCTGACCGGCGGTCAAGCCAAGCCTGAATTTGCTCCTGGTGACACCGTCATCGTGAGCGTCAACGTCGTTGAAGGCACCCGCAAGCGCGTGCAGGCTTTCGAAGGCGTTGTTATCGCCAAGCGCAATCGCGGCCTGAACTCCGCGTTCACCGTGCGCAAGATTTCGTCGGGTGAAGCCGTGGAACGTACGTTCCAGCTGTACTCGCCGCAAATCGCCAGCATCGAAGTGAAGCGCCGCGGCGACGTGCGCCGCGCCAAGCTGTACTACCTGCGCTCGCGCTCGGGCAAGTCGGCTCGCATCAAGGAAAAGCTGGTCAGCAAGCAAGCCCCCGCGGCTTGATCGCTTATCGGCACACGGCCCTGACAGTGTCGGACGTTCACGCCAATCCGCGTTTCCGTCCGGCACGGTTTTCCGGGTTAAAAAGGCACCTGCGAGGGTGCCTTTTTTCTTACTTCTGAGCGTATGTCTGAAACCTCGTCCTCCGCGCGGCCTCGACGGCCGCTGGCGCGCCCCGGATTCGATCCGGCGACGCAACCGTGGGTGGTGGCCAACGAATCGCTGCCGCCCGTGCCCACCCGCCTGCTGACGCCGGATTCCCTGCGCGGCACGCTGAGCCAGCCGTCCACCTGGACGCTGGAGCTGTCGCGCGACAACGATCTTCGCTATCCCGGCCGCGAGGGCACGCCTGTGCCCGCTGCCGTGCTGATCCCGCTGGTGACGCGCGACGAGGGCGTGAACATCATGCTGACGCAGCGCGCCGCGCATCTGCACGACCACGCGGGCCAGATCAGCTTTCCCGGCGGTCGCATCGAGACCAGCGACGCCACGCCTGTGGATGCGGCGCTACGAGAAGCCCAAGAAGAAACGGGCCTGCCGGCCAATCATGTCGAAGTCCTGGGCAGCATGCCGCCGTACCTGACGGCGACCGGCTTTTCGATCATTCCCGTGGTGTCGCTGGTGCGGCCGGGTTTTGAGCTGGCGCCCGACGCGTTCGAAGTGGCCGAGGTGTTCGAGGTGCCGTTGTCGTTCCTGATGGACCCGGCCAATCATCGCCTTTATGAAGCCCGGCTCGATGACGGACGGGTGCGCCAGTATTACGGCATGCCGTACGGCAAGCACTTCATCTGGGGCGCCACTGCGGGCATGCTGCGCAACCTCTATCATTTGCTGCGCCACGGATTCACGCCGCGCTGATTGGCCTTTGAATCCGCTTCGGAACGATCGGGCGTGCAGGCCCGCACAAGCAAACGGCCCCGATGGGGCCGTTTTCAATGGGGGGGCGCGGCAAGCGTCAGTAGCGCTGCTGGCCCGCCAGGTTTTCTTCAAGGATGCGTTCGTACAGCGCGTAGCGCGCCGGATCGATCCTGCCGCTCTGCAGCGCCGCCACCACCCCGCACCCGGGCTCGTGGCGATGCGTGCAGTTGTAGAAGCGGCATTCCTCGATGGGCTGCGTGAACTCCGGAAACCCGCGAATGATGTCATCCCGCGTCAGGTGATGCAGACCGAAGGCCTGGAACCCCGGTGAATCGATCAGGTCGCCCCCCGGCGCCGGCAAATGGTAGAGCCGGGTGCTGGTGGTCGTGTGCTTGCCCATGTCCAGCGCGGTGGAGTGCTCGCGCGTCGCTGCGGCGGCATCCGGCACCAGCGCGTTGAGCAGCGTGGATTTGCCCATGCCGCTCTGTCCCAGCAGCAGGTTCGTGCGGCCGGCCAGGCGCGGCGCCAGCAACGTGTGGACTTTCTCGGGCTCGAGCGCGCTCAGTTCGATGATGTCCACGCCCAGCGCCGCGATGGGCGCGAGCCGTGTGCGCGCGGCCGGCAGCTCGTCGGTCAGGTCCGTCTTGTTCAGGATGATGAGGGGCGCGATGCCGGCGCTCCATGCGCCCGCCAGCGCGCGGCCGGTCAGGTCGTCCGAAAAGGTGGGCCGGACAGCCACGACGATCAGCAACTGGTCGACGTTGGATGCAAACTGCTTGGACCGCATTTCGTCGGAACGATAGAGCAGGTTGCTGCGGGGCAGAATGGCGTCGATGGCGCCTTCGTCCTTGCCTTGCGGCGTGATCTTGACCCGATCGCCCACTGCGGCGCCGGTTTTCTTGCCGCGCGGGAAGCACTTGCGTAGGGCCCCATCGGCCAATTCCACAGTGTAGTGGCGGCCATGCGCGGCGATGATGCGGCCTTCCATCGGCGCGCTCATGCGGCGGCCGCCATCAGGTGGCGGATGCGCACGGCGGCAGGAGGGTGACTGTCGTAAAAGGCGGAATGCACAGGGTCGGGCGTCAGAGTTGCAGCGTTGTCGTCGTACAGCTTGACCAGCGCCGAGACCAGACGGTCCGGCGAGCTTTGCTCGGCGGCATAGCGGTCCGCTTCGAATTCGTCGCGGCGCGAGTACCAGCTGGCCAGCGGCGTCAGCATGAAGGTGAATACAGGAATGACCAGGAAGAACAGCAGCAGCGCCATGGCGTCGTTGCGGCCGCCCAATTGCGGCATCACGCCCAGGCCCACATAGAACCACGGTTGCTGCGCGATCCAGCCCAGGATGGCAAAGAACACCAGCGCGGCGGCAAAGCTGAAGATCACGCGCTTGATGATGTGGCGCTTGGCGAAATGCCCCAGCTCGTGCGCCAGTACGGCCTCGATTTCGTCGGCGTTCAGGCGGGCCAGCAAGGTATCGAAGAACACGATGCGGCGGGATTTTCCGAAGCCCGTGAAATACGCGTTGCCGTGGGCCGAGCGGCGCGAGCCGTCCATGACGAACAGGCCATTCAGAGCAAAGCCGCAGCGCTGCGCCAGGCGCTGGATGCGGCCGGCCAGTTCAGGGTCGGACAGCGGCGTGAACTTGTTGAAGAGCGGGGCGATGAACATCGGGTAGATGATCAGCAGGGCCAGGTTGAACACGGTCCATAGCGCCCAGGCCCAGATCCACCAGTAGGCGCCGGCGCTGCCCATCAGCCACAGCACCGCGGCGGCCAGCGGCAGGCCTAATACCGCCGCAACAAGGAGGCCCTTGGCGGCGTCGGCGACGAACAGCCCCGGCGTCATGCGGTTGAAACCAAAACGCGCCTCCAGCTTGAACTGCCGCCAAAGCGTGAAGGGCAGACCGAGCAGGCCCAGCACCAGCGCAACCACCACCAGCAGCAGCATCTGCCGCACGAAGTCGTTGCTGGTAAGCTGGCTGACCATCAGGTCGATGAACTGCAGGCCGCCCAGCAGCGTCAGGGCGACCAGCACCAGGGCGTCATAGGTGCGCTCGAGCATGCCCAGCCGAACCCGCGCCACGGTGTAATCCGCCGCCCGCTGATGGCTGGTCAACCCGATGCGATGGGAGAATTCCGCAGGCACCTGGTCGCGATTGCGGGCGACATGGCGGATCTGGCGTGACGCCAGCCACATGCGCACGGCAATATCGGTCAGCAGGAAGGCAACGAACAGCAGTGTGAACATGGGCAAAGCGTTTTGCTCAAGAAGGGATGTGCGAAAATCGCGCGTTTTAAAGGCAAATTATATGGCTGCGAACGAAAATCGCCTGATCTGGCTCGACATGGAAATGACGGGGTTGGACCCCGAGAAAGAACGCATCATCGAAGTCGCCGTCGTGGTGACCGAACCCGACCTGACGGTCGTGGCCGAAGGTCCGGTGATCGTCGTGCACCAGTCCGACAGCCTGCTCGACGCGATGGACAACTGGAACAAGTCGACCCACGGCAAGAGCGGGCTGATCGACAAGGTCAAGGCGTCCACGGTGACCGAGGCAGAGGCAGAGGATACGCTGTTGGCGTTTCTTGCGCAGCATGTGCCGGCGGGCAAATCGCCCATGTGCGGCAACACCATCAGCCAGGACCGCCGCTTCATGTTTACCTACATGCCGCGCCTGGAACAGTTCTTCCATTACCGCAACCTGGACGTCAGCACGCTCAAGGAGCTGGCGCGCCGCTGGGCCCCCGCCGTCTACAAGGGATTCGAGAAAAAGAGCCGCCACGAAGCGCTGGCCGACATCTACGAGTCCATCGACGAGCTCAAGTATTACCGCGAGCATTTCCTGAAGGTCTGAGACCGTCGGCGGACCGCCCGGTTCCCACGGACTTTCGCCGCACCCGACTGTCATGCCGTCCTACTCCGTCGCGCAGATCCGCCAAGCCGAACAGCGCGCCCTGGCAACGGGGCGTGCGCTGATGCCGCTGGCCGGCGCGGCGGCGGCCGGCTTCGTCGCGGCGTGGGCGCCGGCCGGCACGTCGATTCTGGCGCTGGCCGGGCCCGGCAATAACGGCGGGGACGCATTGGAAGCGGCTGCGCTATTGCTGGCGCGCGGCCTGGATGTTCAGGTGGTGCTGCCTTCGGGGCCAGACAGGCTGCCTGCCGATGCAGCGCGCGCCTGGGGCCGCTGGCTGGCCGCGGGCGGAGCACCCCGGACGCACGCCGTGTTGCCGACCGGGCCGTTTCAGGGGCTGGTCATTGACGGGCTGTTCGGCATCGGTTTGAACCGTCCGCTCGATGCCGCGTGGCAATCCCTGATCGACACGGTCAATGCGTGGCAGGTTCCGGTGCTGGCGCTGGATGTGCCCAGCGGCATTGATGCCGACACCGGGGTGGCGCTGGGCCGCCCGATCCGGGCGCGATGGACGTTGTCGTTCATTGCGGCATGCCGTGGACTCACGCTGGCCGGCGCAGGACGCGAGACGGCGGGAGAATGCCACGTCGACACGCTAGGCGTCGTCATGGCCGGCGAGGGCAGCCCGGGCCGCTAAGCCCGCAACGCGCCGGCCGTCAGGCTGGCCGGCCGCCAAAGCGCGATTCGACTTCGGGCGACAGGGGGCGGTAGCGTTCGTTGTCCTGCCCGGCCAGGGCATTCAGGTGGGTTTCGGAGGGATCGAACACCTTCCAGTAGAGCCGTCCGCACAATTCCCGCGCGGCGTGGCCCGGCCAGTTGTCGGGCAGCATGGGGGCAGGCAGTTGCGGATCGTGCAGCACGATCCGGCGCCAGTTGTGCAGCACCATGACGCGGACGGTGAACGCCTCGGCGGGCGAGGGCGCCTCGTCCAGCAGCTTTTCCAACGGGCCGAAGTTGCGCGAGAACTGGCGGTATTGCTCGGCCACGTCGTCCAGGTTCCAGCATTGCGTGGCCAGGCTGGCGATCGGCAGCCCGCCGGCGCCGGCCAGGTCGCGGGCCGACAGCACCAGCGCCCGGTCCGGGATGCCCAGCTTTTCAAGAATGTCGTGCGCGGCGCGCGCCTCGGTATGCGGATGCGCAAACAGCCCCGGCGCGATCATGCCGAAGCCTTCCCACGTCAATTCGCGGCGCAGCTCGCCGCGTTCAGCCAGTCCGTTGCCTGTGCGCGGCAGCGCGACCAGCGTCCATTCCCCGTTCCATTCCTTGGCGCCGCCCACGTAAATGCGTTGCGACGCGTGCGACGTGTGGCGCAAGCCCTGCTCGGAAATCAGGTAGAGGCTGCGCCGGCCGTGGCGTTCGGATTGCAGCCAGTTTTGCGCCACCAGACGAAAGACGCTGGTGCGCAGCAGGCGTTCGTTGATCCCGAGCGGGGCCAGAAGCTCGATCAGGCTGCCCAGCCAGATGGCGCCGCCGTGCGGGGCCAATGCATCGCCCAACACGCTGACGCAGAGCGATTTCGCGCGGGGCGGATCGCTTTTCAATAAGCGGGACAGAGCGCGTTCCAGGGTCGACTGAGGGTTTGCCATGAGGAGGGCCGCGGACGGCCGATATCGGGATGCCGGATATGATACATAAATCCAATGTGATACAGATTTGAGTTTGACAATGATTTTTTTGTATTAAATAATCGTCTCATGACATGACGGCACTGCGCAGCGTTTGCTTTGCGTTTTCGCAAACCGTCTCAAGGAGACAACTATGTACGCTCAACTCGTCGAAACCGGCGTCAAGCAGGTCAAGACCGCGGACCAGCTTGAAGGCCAGGAACAGACGTTCCAGCGGCGCATCGACGACGGCGTCCGCATCGAGGCCAAGGACTGGATGCCCGAGGCCTACCGCAAGACGCTGGTGCGGCAGATTTCGCAGCACGCGCACTCGGAAATCGTGGGCATGCTGCCGGAAGGCAACTGGATCACCCGCGCGCCGTCCCTCAAGCGCAAGGCCATCCTTCTGGCCAAGGTGCAGGACGAGGCGGGCCACGGGCTCTATCTGTACAGCGCCGCCGAAACCCTCGGCGTGTCGCGCGACGACCTGATCGACGACCTGCACGCCGGCCGCGCCAAGTACTCCAGCATCTTCAATTACCCCACGCTGAGCTGGGCCGACATCGGCATGATCGGCTGGCTGGTCGACGGCTCGGCGATCATCAACCAGATCCCGCTGTGCCGCTGTTCCTACGGCCCGTATGCGCGCGCCATGGTGCGCGTCTGTAAGGAAGAGTCCTTCCATCAGCGCCAGGGTTACGACCTGCTCATGCAGATGTGCCTGCACGGCACGCCCGAACAGAAGGCGATGGTGCAGGACTCGCTCAACCGCTGGTGGTGGCCCGCGCTGATGATGTTCGGTCCGTCGGATGCGGATTCGCCCAACAGCGCCCAGTCGATGGCCTGGAAGATCAAGCTCTTTTCCAACGACGAACTGCGCCAGAAGATGGTGGACCAGACCGTGCCGCAGGCCGAGTACCTGGGCCTGACCGTGCCGGACCCCGATCTGAAGTGGAACGCGGAGCGCGGTCACTACGACTTCGGCGAAATCGACTGGACGGAGTTCTACGCCGTGCTCAAGGGCAACGGTCCGTGCAACCGCGAACGGCTTGCCGCGCGCGTGAAGGCGCATGAGGACGGCGCCTGGGTGCGCGACGCGCTAGTCGCCTACGCCGACAAGCAGTCTGCCCGTAAAGCCGCTTGAGGTCCCCCCCCCCGGAGCGCTGCGCGCTTCCCCCCCAGGGGGGCGCCGCAGCGGACCGGCGGAGCCCGGATCCGCGCGGCCCCGCTGGCCCTCGCTGGCGCTTCGGGATGCGTGACTTTCTGGACACCTTCTTTTTATTTATTGCAGACCGGCCGTGCAATGCGCACCCGGCACTAGAGGAAATCCATCATGAGCAAAGACTGGCCTCTGTGGGAAGTCTTCATCCGCAGCCAGCACGGCCTGGCGCACAAGCACGTGGGCAGCCTGCACGCGCCGGATGCGGAAATGGCGATCAATCACGCCCGCGACGTTTACACGCGCCGCAACGAGGGTCTGAGCATCTGGGTGGTGCGTGCGTCGGATATTTCGGCCAGCAGCCCGGGCGACAAGGATCCGCTGTTCGAGCCGGCCAACAGCAAGGTCTACCGGCATCCGACCTTCTTCCCGATGCCCGAAGAAATCAAGCACATGTAAGGCGGGTGGGGGAGACATGGACAAAGCATTGTTTGAATACCTGCTGCGCCTGGGCGACACGTCGCTCATCCTGTCGCAGCGGCTGGGCGCCTGGACGGGCCACGGTCCCATCCTGGAAGAGGACCTGGCGCTGACCAATACCGCGCTCGACCTGCTGGGCCAGGCCCGCATGTGGCTGACGCTGGCCGGCGAGGTCGAAGGCGCGGGCCGCGACGAGGACGCGCTGGCCTATCTGCGCGACGCGCACGAGTTCCGCAACGCGCTGCTGGTCGAGCGCGACAACGGCAACTACGCCGACACGATGGCGCGGCAGTTCCTGTTCGACGTCTGGCACTACTTCCTGCTGCAGCGCCTGGAGGCGTCCACGGATGAGCGCGTCGCGGCCATCGCGGCCAAGTCGCTCAAGGAAGTGACCTATCACGTGCGCCGCTCCTCGGACATGGTGGTGCGCCTGGGCGATGGCACGGCGGAAAGCCACGCCAAGATGCAGGCCGCCATTGACGACGCCTGGCGTTTCACGGGCGAGCTCTTCACCGACGACGACATCGACCAGGACGTCGCGGCGCGCGGTATCGGTTGTGCCCTGTCTGCGCTGCGCCAGCCGTGGCTTGCGCACGTGTGCGAAGTGCTGGAAGAAGCCACCCTGACCGTTCCCGACGAAGCCGCCGCCAACCACGCCGCGCATCGCGGCGGCCGGCAGGGCAAGCACACCGAGGCGCTGGGCTATGTGCTGGCGGAGATGCAGCATCTGCACCGCGCCTACCCGGGAGCCACGTGGTGAACGCGCTGGCGCCCATTTCCGCCGACCAGGTCTATGCCTGGCTGCAGGAGGTCCCGGACCCCGAGATCCCCGTGCTGTCCGTGGTGGACCTGGGCGTGGTGCGTGACGTGTCGTGGGACGGCGATGCATGCGTCGTCGTCATCACGCCCACCTATTCGGGCTGCCCGGCCATGCGCGAGATCACGCAGGACATCCGTCAGACGCTCGAACGCCACGGCGTGTCCGAGGTCCGGGTGGAGACGCGTCTTGCGCCCGCCTGGACGACCGACTGGATGAGCGAAAAAGGGCGCGAGGCGCTCAAGGGCTACGGCATCGCCGCGCCCGCTGAACGCGCCATCGACATTTCGGGCATCAGCCGCCGCACGGCGGCCCCGGCCATCGCCTGCCCGCGCTGCGGCTCGCGCGACACGCGGCTGGTCAGCAATTTCGGGTCGACGTCGTGCAAGGCGCTGTATCGCTGCGTTTCGTGCCGCGAGCCCTTCGATTATTTCAAGACTCACTAAAGAGTGGTTTCGAGATGAGCCAGAACCAATTCCATGCTTTGAAGGTGGCGTCCGTGGCGCGCAATACGCGCGATGCCGTGGTCGTGACCTTTGATCTGCCCGACACGCTGACGAACGAGTTCGCCTTCCTGCCCGGCCAATACCTGACGCTGCGCACCCAGCTCAATGGCGAAGAACTGCGCCGTTCGTATTCGATCTGTTCGGCGCCGCACGACAAGCTCTTGCGCGTGGCGATCAAGAAGGTCGACGAGGGCGTGTTCTCGAGCTGGGCCAATCACGAATTGCAGCCCGGCCAGACCCTGGAGGTCATGGCGCCGGCGGGCAACTTCACGGTGGACTTCTCGCCCGAGAACCAGCGCCACTATGTGGCGTTTGCCGTGGGCAGCGGCATCACCCCCGTGTTTTCGCTGGTCAAGACGGCGCTGTCGACCGAGCCGCGCAGCAAGTTCACGCTGTTCTTCGGCAACCGCGCCTCGTCCGCGGTGCTGTTCCGCGAGGAAATCGAGGACCTGAAGAACCTGTACATGGACCGCTTCTCGCTGGTCTACGTGATGAGCCGCGAAACGCAGGACATCGAGCTCTTCAACGGCCGCCTGGATGGCGACAAGGTCGACCAGCTGATGTCGGCCTGGATGAGTCCCGAGGATATCGATTACGCTTTTGTGTGCGGTCCGCAGACCATGACCGAGAGCGTGGTCGAACGGTTGCAGGCGCGCGGCATCCCCAAGTCGAACATCAAGTTCGAGCTCTTCGGCGCACCCAAGGGGCCGCGCGCGCTGCGCACCGGCCAGGACGCCCCGCAGGCGCCCGGCAAGGGGCAGTGCGAAGTCACCGTGGTGCAGGACGGACACAGCCGCATGTTCGTCATCGACAAGAACAAGGACAGCGTGCTGGATTCGGCGCTGGCGCAGGGCATTGAACTGCCGTATTCGTGCAAGGGCGGGGTATGTTCCACGTGCCGTTGCAAGGTGATTGAAGGCGAGGTGGACATGGACGCCAACTTCGCCCTTGAAGATTATGAAGTCGCGCGCGGGTTCATCCTGAGCTGCCAGAGCTTCCCGGTCAGCGACCGGCTGGTCATCGACTTCGACCAGGAAACCTGACCCGGCGCACGCCAGGCAAGCATTCAAAACTTATTGGAGAGACGAGCGTGTCCCAGAAATTCTTCGAACGTCACCAGCCCCTGCTGGAACAATCCCTGGCTGCCGCCGCGCTGCGCGGCTACTGGAGCCCGTTTGCCGAGTCGCCCAGCCCGCGCAACTACGGCGAGACCGCCAACGACGAAGGCCGCGCCGCCTTCGAAGCGCTTCAGGGCAAGCCCTTTCCGCTGAACCTGCATGATGCCGACGGCGTCGTGGGCGGCGAAAAATCTCCCTATGGTTTCGACCTGGGCATCACGTATCCCCGCGTGCCGGCGGACAAGCTGATCGCCGCCTCCAAACGCGCGCTGGAAGACTGGCGCCGCGCCGGTCCCCACGCCTGGGTGGGCGTGTCGCTGGAAATCCTGGCGCGCCTGAACAAGCTCAGCTTCCAGATCGCCTACGCGGTCCAGCACACCACGGGCCAGGGCTTCATGATGGCCTTCCAGGCCGGTGGCCCGCACGCGCAGGACCGCGGCTTTGAAGCCGTGACCTACGCCTGGCAGGAAATGTCGCGCATCCCGGGCACCGCCGTCTGGGAAAAGCCGCAGGGCAAGAACGATCCCATTCGCATGGAAAAGCAGTTCACCGTCGTGCCGCGCGGCGTCGCGCTGGTGATCGGCTGCTCGACCTTCCCGACGTGGAACGGCTACCCCGGCCTCTTCGCCAGCCTGGCGACGGGCAACACCGTCATCGTCAAGCCGCACCCGGGCGCGATCCTGCCGCTGGCCATCACCGTGAAGGTGGCGCGCGAAGTGCTGCAGGAAGCGGGCTTCGATCCCGACGTCGTGCAACTGGCCGCCCACGAGGCAGGTGACGCCACCGCGCAGAAGCTGGCGCTGGACCCCGCCGTCAAGATCGTTGACTTCACCGGCAGCACCGCCAACGGCGACTGGCTTGAAAACAATGCGCGCCAGGCTCAGGTCTACACCGAGAAGGCCGGCGTGAACCAGGTCATCATCGATTCGACGAACGACCTGAAGGGCGTGGCCCGCAACCTGGCGTTCTCGCTGGCCCTGTATTCCGGTCAGATGTGCACGGCGCCGCAGAACATCTACGTGCCGCGCGACGGCATCAACACGCCGGAAGGTCGTGTCAGCTTCGACGACGTGGCCGCCGCGCTGGGCGTGGCGCTGGAAAAAGTGGGCGCCGATGCCGCCAAGGCCGTCGAGCTGACGGGCGCCATCCAGAACGAAGGCATCGTCGAGCGCATCGAGAAAGCCCGTGCGCTGGGTCTGCCCGTTGTGGCGGACAGCAAGACGCTGGCGCATCCCCAGTTCGAAAACGCCCGCGTGCGCACGCCGCTGCTGCTGCGCACCGAGGCCGGCAATGCGGCGCTGGGCCAAGAGTGGTTCGGCCCCATCGCGTTTGTCGTCGCCACGGATTCCACCGCGCACAGCATCCAGCTGGCGCGCGACAGCGTCATCAAGCACGGCGCGCTGTCGCTGTCGGCCTACACGACGGATGATCGCGTGGCCGAGCAGGTGCAGGACGCCGCCGAAGTCTCGGGCGTGTCGCTCTCGCTGAACCTGACCGGCGCGGTGTTCGTCAACCAGACCGCCGCCTTCAGCGACTTCCACGGCACCGGCGCCAATCCGGCGGCCAATGCCGCGCTGTCGGACACGGCGTTTGTCTCGAACCGCTTCCGCGTGGTGCAAACCCGCCGTCACATCTAAGCCGGGCGATCGCAGATGAGCTATCAGGATATTCAATTCGACCTGTCCGGCGGCGTTGCCCGCCTGACGCTGAACCGCCCGGACAAGCTGAACAGCTTCACGGCCAACATGCACGCCGAAGTGGCCGACGCGCTGACCCGCGTCGAAACCGAAGGCGCGCGCGTGCTGGTGCTGACCGGCGCGGGCCGCGGCTTCTGCGCCGGCCAGGACCTGAGCGAGCGCAAGCCCGCACCGGACGGCACGCCGCCCGACCTGGGTGAGACCGTCGACAAGTTCTATGGCCCGCTGGTGCGCCGCCTCAACGCCTTGCCCATGCCCGTCGTGGTGGGCGTCAATGGCGTCGCGGCAGGCGCGGGCGCCAATCTGGCCTTCGCGGGCGACATCGTCATCGCCAAGGCCTCGGCCAGCTTCATCCAGTCGTTCTGCCGCCTGGGCCTCATCCCCGACACGGGCGGCACGTTCGTGCTGCCGCGTCTGGTGGGCCGCGCGCGGGCCATGGGCCTGGCGATGCTGGGCGACAAGCTCAGCGCCAAGCAGGCAGAAGAGTGGGGCCTGATCTGGCAGTGCGTGGCGGACGAGGAATTCGATGCCACGCTGGACCGCCTGGCCACGCACTTCGCGGCCGCGCCCACCAAGGGCCTGGCGTTCACCAAGCGCGCGCTGCAGGCCAGTTTGGGCAATGACCTGTCCACGCAGCTCGACCTGGAACGCGACATGATGCGCGAACTGGGCCAAAGCGCGGACTACGCCGAGGGCGTCGCCGCGTTCCTTGGCAAGCGTGAACCGCAGTTCAAGGGGCAATGATGAGCGTGCACGTTCCCCCCGTTGAAGTGCCGACCGACCCGCAGGCGCTGGCGCAGGCCGTGGGCTCGGTGATGTATGCCGGCGACGCGGCCACGCAAGGCCTGGACATGAAGATCGAGGAAATGGCGCCGGGCTATGCGCGGCTGACCATGCGCGTTCGGCCCGACATGCTGAACGGCCACAAGACCTGCCACGGCGGTTTCATCTTCGCCCTGGCCGACAGCGCGTTCGCGTTTTCATGCAATTCGCGCAACGTCAGCACGGTGGCGTCGGGCTGCACGATCGACTATCTGGCGCCGGGATTCGAAGGCGACCTGCTGACCGCCGTCGCCCAGGAGCGTTCGCTGGCCGGCCGCACCGGCGTCTATGACGTCACCGTCACCAATCAGGATGGACGCAACGTGGCCTTGTTCAGGGGGCGTTCCTACCGCATCAAGGGCCAGATCGTCGGGACGCCCACGGACGCCTGACTGCTGCACCGTACCAAAGAGAAGAGAGACATCATCATGCCCAACACCATGAGCAAGCCGGGACTGGATCCTATCGAGCATGCCAGCCAGGACGAGCTGCGGGCCCTGCAGCTCGATCGCTTGAAGTGGACCCTCAAGCATGCGTACGAAAACGTCCCGCACTACAAGAAGGCGTTCGACGAAGCCGGCGTGCATCCCGACGACTTGAAGCAGTTGTCGGATATTTCGAAGTTCCCGTTCACGACCAAGAAGGAACTGCGCGAGAACTATCCGTTCGGCATGTTCGCCGTGCCGCGCGAGCGCATCTCGCGCATTCATGCGTCCAGCGGCACGACCGGCAAGCCGACCGTGGTCGGCTACACCCAGGGCGACCTGGACAACTGGGCCAACCTGGTGGCGCGCTCCATCCGCGCCGCAGGCGGCAAGCCCGGCGATACCGTGCACGTGGCCTATGGGTACGGGCTGTTCACCGGCGGCCTGGGCGCGCACTACGGCGCCGAGCGCCTGGGTTGCACGGTCATTCCGATGTCCGGCGGGCAGACCGAAAAGCAGGTGCAGCTGATCAATGATTTCCGTCCGGACATCATCATGGTCACGCCTTCCTATTTCTGCAACATCCTGGAAGAGCAGCGCCGCCAGGGCATCGACCCGCGTCAAAGCTCGCTGCGCATCGGCATCTTCGGCGCCGAGCCGTGGACCGGCCAGATGCGTGCCGACATCGAAGCCGAAGCGGGCATCGACGCGGTTGATATCTATGGGCTGTCTGAAGTGATGGGCCCGGGCGTGGCGAGCGAATGCGTCGAGACCAAGGACGGTCCGGTGGTCTGGGAGGATCACTTCTACGCCGAGATCATCAACCCGGATACCGGCGAACCGGTGGCCGACGGCGAACCGGGCGAACTGGTGTTCACGTCGCTGACCAAGGAAGCGATGCCGATCGTGCGCTACCGCACGCGCGACCTGACCCGCCTGTTGCCGCCCACCGCGCGCAGCATGCGCCGCATCGGCAAGATCACCGGCCGCAGCGACGACATGCTGATCGTGCGTGGGGTGAACATGTTCCCCACGCAGGTGGAAGAACTGGTCCTGAAGATCGCGCAGCTTGCGCCGCACTATCAGCTGGTGCTGTCCCGTTCGGGCAACATGGACGAACTGGAAATCCTGACAGAAGTGCGCGCGGAGTTCTCGGGCCTGTCCGACGCCGAACGCGCCAATCTGGGCAAGCAGCTGCAGCATGCCGTGAAGACGCACATCGGCGTGAGCGCGCGGATCCAGGTGTCGGATGCCGGGCATGTCGAACGCACCCTGACCGGCAAGGCACGCCGGGTGATCGACAAGCGTCCGAAGTAGAGGGCGCGTCCCTACGCAAAAAAGGCAGCCAACCGGCTGCCTTTCTTCATTTCGCGACCTTTATCGCCCCACCGTTCGCAGTATGCGCCGATACCAGAGGTGCAGCAGGACCGCCGACAAAGCCAGCCCGAACATGGCCATCAGCCACATGCTGCCGGCACCCTGCGGCGAGCCCGGCACCAGCACTTCGCGCAGACCGTCGATGCCGCCCCGGCCGGGACCAAACCCAAACCACCAGCCCCCAACCAGCCCCACGCCCGCCAGCGCGACCGTCTGCAGGATCAGCGGCACGACCGCGATCTTATACGCGCGCAGCAGGTACGAGTTGATGCACTGCATCGAATCGAACAGGTGAAAGAGCGGCAGCACGGCGAGCAGCGTGGTTGCGACGGCGGCAACCGCGCCGTCGTCCGTGTACGCGGCCAGGATCAGCGGACGGCCGATCAGCAGCACCGCAGCCGTCAGCAGCGCGCCGATCAGACCCAGCGCCAGACCGGCCATGCCGGTGCGATGGGCGTGCGCATAATTGCCCGCGCCGATGGCCTGCGCCGTCAGCGCGGCGGTCGCCACGCCCAGCGCCATCGGCATCATGTAGCAGAGCGCGGCCAGGTTCGACATGATCTGATGCCCGCCGGTCACGAAGGTGCCCTCGCGCGCCACCAGCAGCGCCATGAACGTGAACGCTGAGACCTCGACCAGGTACGAGCCGCCCATCGGGATGCCCAGGCGCAGCAGTTCCTTGAGCGCCTTCCAGTCCGGCTTGCCGATGCGAAGCTGGAAGCGGCGGTAATACCGATCGTGCGTGATCACCCACAGACCCAGGCCCAGGCTCATCCACGACACCACGGCTGTCGCCAGCCCCGCGCCGGCCGCGCCCATCGCCGGCAGGCCCAGCTTGCCGTAGATGAAGAGCCAGTTGAACAGCGCCTTGAAGCCGATGATGGACAGGTTGATGGCCATGACGAGCTTGGGCCGCGACACCGCTGTGCCCAGCGCGTAGATGGTGCGGAACACCAGCGCGGCGGGCAGGGCCAGCACCAGTGCCTGCAGGTACGACGCGATGCGGTCGCGCACGCCCGGGGCGACGTCCCCCGACATGAAGAGCCACATGTCCGGAAACAGCATCAGCGCGGCGCCCACGACCGACAGGCCGAGCGCCAGCCACACGCCCTGGCCCCAGCTCTTTCCGACTTCCGCGTTGTTGCCGGCGCCGAACTGCTGCGCCAGGATCGGGATCAGGGCGTGCACGACACCCATCAGGCCGACGAAGACGGTGATGTAGATGGAAGCGGAAAGCGCCATTGCCGCCAGATCGTCGGGGCTGGAGTGTCCCGTCATGGCGGTGTCCAGCACCCCGAAAGAGATGCTGGCCCACTGGCTGATGAGGACGGGCCAGGCCTGCCTGGCGATGCCGCGCAGGGTGGCGCCGAAGGTCATCGGCGCCCCGATCGCGGCGGTCATGGCTTGACGCCGGTTCGCAGCAGGCGGAAGACTTCGGAACGGTCGGCGCGGCGGCCGCCTTGCCAGAGGACTTCGGCGCCTTCGCTGTACGCGGCCGTGCCGTCGCGCAGGCTCTGGTTGGTGGTCTGTTGCAGGACCAGCGTGCAGCGCGTGTCGAACGGGAACGACAGGTTGTTGAAGATCAGGAACGAGGCACGCTGGCCGCTGCCCAGGCTGAGCCCCCGGATGCACTCGCCCGGGCGCTTGTGCTGCGCGATGGCCTGGGCCAGTTGGCCGGACACCGTGCGATAGCTGCGTGCGTAGTCCACGGCAGGTTGCCACAACAGCACGAGCAGGATCCACGTTACGGTCAGGCCGCCGGCCGACAGCACGGTGCCGCGCCACAGCGCCTGGGGACGCACGCGCAGCCGCCAGACGACCAGGACGATCCACCCCAGGGTGAAGAGCAGCGCCAGCGCAAAGGCGACCCACGAGATCACGGGTTCATAACCGGTGGTCTGGCGGGCGATGTTGCGAGAAATCTGCGCCGGCCACTGGAAGTGCAGGGCCACCCAGCCGAGCCAGGCGGTGGCCACCGTCAGCGAAAAACACATGACGGCAAACCAGTCCAGCGTGTTCACCACGCCGCGGCGCAGCGTGGGCAGCGAGAACGCGCCCAGCACCGCGCACGGCACGGCCAGCAGCACGAATTCGGAATCGCTGGCCTCATCCACGAAGAACAGGATCACCGCCGAACACACCAGCAGCATCAGCGGCACCCAGATGTGCGGCGCGTAGATCCAGGCGCGCCACCGCCAGATCGCCAGCAGCGCCAGCGGCCAGGTCGGCCACAGGTACCACGGCAGGTCGCGTAGCGTGCGGGCGGCGTCGTGCAGGCCAGGGATGGCGAAGGACGACAGATTCCAGGTCTTCCAGTTGCGGATCCAGTACTCGCTGCCCTGGCTGGCGGGAATCCACCAGGCAAGGATCAGACCGGTTGCCAGCACCGCGGCCCACAGCATCCAGCGCTTGCACTTCCAGAGCTGGCTGCGCGGATAGAAGGCCAGCGCCACGCCGACCATGATGGGCAGGGCGCCCACCCAACCGCGCGTCAGGAAGCTGGCAGCCAGCGCAATGCCCAGCGTGGTCGAGCCGGTGACGGGACGATCCACCGTGCGCGCCAGCGAATAGAACGCAAGCGCCTGGCATGCCATGATGGCGGGGATGACGGTGGTTTCGTGGGTGCGCTGCAGGATGCCGACCGTGGCAAGCAGCAAAAGGAGGGCGGCGTCGGCCAGCATGCGGCCGTAGTCGCGCGGTTCGGGTTCCCCGCCAAAGGGCAGCGCCAGCGGCTGGGCTTCGGCCCGGCGGCCGAGCAGATACGTGCCGTACCAGACGCTCGAGGCCGTGATGCCGAACCACAGCAGATTGGGCAGGCGGCCGGCAGTGATGTCCCCGATGAACGGCCCGAACAGCCAGATGCTGATGGCGCCCACCCAGGTGATCAGCGGACCTTCCTCGGCGTGGGCCAGGTGCCCCACCTGCGGCAGCAGCCAGGTCAGGCCGCCTTCGCGGATCGCGGTGATCATCGTCGCCAGTCCGACGGCGTCGTCGGTTTTCCACGGGTCGCGCATGAACAGCCCGGCCACGATGTAGGCCAGGGACAGGCCCAGCAGGATAAGGCGGGGCAGTTTTGCGGTGGCTACCGACGTAAGCCGGGCCGGCGTGGAAATGGAAAGTGGGGACACGGGCGTTAATGTAACCGAGTGGTCGGGATGCGCCACCCCCTGACCGGCCTTCTGGCGTCGAGGGGGGAAAAAAAAGCAGCCCGAAGGCTGCCTTTTTGCTGTGACTCCCGTAGGAGCAACAGGATCAGGAAGCGGACTTGACCGTGCCAGCCGTGCGGGCGAAGCGGGCGCGGAACTTTTCCACGCGGCCGGTTTCGACGATGCGGGTCTGGGCGCCAGTGTAGAACGGGTGCGATTCGGAGGTCACGTCGCACTTGAAGAGCGGGTACGTCTTGCCGTCGAGTTCAACGGTTTCGCGCGTTTGGACGGTCGAACGGGTGATGAACTTGTTGCCCGTTTGCAGGTCGGCGAAGACGACTTCGCGGTATTCGGGGTGAATGCCTTCTTTCATGGTGCTTTCCTAGACTCGGTCGAGTCTTTTTCAAGAGTTAGGGTCGCCAGCTACAGCTGCCTGGTTCCGCTGCCGCGGTTCGCTACCAAATCTTGGCGCGACAGGCGCTAGCCACGTATCCAAAAAGTAACCCCGCATTCTAGCACGCGATGCTGCCTGCGGCCAGCCGCAAATGGGCGCCCGGGCTGTCATGCAGCCCGGGTTTCAGCGCGACGCAAATGTCAGAGATCCGTGCGCAGTTTCCAGATTTCCGGAAACAGCACCACTTCCAGCATGCGCCGCAGGTAATCCACGCCAGACGTGCCGCCCGTGCCCCGCTTGAAGCCGATGACGCGTTCGACCGTCGTAACGTGGCGGAATCGCCACAACCGGAAGGCGTCTTCCAGATCGGTCAGCTTTTCACCAAGCTGGTAGAGCGCCCAATAGCGGTCCGTGTCGCGGTAGACCGTCAGCCAGGCGGCTTCGACCGCCGCCGACGCCTGATACGGCTGGGTCCAGTCGCGTTCCAGGTGATCGGCCGGAATATCCAGGCCGTTGCGCGCCAGCAGGCGCAGCGCCTCGTCATACAGCGACGGGGCCTCGTAAGCGCTCTGCACCTGGGCCAGCAGGTCGGCGCGGTGCGAATGCGGCTTGAGCATGGCCGCGTTCTTGTTGCCCAGCAGGAATTCGACCTGGCGGTACTGGTAGCTCTGGAATCCGCTGGAGCGCGCCAAGTAGGGACGCAACGCAGAGTATTCAGGCGGCGTCATGGTTGCCAGCACGTCCCAGGCGTGGACGAGCTGCTCCATGATCTTGCTGACGCGCGCCAGCATCTTGAAGGCCGGCTGCAGGCGGTCCTCTGCGACGCTGGCGATCGCGGCCCGCAGTTCGTGCAGCATCAGCTTCATCCAGAGCTCGCTGGTCTGGTGCTGGATGATGAACAGCATCTCGTTGTGCTCGGGCGACATCGGGTGCTGGGCGCCAAGCAGTTCATCAAGATGCAGATAATCGCCGTAGGTCATGTCGCGCGCGAAATCGAGTTGCGCCTTTTCCTGGTGGACGATGTCTTCGGGGCGTTCGTTCTGGCTCATGCGCGGCCTCCGTGGCAGGGCGGCGCGGCGCGGCGGGCGGATGCGGGCAGGGCGCGCCAGTGGGGCGCGAAAAGGAATTGCATGGTCGATTCTCCAAGCGGGGCGGCTGCTGTCGGGCAGCCGCGCCCGGGCCGGCAAATCAGCCTACAGTTCGCGCAGGACCGCGCGGACCGGGCTGGCATCGGCCTGGATCAGCGCCAACGGCAAGGCGATCAACTCGTAATCGCCTTCCGGCACGTCGTCGAGCACCAGGTTCTCCAGTACCCGCATGTCGTGCCGCAAGATCGTATGGTGGCTGTCCAGGGTCTTGCTGGAAGCGGGGTCGATGCTGGCGGTGTCCAGACCGATCAGCATGACGCCGCGTTCGGCCAGCCATTCGATGGTCTGGGGCGCGTAGGCGGAGAAGTCATCCGTCCACCAGTCCTGCGCGGCGTGCTTGGCGGTGCGCACCAGCACGCGGGGCGGCAGGTTGTGCGCCGCATGGGCTAGATGGTCGATCGTGATGAGATCGCCGCAGTCGATCGCATGGATTACGCGGCAAGGGCCCAGGAAGGGTTCAAGCGAGACTGCGCCGATGGCTGCGGCCCCGTTCTGGTAGTGCAGCGGGGCGTCGGCATGCGCGCCGATGTGCGGCGACATCGTGATTTCGCTGACGTTGACCGGACAGCCGGGCGTGAGCGTCCATTTCCATTGCTGGCGGTACGGCGTGTCGCCCGGAAAGACGGGAGATGCCGTCGAGACGGGCGGGGAAATGTCCCACAGGCGTTTCATGGCGGGCAAGGAAAGGTCGCGAGGGCCGGAATTAGGTTAAGCCTAAAACAATATCGGGCGGTAGTCTAACGGAATTCCGGCGCTTGTTGCGGTCAGAGGCAGCCCAGTTCAGCCAGCGACACCGCCGAGCCTCCCGCGACGATCAGGTGGTCGATCAGTTTGATGTCCACGAGCGCCAGGGCTTCCTTCAGGTGCCGCGTGAAGCCGTGGTCTGCCGCGCTGGGCGACGCCACGCCAGACGGGTGGTTGTGCGCCACGATGAGGGCCGCCGCGTGGTGGCGCAAGGCCTCGCGCACGACCTCCCGCGGGTAGACCGCCGCCTGCGAGAGCGTGCCCCGCGCCAGTTCGCCCGTGGCGATCAGGCGCAGCTGGGCGTCCAGGTACAGGGCGATGCAGTGCTCCACTTGCAGATGGCCGAGCGCCGCCTTGCAATATTGTTTCACTCGGGTGGGGTGGTTCATGGCGGTGTCCCGAACCAGGTCTTCTTCCATGGCGCGGCGGGCCAGTTCCAGCAGCGCCGCCAGGGTGCAGGCTTTGGACGCCCCCAATCCGGCGATGGACATCAGGTCCTGGGGCGAGGTGCTCAGCAACCCGCGCAGCCCGCCGAACCGGTCCAGCAATTGACGGCACAGATCCACTACATTCAGCCCTGGAATCCCCGTGCGCAGCGCGACGGCCAGCAGCTCGGCATCCTGGATCGATGCGGCCCCGTGACGGAGCAGACGCTCTCGGGGACGGTCTTGTTTTGGCAGCCGGACGGACAATTTCATAAGAGGCTCTAAAATCAGGGTTTACTCAAATACCCATACGGTGGCAGATCGTGAGCATCGCCTCTAATGAAGTGAACGTTTTGGTCCGTCCGGATTCCTACCTGACGCTGCATTACCGCATCACCCTGGCCTCGGGCCCGGGGGCGGGTTCCGTGTTCACCGACACCTTCGACGGCCGTCCCGGCACGTTGCAAATGGGCGCCGGGCAGTGGGCCCCTGGCCTGGAGGCCGCGTTGGTCGGCCGCGCCGAGGGCGACAAGTTCAGCGTCACCATCGAGCCGGCAGACGCCTACGGCGACCGCAATCCCGAACTGATCCAGCGCGTGACGCGCGCCATGCTGGCGCAGCACGCCGGCGAGGACGCCACGTTCGAGCCCGGCGACCTGGTTGAATTCACCGCGCCCAATGGCGGCCGCTATTCGGGCGTCCTCAAGGAAATCAACGACGAATCCGCGCTATTCGATTTCAACCACCCGCTGGCAGGCATCAGCCTGAAAGTGGACGTGGCGCTGCTGGGAGTGCTTTGATGAGCCAGGCTGTCACCGCCTCCGACGCCGAAGTCCTGCTGGCGCAGCCGCGCGGCTTCTGTGCAGGCGTGGATCGCGCCATCGATATCGTCGAACGGGCCATCGAACTGCACGGCGCGCCCATCTATGTGCGTCACGAGATCGTTCACAACCGCTACGTCGTGGAAGACCTGCGCGCCAAGGGCGCCATCTTCATCGACGAACTCGACGATGCGCCCGCGGGCGCCATCGTGGTGTTTTCGGCGCATGGCGTCTCCAAGGCCGTGCGCGCTGAAGCGGAAGCGCGCGGGCTGCAGGTCTTTGACGCCACCTGCCCGTTGGTCACCAAGGTTCACATCGAAGTCGCGCGCATGCGCGCCGCCGGCCGCGAGATCATCATGATCGGCCACAAGGGGCATCCCGAGGTCGAAGGCACCCTGGGCCAAGCGCAGGGCGGCATGTACCTCGTCGAAACCGTCGAAGACGTCGCCAGCCTCGAAGTCACCGATCCGGAAAACCTGGCCTACGTCACGCAGACCACGCTGTCGGTCGATGACGCGGCCGCGGTGTCGCAGGCGCTGAAGGCGCGCTTTCCCAGCATCGCCGAGCCCAAGAAAAGCGACATCTGCTACGCCACGCAGAACCGGCAGGATGCGGTCAAGATCCTGGCGCCGGAATGCGATCTGGTGCTGGTCGTGGGCAGCCCCAACAGCTCGAACTCCAATCGCCTGCGCGAAGTGGCCGAGCGCAAGGGCGTCGCGTCCTATCTTATCGACGGCGCGGAATCCATCGACCCCGCCTGGCTCGTCGGCCGCAAGCGCATCGGCGTGACCGCGGGCGCCTCGGCGCCGGAAGTGCTGGTGCAGCAGGTGATCGCGCGCGTCAAGGAACTTGGCGCCGTCTCGGTGCGCAAGATGCCGGGGCTGGAAGAAAACGTCGCGTTTCCGCTGCCCAAGGGCTTGTCGCGCAAGGCGGCCCAGACCGAATCGCTGGAATGAACAAGCGCCGCCCACGCGGGCGGCGCCACAAGAATACCGAGGAGACACCATGCAGCTTTACAGCTACTTCCGCAGCTCGGCCGCGTATCGCGTACGCATTGCCCTGAACCTGAAGGGCCTGCCGTACGAGACCGTGCCGGTTCATCTTCTGAAGGATGGCGGCCAGCAACTGTCGGCCGGCTACCGCAAGGTGAACCCGACCGCGCTGGTTCCCACGCTGGTCGATGGCGATGCGGTCATCGGCCAATCGCTGGCCATCATCGAATACCTGGAAGAAACGCACCCGGAAACGCCGCTGCTTCCTGCCGACGCCATCGGCCGTGCGCGTGTGCGCGATCTGGCGCTGGGCATCGCCTGCGATACGCATCCGCTGAACAACCTGCGCGTGCTGAAGTATCTGAAGCACACGCTGGGCGTGGATGAAGCGGCCAAGACGGCCTGGTACAAGCACTGGGTGCATCAGGGTCTTGAAGCGTTGGAAGCCCAACTGGCTGCTTCCCCCGCCACGGGTCGGTTCTGCCACGGCGACACGCCGACCATCGCGGACCTGTGCCTGGTGCCGCAAGTGGCGAATGCGCAGCGCTTCGAGTGTGACCTGTCGGCCATGCCCAATGTGCTGCGCATCGACGCGGCGTGCCGGGCCCTGCCGGCATTTGAAGCGGCCGCGCCGGGCAACCAGCCCGACGCGGAGTGATGCCCGGCTGATCAGACCCGGCTGATCAGCCGATCTGCACCGGCACGAAGATCTTGTCTTCGCCGCGTTGCACCAGCAAGGCTACGGTCTTGCCCGCCTTCGACAACTCGGCCTTCACCTGGCCGACGTTGTGCACCGGCACCCCATTGAGGGACAGCAGCACGTCGCCGGGCTGAATGCCAGCCTTGGCGGCGGGGCCTGCAGAACGCTCGATGAGCAGGCCTTCCGCACCCGACTCCTGCTGCTCCTGAGGGCTCAGGGGGCGCAGCGCCAGGCCAAGCTGGCCGCGCTGCACTTCCTGGCCGTCGGCCGACGCCTGGGTCTTGTCCTTGGGCACGCCACCCAGCGTTGCGACCATCTCCTTCTGCCCGCCGTTGCGCCATACGTCCAGCTTGATCTTCTCGCCGGGGGCGGCCATGGTGATCGTCGAAGCCAGGTCGCCGGAAGACACGATGGTCTTGCCGTCGATCTTGCGCACCACGTCGCCCGGCTGCAGGCCGGCCTTTTCGGCGGCGCTGCCCTTTTCGACGCTCGACACCAGTGCGCCCGACGGCGAATCCAGCTTGAACGAGTCGGCCAGGTCCTGATTCACTTCCTGCACCGTCACGCCCAGGCGCGCATGCTGCACCTTGCCGTGCTCAAGGATCTGGTCCTTGATCTTGTAGGCCAGGTCGATGGGAATCGAGAACGACAGGCCCTGGAAGCCGCCGGTGCGGCTGTAGATCTGCGAGTTGATGCCCACGACTTCGCCGCGGTCGTTGAACAGCGGACCGCCCGAGTTGCCGGGGTTCACGGCCACGTCGGTCTGGATGAACGGCACCGAGGTGTCGTCCGGGAGCGAACGGCCCTTGGCGCTGACGATGCCGGCGGTGGCGGTGTTCTCCAGGCCGTAGGGCGAGCCGATGGCCAGCACCCATTCGCCCACCTGCAGCTTGTTCACGTCGCCCACCTTGATGACCGGCAGGTTCTTCGCCTCGATCTTGATGACGGCGACGTCGGTCTGCGGGTCTGCGCCCAGGACCTTGGCCTTGTATTCGCGGCGGTCGGTCATCTTTACTGTCACTTCCTTGGCGTCCTGGACCACGTGCGCATTGGTCAGGATGATGCCGTCGGAACTGACGATGAAGCCCGAGCCTTCGCCGCGCATCGGGACTTCACGAGCCGGCGCGCGGCCACGAGCGCCGGGCACCTGGCCAAAGAACTGCGCGAACGGGTCGTCGCTTTCGGCGGCCGACACCTTGCGCGTGCCGCTGACGCTGATGTTGACGACGGCCGGACCGGACTCGCGCGTGATTTGCGCGAAGTTGGGCGGCACGGACGCGCTGATCGGCTGGGACGCAGCGGTGGCGGCGGGGGCTTCGGCAGCCATCGAAACGCTGCCGGTCAAGGCGGTTGCGCCTGCGCCGCCAATGGCGCCGGCTGCAAGCAGCGCCAGGACGAGGCGCGAGGGTTTGATTTGCGTGGTCTTCATGTCGGCTCCTGCGATCATGTTGGGAACATGGCGCTATCTTCGGGCCGCACACTTAGGGGAAACTTAAGCGGGAAAAATCCAGGCTAAGCGGGAAAATTGACGCGCGCCCGCAGGCCTTGGCCGGACGGCGCGTCTTCAAGGGTGATGGTCGCGCCGTGGCGGTCGGCAATGGTGCGTGCGATGGCCAGTCCCAATCCGCTGCCATGCGTCGTGTTGCCTTCGGCCCGGTAGAAGCGGTCGAACACGCGTTCGCGCTCATGGACCGGGATGCCGGGCCCCTCGTCGTCGATCATCAGCGAAATGCGGCCCGGGCCGTGTTCCAGACGCATCCCGATGCGGCCACCGGCAGGCGAGTGCTTGATCGCGTTGTCCAGCAGATTGCGCACCAGCAGCACCAGCGCATCGCGATTGCCCTGCATCTGCGCTTGCGTATCGCCGTCCAGCGTGACGTCGATGGATTTGGCGTTTGCTTCGGGCAGTGTCTCGGACAGCGCCTGCCGCAGCACGTCCGCCAGATCCACCGGCGCCAGCGGCGTCTGCTCCTGGGCGCCTTCCTGGCGCGCCATCGACAGCAACTGCTCGACCAGCCGCGTAGCGCGGTCGATGCCGGCAGTCAGGCGCTGTTCGGCAAGCTGGCGCGCGGCGGGGTCTGCTGCGCGCTGCAGCGCCTGCATCTGCAGGCGCAACGCCGCCAGCGGCGAGCGCAGTTCGTGCGCCGCGTCGCCCACGAATTGCTTCTGCTGCGCAAAAGCGCCGCGCATGCGTTCGAGCAGCAGGTTCAGTTCCTGCACCAGCGGGCGGATTTCATCAGGCAGCCCGCGTACGCTGACGGGCGACAGATCTTCGGGCTGGCGAGCGGCCACCTGGGCGCGCGCGCGCTTGACCGGACGCAGCGACCAACTGACGACGCACCAGATGATCAGCATCAGCAGCGGCGCGGCGGCGGCAATCGGCGCGACGGTGCGCAGCGCAAGGGCGCTGGCCATGTTCTTGCGCACGCGCATGTCCTGCGCCACCTGAATCACCTGGAAGGGCGTGGCCAGCGCATACACGCGATAGGTTTCGCCTTCCAGCTTCGCGTCGGAAAACCCCAATACGATCTGGCTGGGCAGGCGCAGGCGCGAGCGTGAGTTGAAGACGCGCAAGCCGTCCGGCGTCCAGATCTGGATGATGAGGTCATCGGCAACCGGCGATCCGGCGCCGCGCGCATGTGTGGGGCCGGTGCTCAGCAGCCCGTCGCCGGTGCCCAACGACAGGGCGGTGCGCTGCAGCAGCGAGTCGAAGATGTCGTCGGCCTGCGCCAGGGTGCTGCGGTAGGCGATTGCGCCTTGCACCAGCGCGCCGACCGCAATGGCGGCCAGCAGAAAGAAAAGCAGCCGGGCTCTCAGCGAATAGCTAAGCGGAATGCTCATGTTTTGGGGATGACATAGCCGACGCCTCTGACGTTCTGGATCAGGTTGGGACCCAGTTTCTTGCGCAGGCCATGAATATAAACCTCAACGGCATTGCTGCTGATGCTGTCTTTCCAGCTATAGAGTTTTTCCTCGAGCTGTGCGCGCGAAAAAATCATGCCGGGCCGCGCGATCAGCGGTTCCAGCACCGCCCATTCGCGCGCGGTCAACGCCACCGGCGCGCCGTCGACCATGGCGGCGTGCGATTGCGGGTCGATGGTAACGCCGTCGTGTTCAAAAATGGGCTCGGCCCGGCCCGCACTGCGGCGAATCAGTGCCCGCATGCGCGCCAGCAGTTCGTCCACGTCATAGGGTTTGACGATGTAGTCGTCGGCACCCGCGTCCAGCCCGGCAATCCGGTCGCTGACCGCGTCGCGCGCAGTGGCGATGAGCACCGGCGTGCGGTCCTTGCGGGTGCGCATGTCGCGCAGCAACGTCAGTCCGTCCCGCTTGGGCAGGCCCAGGTCGAGCAGTACAAGGTCGTAAGGATCGGTGCGCAGCGCAGAGTCCGCCGCGCTGCCGTCCCGAACCCAATCGACGGCGTAGTGTTCCGCGCGCAGGCAGTCCAGTACGCTTTCGCCGATCATCATGTCGTCTTCCACGAGAAGAATGCGCATGGTTTATTCCGCTGGGATGGTCCAAGGGGGTTGGACGCGCGGCGATCAGCGCGAGTTCCCGGCCAGGGTGGCGGGGTGGAGATGAGGGCGGGCAGGGATGAAATGAAAAAAGCAGCCCGAGAGGGCTGCTTTTTGGAAATCTGGTGCCGGCAATAGGAGTCGAACCTACGACCTTCGCATTACGAATGCGCTGCTCTACCAACTGAGCTATGCCGGCAAGACCATTTGCTTTTGTTTCTGGACCAAGCCGGAAAGCGCTAGCAAAACATCTTTTTTCTTCCAGTTCGTCGGCTTTTTTAGGGCCCGATCTGGAAAGACCGAAACTATATCAGAGTTTTTTCGCGATGGGCAACTAGAAGCGCAAAAAATTCAGAAAAAAACGAGATTTGCATGCGCCGAATTTTTAGTTCATAATTTCGGTCTTGGCAGATCCCCGATAGCTCAGTCGGTAGAGCGACGGACTGTTAATCCGCAGGTCGCTGGTTCGAGCCCAGCTCGGGGAGCCAAAAGAATTTTGGGCCGCTCACGCAAGTGAGTGGCCCTTTTGGTTTTTGCGGTGGTGTTCGCGTCTCTGTGCGTAAAGGTCCACAGCATGGGTATTTACCAAGTGCGCATCGACAACTAAGGCGATCGGCATGAATGACGACAAGCGCGGCCGCGATCAAGGCGGGCAGGGCGACCGGCCGGTGCAAGACAAGCGCATCGGTGTCACCGTCATCTCGGGCTTTCTGGGCAGCGGCAAGACGTCGCTCTTGAACCGGCTGCTGCAAGCGCCTGAGTACGCCGACGCGGTGGTCATCGTTAATGAATATGGCGATATCGGCGTGGACCATCATCTGGTGCGTCTGGCGCCGGACAAGGTCGTGCTGGTCGAGGGTGGGTGTCTGTGCTGCGTGGTCAGCGGTTCGGTGGTCGACACCTTGCGTGATCTCTTCATGCAGGCGCTCGCGCGCAAGATCAAGCCGTTCCGGCGCGTCATCATCGAGACTAGCGGTCTTGCCGATCCGGCGCCCATCCTCTTCACACTGAAGCACGAACGCTTTCTGGCCGAGCGCTACGCGTATCGCGGCGCAATCGTCGTGGTGTCAGCTGCGCACGGCGCGGAACAGCTGCGCGCGCAGCCCGAGGCGGCCCGGCAGCTTTCGCTTGCTGATACCGTCGTAATCAGCAAATCCGATCTTGTCGATGCGGCGCAACTGCACGAAGTCGAACTGGCGATCGAGGCCATCAATCCTGGCGCGCGGCGCTACGTGCAACGCCCGGATGCCCCGTTGGCCGATGGCTTGCTCCAAGGGCCGGACTTGCTTGCTCGTCGCGACGGGAAGGTCACGGCAAAGTGGCTTGGCGCATTCTCGTCATCGGCCGCTGTACGGCATGCGGACGTAAGCAGTTTTTCACTCACGCTGGAAACGCCGATGAGCCGAGCGGCGTTTTTGGCAGGCGTCGCGCCTATCCAGGAGCGCTACGGGCCGGGCGTGCTCCGGATGAAAGGCATCGTGTGTTTCGCCGGTGAATCAAGTCCGTGTGAAGTGCATGGCGTGCATGGCGAGTTGTATCCGTTGCAGTCCTTGAATGAATGGCCGGATGATGTGCGCGTCTCGCGGCTGGTGTTCATCGTTCGCGGCTTGGCCGTGCCGGAGGTGGCTGCCGCTGTGCGTCACGCTTTGGGCCAATCGTCCGCGTGATTGCGCCGAAGGACCCCGTTTCATTGATCGATATTCCGTTGCGGATGCTGCACGGAAATACGGTATAACCGGTACGGTCTGATGCACTTGCCGAGACAGTGATGGATCGACTGAAAGCCATGCAGGTGTTCGTTGAGGTTGCCGATCGGGGCAGCCTGTCGGCGGCCGCCGTGCATCTGGACATGTCTCGCGCCATGGTGTCGCGATACCTGGCCGAGATGGAGCAATGGGTTGGGGTGCGCCTGCTGCATCGCACGACGCGGCGCCTGAGCCTCACGCCAGCTGGCGCCGAAACCCTGCCGCGCTGCCGCCAGATGCTGGATATGGTCGGCGATCTGCACAGCGCCGTCGCCACACCCGAGGATACGCCGCGCGGCCTGCTGCGCATCACGACAAGCATGTCGTTTGGCGCCCGCCATCTGGCGCCGGCCGTCACCGACTACGTCAAACGCCACCCCGGAACGTCCGTGGACCTGATGCTGGTCGAGCGCGCGGTCAATCTGGTGGAAGAGCGGGTCGACCTCGCGGTGCGCATCACCAATGATCTGGATCCCAATCTGATTGCGCGCAAGCTGGCGGTGTGCCGATCGGTGGTCTGCGCCTCTCCGGAATATCTTGCGCGCGAAGGCGTGCCTGCGCGCGTCGAGGATCTGTCGTTGCGCAATTGCCTGACCCATTCGTATTTCGGCAAGAGCCTGTGGCGTTTCGAGCGCGATGGCGAGCCGGTCGACGTGCCCGTGGGGGGAAGCATCAGTGCCAACGAAGTCTCGGTGTTGTGCAGTGCCGCCGTGGAAGGGGCGGGTATCGCGATGTTGCCGACGTACTATGCGGCCGAATACATCGCGTCGGGCAAGCTGCAGGTCATCCTGCCCCAATGCAAACCCCAGGAACTAGGCATTTATGGCGTGTACGCCTCGCGCCGGCAGATGCCCCTGATTTTGCGTTCGATGATGGATTATCTGGCCGAGCGGCTGGGGTCGGCGCCGTGGGACAAGCCGGCGGGCTGAGTGGCGGACGGGTGAGGGGTAGGCCGGCGCGGCGGGTTGGCGGGCCGATAACGGGTACGCCGCAGCTTGAGGCCTGAATAGATGGCGGTATAATTTGCCAGCTTTTGACCCAAAAAATACCTAACAATCGTTCCGGCCTGGTGGCAGGCCGGCGCAATCCAGAGCCCGGCTCGGTTTGCGCAAGGGGGCGAGCCGGTCTGGCAGCGGCGTTCGGCCGCACGGCAATGGCCGATGCCCGTCGGTTCTAGTCTTTGCTATCAATCTTCGCGGAAAGGGTTGGTGCCGGAGGTTCCGGCGCGTTCCGCGGCCATATTGGCGATATGGCGTCAGCGTTGCTGGCGCCAGCTTTTCCAGAATTTGCTCAGACGTTTTGCCGCAGCCGCGCAGCCGCGGCAGGCATTCCGCCTTACGGGCGCCGGCGTGGTGGTCTTAGCGCAGGGCAGCGCCATGAGGTGTGGGCGTGGCGGTAAACAGGAACCCAGTGACAATTTCGCAAGCCAACATTGACTGTTGCGTCGCCGCTTTTGCGGCGGCTCGGTCGTTTGCGGGCGGGCGTCGCGTGGGGAGATCCGCGGGTGGCCGCGCCGAGATGCGTGGATTTGGATTCCGCGGCACCGCTGCCGGTGGCGTCGAAACGAATCACGTCGTTGGTTTGAGTTGCGGTGCGCGATTGAATCGCGGCACGGGTTCGAAGTGCCACGCGGGTTTGAATTGCCACGCCGACCGCTCGATTATTTATTTTGAATCCGGCGCCGCAAATGAAAAAGGCCCGGCGAATGCCAGGCCTTCATCAAATTGGTTGCGGGGGCAGGATTTGAACCTACGACCTTCGGGTTATGAGCCCGACGAGCTGCCAGACTGCTCCACCCCGCGTCTGAAAAAAGAATATTAACCTTATTTCCAACCAAGCGCAAGTTAGCCCCTTTTTGAATTTGGATGTCGATGAACGATAGCGAGGCAATACTCGTGCTGGAAACCGCGCTGCTGTGCGCGGTTCAGCCGATGCAGATTTCCGATATGCGCAAGCTGTTCGGGGATGATGAACAATTCGACAGCAGCACGGTGCGCCGGCTTCTGGAGACCTTGCAAGGCAACTGGGCCGACGGCGGGCTGGAGCTTGTACAGCTCGCCTCCGGCTGGCGTTTCCAGAGCCGCCCCAGCATGCAGCGCTACCTTGAGCGCCTCAGCCCTGAAAAGCCGCCCAAGTATTCGCGCGCCGTGATGGAAACGCTTGCTATCGTCGCCTGGCGCCAGCCCGTGACGCGCGGCGACATCGAAGATATCCGCGGCGTGACGGTTTCGTCGCAGATCGTGAAGGCCCTCGAGGACCGCGGCTGGATCGAAGTCATTGGCCACCGCGACGCGCCGGGTCGTCCCGCGCTGTTCGGCACTACGCGCCAGTTCCTTGACGATCTGGGGCTGCGTGCGCTGGACGAGCTGCCGCCGCTGGAAACCGCGCACGCTGCCGCCGCGCTCGCCGGGCTGGATCTGGGCGAAGTGCAGCAGGTGCTGGGCGAGACGCCGGAACCGGCTGATGGCGAGGGCGGTGCGGACGCGTCGCCGGAGCCGGCTGATGGTGAGGGTGGTGCGGACGCGTCGCCGGCGGAAGATGGCGCGCAAGCGTCCGTTTCCGGGGCGGACGACATCGCCCAGGATGAGGCGGACGCCCCGCAACAAGTGGCGCAAGAAGACGAAAATCCGCCTGCCGCCGATCCTGATGCCGAATCCTCCGAGATTTTCCCCGTTGCGGAATTGTCTGTTTCGGAAGACGATGTCCCCATAGCGGCCATCGATAGCGTAGAATCCCAGCTTTCGCGCACAGAAGAAGGCGCGGATCCCGCCGACGAATCCATCGTCCGGGAGCAAGCCGAAGGCTTGTCCAATACGCCGCTCTCGTCCGATCTTCCCGACGACAGAGCTGGCAACGACATTTCCGATATGGCCGCCGATGCCTCCGAGGCCGGTGCTGCGAAGGAAAGAGTCGAGAACGCAAAACACGCGGAACCGACTGACCCGACTGACAAGACCGATGCCGAGGCCCCTGGCGACGCCAGGCGTGAGCCCGTTTACGGTCTTGACGAGGCTGTTCAGTCCGAACCCGATGCTGCCGCCGCGGCTTCGGAACAGGCGGACCCCGACCGGTCCGGGTCTGAACCGGATTCGGCGTTCCCAGATGATGACGAGCCTGCTCCCGGCAGGCCTACCCAAGTTTGAAATTCGGAGCTGTCCCAGTGACAACGAATACAGCAATGCAGGACGACACCCCCCGTTCGGATGACGCCGCTGCCGGCGCGCAGCCGGAATCCTCCGCCGCGCGCGAACCGGCCGCCGAGGGCGAAGCCGGCGCCCGCAGCCGCGGCCGCAAGCTGAGGACCCCGTTCCGCCGCCGCCGTGGCGACGCTGCCGCCGAACAGGCGCCCGCCGCCGAAGGGCAGGCCACTGCGCCCGCCGCACCGGTCGAGTCCGTGGACTCCCGGGGTGGCGAGCAGGAAGCCGAGCAGGCGCTGTCCTACCTGGATACGGCTGACCGCATGGAGCAGCGTCTGGGCAAATACCTGAACAGCGAAGCGGTCATGCCCAAGCTGCACAAGGTGCTGGCCGACGCAGGCATCGGGTCGCGCCGCGAAATGGAAGAGCTGATCGTCGCGGGCCGGGTGTCCGTCAACGGCGAACCGGCGCATATCGGTCAGCGCGTGGGGCCCAACGATCAGGTGCGTGTCAATGGCAAGCCCATCATGCGTACCAACACAAAAAAGCCGCCGCGCGTGATCCTGTATCACAAGCCCGCCGGCGAGATCGTCAGCCACGACGACCCCGGTGGCCGCGCCAGCGTGTTTGCCCGGCTGCCCAAGCTGCGTACCGGCAAGTGGCTCTCGGTGGGCCGCCTTGACCTGAACACCGAAGGCCTGCTGATTTTCACGACGTCGGGCGACATGGCCAACCGGATCATGCACCCCCGCTATGGCACGGAACGCGAGTACGCCGTTCGTGTCCTGGGCGAAATGGACGAGGCGCAGCGCCAGTCGCTGGTCGACGGCATCGAACTCGAAGACGGCTTGGCCGCGTTCGGCGCGCTGGACTACCTGGGCGGCGACGGCAGCAACCGCTGGTACCGTGTCACGCTGCAGGAAGGCCGTAACCGCGAAGTCCGCCGCATGTTTGAAGCGGTCGGCGTCACTGTCAGCCGCCTGATCCGCACGCGCTTCGGCGATGTCGTGCTGCCGCGCACGCTGCGCCGTGGCCGCTGGGACGAACTGGACGCTTCGCTGGTGACCGCGCTGATGGTCCAGTTGGGACTGTTGCGCGATGACGACGATTCGTCGGGCAACCGTCGCCGCTCCAAGCAGCCGCAATCGCACGACAGCGCCTTGCCTCCCGGATTCGGCACGCTCGACCGCAACGGCATGAACGGCGCCCGCATCGGCCGCCGTGGCAAGTTGCAGGGCGGCGGCCTGGGCAGTGCAGGGCAGGCTGCGGCGTGTCCTTCTGATCCTTTCGGCACCGGCCTCATGATCGCCGGTGGTTACGCCAACGGCCACCCGCTCTCGGGCGAACCCGGCCTGGGCAATCGCAAGGGCAAATCGGGTCCGCGCTCCGCGGGCGCCGGCAAGTCCGGTGGCAAGCAGGGCGGCAAGGCCGGCGGCAAGCCGGGTGGGCGCGCGGGCGGCAACGCACGCGGTCCCCGCGCCGCAGCGAACGCCGCGGCCGGCAATCCGATGGCAAGCAGCCCGGTGGCCGGCAATCCGGTGGCCGGCAATCCGGTGGCCGGCAATCCGGCAGCGGGCGGCATGGGCGATGCGCCGGCTGGCGCTGGCCGCCGTCTTGGCGGCAAGTCCGGTGGCAAGCCTGGCGGCGGCAAGCCGGCTGGCGGCAAACCGGCAGGCGCGCGTAGCGGCAATCCGGGTCGTGGCGGCAAGCCCGCCGCGGGCGGTCGCGGCGGCAACAAGGCCGAAGGCGCGCGCACCGGCGGCAACAACAAGGGTCCGGGCGCCGGTGGCAAGCCGCGTGCGCCGCGTAGTGGCGGTCCCCGCGCCGACGGCGGCCAGCGTGGCGACGATTGGCAACCCCGCAGCGCTTCGGCTCACGAATCGCGGCTGGGCGTCATGGGCGGTGGCCGGGGACGTCAGGGTCGCTGATCCCCGCAGGGCGGCCCGCAGACTGCGCCGCCGCCCCGCATCCGTCCCATATAAACGTAAGCCCGTGACGAATCAGGCGATTTTCCCGTTTATCTGGTAAAATCAATGGTTTTCATGGCTTCGCGTCATGGCTTTTTGCTGGAAGCACTGGATTCTTTAAGTGCGCTTTACCGCAAAAAGCACGTCGGCTGCATGCTTGTTGGCTGCATTTGGGCCGATCGGGCGCACGGCCTTGTGCTGGCGTGTTGCTGGCTGGCGTGTGGCCGGGCGCTGTTTGCAGCAATCTCCTTGGCGCGTGCCGCTATTCGCGGAAGGCGCACAGGCGCCTGAGTACCCAGCCAAGTCCGGCGAAAGCCGGGTTCGGCACCGGGTCGGGAAATCAGGGCGGCGCAAGCCAAAAATTAGGTCGCAATATAGGGCACTGCCCAGCATTGCTCCTTACGTGTAGTAGGGAAGCGGCTGGGCTCTGTGCAATATCGGTGGGCTGGGCGTACAGCCCATTTTTTTTGAGTATATGGCTGATTTATTCGCATTGACCGAAGAGGCTCTGGCCGGCATGGACGTCGAACTTGTCGACGTGGAACGTGCCGCCCTGGGCCTTTTGCGCGTCACGATCGATCGGGTCGGCGGTGTGCGCATCGAAGACTGCGAGCAGGTGTCCCGCCAATTGTCGCGGGTCTATGAGGTCGAGAACATCGACTACAAGCGCCTCGAAGTGGGTTCGCCGGGTGTTGACCGCCCGCTGCGCACCGAGGCCGAGTTCCGCCGTTTCGCAGGCGAGCGCATCGAAATCAAGCTGCGTGAGGCATTGGACGGCCGCAAGGTCTTCTCGGGCACGTTGACCGTGCCGGAAGACGAGGCCGCAGCCGACGCAGCTGCTGGGATGCACAAGACCGTGTTCGGTCTCGAATTTGAGGCAAAAAAGAACGAAGTCCAGGTGTTGAATTTCACGGTCGAAGATATCGAGCGTGCAAAACTGGATCCCGTTCTGGATTTCAAGGGCAAAAAGCGATGAGTCGCGAAATTCTTCTGTTGGTCGATGCCTTGGCGCGTGAAAAAAACGTCACGCGTGACGTCGTGTTCGGCGCTCTCGAAAGTGCGCTGGCCTCGGCCATGAAAAAGCGCTTCAAGGATGATGCGGACATTCGTGTTTCCATCGATAGGGAAACGGGAGACCACGAAGGCTTCCGCCGCTGGCTGGTCGTGCCCGACGAGGCCGGTCTGCAAGAACCCGACAAGCAGGAAATGCTGTCGGATGCCGAGGAAATCGTCCCCGGCATCAAGGAAGGCGAGTACATCGAAGAGCCCCTCGAACCCATCGAGTTCGGCCGTATCGGCGCCCAGGCCGCCAAGCAGGCCATCCTGCAAAAGATCCGCGACGCCGAACGCGAACAGGTGCTGAACGACTTCCTGGACCGTGGTGAAACCATCGTGTCCGGAACGATCAAGCGCATGGACAAGGGCGACGCCATCGTCGAAACCGGCAAGATCGAAGCGCGCCTGCCGCGCTCCGAAATGATTCCCAAGGAAAACCTGCGGGTTGCCGACCGCGTCCGTGCCTTCGTGTTGCGTGTTGACCACGCCGCGCGTGGCCAGCAAGTGATCCTGTCGCGCACGTCGCCCGAGTTCATCCGCCAGCTGTTCGAGAATGAAGTGCCCGAAATCGAGCAGGGTCTGCTCGAGATCAAGGCTGCCGCCCGCGATGCCGGCGTGCGTGCGAAGATCGCCGTCGTGGCATACGATAAGCGTATCGATCCCATCGGGACGTGTGTGGGCATGCGCGGTTCGCGCGTGACCGCCGTGCGCAACGAACTCGGCGGCGAGCAGGTCGACATCGTGTTGTGGTCCGAAGACCCCGCGCAGTTCGTCATCGGCGCGCTGGCGCCGGCCAACGTCGAATCCATCGTTGTCGACGAAGACAAGCATGCGATGGACGTCGTGGTGGACGAGGAAAACCTGCCGAAGGCCATCGGCGCCAAGGGCCAGAACGTGCGCCTGGCGTCCGAACTGACCGGCTGGCAGATCAACATCATGACGCCGGAAGAAAGCCTGAACCGCCAGGAAGTCGAGCGTTCGGGTCTGCGCACCACGTTCATGAGCAAGCTGGACGTCGACGAGGAAGTCGCTGACATCCTGATCGACGAAGGATTTACCGGTATCGAGGAAATCGCCTACGTTCCCATGCAGGAACTGCTGGAAATCGAGGCGTTTGACGAAGACACCATCAACGAGTTGCGCGCCCGTGCCCGCAATGCGCTGCTGACCGAGGCAATCGCCCAGGAAGAGCGCCTTGAGACCGCACAGGATTTGCTTGAACTCGAAGGCATGACGCCGGAACTGGCCGCCAAGCTGGCCGAGCGTCAAGTGCATACGCGTGATGATCTGGCCGAATTGGCAACGGACGAACTGGCGGAAATCGCCGGTCTGACCGAACAGGAAGCCAGCGATCTCATCATGCGTGCCCGCGCCCATTGGTTCGACGAAGAATAACCAAAAGGACACGGGTCTGCGGTGGGCGCTGCAGCCGCTTCATCCACCGCAAGTTCACGTTGTTTGTAATAGCTGCCTATAGGGAAGAGAGAGCCTAATGTCGAGTAATACCGTCGCCCAGTTCGCTACCGAGCTGAAAATGCCTGCCAACGTGCTGCTGGATCAGCTGCGTTCGGCTGGCGTTGACCTCAAATCGGTCGACGACTCCGTCACCGACAGCGACAAGGCGAAATTGCTCGAATCGCTGCGTCGCGCACACGGCGCAACCGAAGGCAAGAAGATCACGCTGACGCGCCGCCAGACTTCCGAGATCCGGCAAGCCGACGCCACCGGGCGTTCGCGCACGATCCAGGTCGAAGTGCGCAAGAAGCGCGTCTTCGTCAAGCGCGACCCGTCCGAACTCGCCGCCGAACAGGCCGCCTCGGCCCGTCCCGAAGAAGAAGTCGCGGCAGACGCCGCTCCGCAGGTTTCCGCACCGGCTGCACCCGCAGCTCCCGCGGCGCCTGTCGCCGCAGAAGCTCGCGAAACGGCGCCTGTAGAGGCCGAAGCTCCCGCCCAGGCCGAAGCGCCGCAGCAGGAGCCCGTCGCAGCCGAAGCCGCCGCCCCGGCAGAAGCGCCCGCGGCACCCGAATCCGTCGCGGCCGAAGCGCCCGCCCCCGTCGAGGCCCAAGCGCCCGAAGTCCAGGCTCAGCCTGAACCCGAACCGACGCCGGCGCCTGCTCCTGCCGAGCCCGTGGCCGAAGAGGCCAAGCCCGAAATCAAGACTGAAACCACCGAGCCTCTGGCTGAAGAAGCCAAGCCGGAACCTGCTGTGCTAGCCAATAAGTCCGAAACATCTTCCTCCCAGGCCGCCGCGCCTGTCGCCCAGGCGCAGCCTGCCGCGAAACCCGAATCCGTGAAGCCCGCCGCCGCCGCGCCCGCCGCTGCGCCCAAGGTGGGTGGTCGCGTCGACAACCGCCGTGCCGCGCCGCCGCTGGCCGCTTCCGCCACGACCGCAGGCCGCGACGAAGCCCGCCGCGCCGCCGAGGCCGAGGCCGCCGCGCTGCGCGAAATGCTGAACCGTCCCCGCAAGGTGCTGCGCGCGCCCGAGCCCGAGGCGCCTGCCGCCGCGCCGATCTCCGGCACGCTGCACAAGCCGGCCGGCAAGCCCGGCGCCGCACCCGCGGCCAAGAAGGACGCCAAGCCGGCTGCCCCTGGCGCGAAGAAAACCATCAAGACCGCCGAAGTCGCTTCGACCTGGTCCGATGATTCGTCGCGCAAGAAGCCGGCCGACAAGCCGGCAGCCCCGGCCAGCCGTGACGGCTGGCGTGCGGGTGGCAAGGGCGGTGGCAAGTCGGGCGGCCGTGGTGGCCGTAACCAGCAGAACGACCGCCGCAACGAGCCGGCGCCGCAGGAATTCATCGCACGTGAAGTCCACGTGCCGGAAACAATCAGCGTGGCCGACCTGGCTCACAAGATGTCCGTCAAGGCCGCCGAAGTCATCAAGCAATTGATGAAGCTGGGCCAGATGGTCACCATCAACCAGGTGCTGGATCAGGAAACGGCCATGATCGTGGTCGAGGAACTGGGCCACGTGGCCATCGCCGCCAAGCTGGACGACCCGGAAGCCTTCCTGGACGAATCCGCCACCCAATCCGAAGCCGAGCAACTGCCGCGCGCGCCGGTCGTGACCGTCATGGGCCACGTCGACCACGGCAAGACCTCGCTGCTGGACTACATCCGCCGCGCCAAGGTTGCCGCGGGCGAAGCCGGCGGCATTACGCAGCACATCGGCGCCTACCACGTCCGCACCGAGCGCGGCATGGTGACCTTCCTTGACACCCCGGGCCACGAGGCGTTTACCGCCATGCGTGCCCGCGGCGCCAAGGCGACCGACATCGTGATTCTGGTGGTTGCCGCCGACGACGGCGTGATGCCGCAGACGCGTGAAGCCATCCACCATGCCAAGGCCGCAGGCGTGCCCATCGTGGTGGCCGTGACCAAGATCGACAAGCCCGCCGCCAACCCGGAACGCGTCAAGCAGGAACTGGTTGCCGAGCAGGTCGTGCCGGAAGAATACGGTGGCGACGTGCCGTTCGTGGGCGTGTCCGCCAAGACCGGCCAGGGCATCGACGACCTTCTCGAAAACGTGCTGCTGCAAGCCGAAGTGCTGGAACTGAAGGCGCCCGAAGACGCACCCGCCAAGGGTCTGGTCATCGAAGCCCGTCTGGACAAGGGCCGTGGCCCGGTCGCGACGATTCTCGTGCAAAGCGGCACGCTCAAGCGCGGCGACGTCGTGCTGGCCGGCGCAAGCTTTGGCCGTGTGCGCGCCATGCTCGACGAAAACGGCAAGCCGATCCAGACGGCCGGTCCCTCGATCCCCGTTGAGATCCAGGGCCTGACCGAAGTGCCGGCCGCCGGTGACGAACTGATGGCGCTGTCCGACGAGCGCAAGGCGCGCGAAATCGCGCTGTTCCGCCAAGGCAAGTTCCGCGACGTCAAGCTGGCCCGCCAACAGGCAGCCAAGCTGGAATCGATGTTCGACAACCTCGGCGAAGGCACCCAGACCCTTACCCTCATCGTCAAGACCGACGTGCAGGGTTCGCAGGAAGCCCTGGTGCAGTCGCTGGTCAAGCTGTCCACCGACGAAGTGCGTGTGCAGGTCGTGCACGCCGCAGTCGGCGGCATCTCGGAAACCGACATCAACCTGGCCATCGCCTCGCACGCCGTCGTCATCGGCTTCAACGTGCGCGCCGACGCCAGCGCCAAGAAGCTTGCCGAGAACAACGGCATCGACGTGCGCTACTACAACATCATCTACGACGCCGTGGATGAGGTTAAGGCCGCCATGTCGGGCATGCTGGCGCCCGAGAAGAAGGAAGAAATCATCGGCCTGGTCGAGATCCGCGAGGTGTACAGCATCTCCCGCCTCGGCAACATCGCCGGTTGTATGGTGCTCGACGGCATCGTGCGCCGCGATTCCCAGGTCCGCCTGCTGCGCAACAACGTGGTTCACTGGACGGGGCACCTCGAGTCGCTGCGCCGCTTCAAGGACGACGTCAAGGAAGTCAAGTCGGGCTTCGATTGCGGTCTGACGCTGCGCGGCAACAATGACATCCAGGTGGGCGACCAGCTGGAAGTCTTTGAAATCAAGGAAATTGCGCGCACGCTGTAAAGCAGGCGCCAGGCATTGTTAATGAGCCGTCACAAGTCCAAAGCCATTCCCGGCCGCAATCTGCGGCTGGCCGACCAGATCCAGAAGGATCTGGCCGGGATCATCCAGCGCGAAATCGACACGAAACGCGCTGGACTGATCACGATTTCGGGTGTGGAACTGTCGACCGACTACGCGCATGCCAAGGTGTGGTTCACGGTTTTGGGCGCCGAGCCCGAAGCCGCCACCACCTTGCTGAACGAGAAGGCCGGCTGGCTGCATTCGCAGCTCTACAAGCTTCTGCACATCCACACCGTCCCCACTTTGCGCTTCTTCCACGACGAGCAAGTCGCCCGTGGCATCGAAATGTCGATCCTCATCGACCGCGCAAACCGCCCCGGCCCGCACTCGGGCGTACCCGACGAGCCTGAAGACAAGTCCTGATCGGGCTGTCGTCACTGCTTCATTTTTTTCCGGATTTCGACGATGGCTAAACGACGCGGGCTTGCGCTCGACGGTGTGCTGTTGCTTGATAAACCTGTGGGTTTGTCGAGCAATCACGCCTTGCAGCGCGCCAAACGCGCCATGGACGCGGCCAAGGCCGGCCATACCGGCACGCTGGACCCTTTTGCCACCGGCCTGCTCGTGTGCTGCATGGGCCGCGCCACCAAAATTTCCGGCGCGATGCTTGACGCCGACAAGGCATATCGCGCTACGCTGCAATTTGGATCGGAAACCGATTCCGGCGACCTGACGGGCAACGTCACCGCGACCGCCGAACCCGGTTTTGTTGTCGAGGAACAGGCGCTGCGCGATGCACTGTCACGTTTCTCGGGCACCATCGAGCAGATTCCGCCGATGTACTCGGCGCTCAAGCGCGACGGCAAGCCGCTGTACGAGTACGCCCGCGCGGGCATCGAGCTGGAGCGGGCGCCGCGCAAGATCACGATATACCGCATCGAGCTGTTGTCCCTGACCGGGACGCAGGCAGAGATCGATGTGGCTTGCAGTAAAGGCACATACATCCGAACACTGGCCCAGGACATCGGGCGCGTGCTGGGCTGTTTCGCCCACCTGACGGCGCTGCGGCGCACGCACGTCGGGCCCTTCTCTCTGGAACGCGCCGTTGAACTGGAAGCCTTGCAGGCCATGCCAGACCCCAAGCAGGCATTGCTTGCACTGAACGAATTGCCGGAGGGCTTGCTGCCCTCCACCCTGACCTTAAAGGACTCGCTATGACTCGCGCCTTGCGCAACGTCGCCATCATCGCCCACGTTGACCACGGAAAAACCACCCTGGTCGACCAGCTGCTGCGCCAATCCGGCACTTTCCGCGAAAACCAGGCGCTGACCGAACGGGTCATGGACTCGAACGACCTGGAAAAGGAACGTGGCATCACGATTCTGGCCAAGAACTGTGCCGTTGAGTACGAAGGCACCCACATCAACATCGTCGACACCCCGGGCCACGCCGACTTCGGCGGTGAAGTCGAGCGCGTGCTGTCCATGGTCGACGGCGTGCTGCTGCTGGTTGACGCGGTCGAAGGCCCGATGCCCCAGACCATTTTCGTGACCCGCAAGGCTCTGGCCCTGGGCCTGAAGCCGATCGTCGTGGTCAACAAGGTCGACCGTCCGGGCGCCCGCACCGATTTCGTCATCAACGCCACGTTCGACCTGTTCGACAAGCTGGGCGCCACCGACGAGCAGCTGGACTTCCCGGTCGTGTACGCATCGGGTCTGTCCGGTTACGCCGGTCTGACGCCGGATGTGCGCGAAGGCGACATGCGTCCCTTGTTCGAAGCAATCCTGCAACACGTGCCGCAGCGCGAGGACGATCCCAACGGCCCGCTGCAGATGCAGATCATTTCGCTGGACTACAACAGCTACGTCGGCAAGATCGGCGTGGGCCGCATCAACCGTGGCCGTATGCGCCCGGGCATGGAAGTGGCCTACAAGTTCGGTCCCGATGGTCAAGGCGGCCGCGGCCGCATCAACCAGGTGCTGAAGTTCCATGGCCTGGAGCGCGTCGTGGTGGACGAAGCCGAAGCCGGCGACATCGTGCTGATCAACGGCATTGAAGACCTGGGCATCGGTTGCACGGTGATGGATCCGGTCAACCAGGAACCGCTGCCGATGCTGCGCATCGACGAACCGACGCTGACCATGAACTTCATGGTGAACACGTCGCCGCTGGCCGGCCGCGAAGGCAAGTTCGTGACCAGCCGCCAGGTGCGCGACCGTCTGGATCGCGAACTGAAGTCCAACGTGGCGCTGCGTGTGCGCGACACGGGCGACGACACGGTTTTCGAAGTGTCGGGCCGTGGCGAACTGCATCTGACCATTCTGCTGGAAACCATGCGCCGCGAAGGCTACGAGCTGGCCGTGTCGCGTCCGCGCGTGGTGTTCAAGGAAATCGACGGCGTGAAGTGCGAGCCGTTCGAGTCGCTGACCGTTGACGTCGAAGACGCGCACCAGGGTGGCGTCATGGAAGAGCTGGGCCGCCGTAAGGGCGACCTGCAGGACATGCAGCCGGACGGCCGTGGCCGTACGCGTCTGGAATACCTGATCCCGGCCCGCGGCCTGATCGGTTTCCAGAACGAATTCCTGACGCTGACGCGCGGCACGGGCCTGATGAGCCACATCTTCCACGAGTACGCGCCGATCAAGGAAGGCTCCATCGGCGAGCGCCGCAACGGCGTGCTGATCAGCCAGGACAACGGCGACGCCGTGGCCTACGCGCTGTGGAAGCTGCAGGATCGCGGCCGCATGTTCGTCAACCCGGGCGATGCGCTGTACGAAGGCATGATCATCGGCATCCACAGCCGTGACAACGACCTGGTCGTGAACCCGATCAAGGGCAAGCAGCTGACCAACGTGCGCGCGTCGGGCACCGACGAAGCCGTGCGCCTGGTTCCGCCGATCCAGATGTCGCTGGAATACGCCGTGGAATTCATCGACGACGACGAACTGGTGGAAATCACCCCGAAGTCGATCCGTCTGCGCAAGCGCTACCTGCTCGAAAACGAGCGCAAGCGCGCCGCGCGCGAAGCCGCGGTCTGAGCTTGAAGGCGGCAGTCGCCGCCTTGTCGCCGGATCAATGAAAAGCCGCGCACCTTCGGGTGCGCGGCTTTTTTTTGTTCTGCAACCACTGCGGCCGCCGGCTACACCCCGCCGTGCTGGTGCCGGTACTCTTGCGTTCGCCCGCCATAGCCATAGGCCGCCGCGCGCGCGTCGATCACATGGACGTACGAGCACTCGTGCAGTTCGCCCAGGATCTCCTGGAACGCGGCATAGACGTCCTTGATGAAACGCGCCTTCTCGGCCTTGGTGTTGGTCTCGTCCGTGACGCTGATGTCCAGGTGGAATGCGTTTTTGCCGTGCTCGGACAAAGGACGCCCGCCGATGAACCAGAGTTCGTGCGGAATGTGCTGCAGCGTGATGGCGATGACGGGCAGCTTTTTACCGAGCACGGACTGGGTCAGCCCGGCGACGGATCCGACGATGCGCTGGTCAATGGCGGCATCGGGTGTGCCGGAACGATGGATGACGATGTGGGGCATGACGGCTCTCCGGTTGGGTAGGTACAGGGCCAGTGTAGAAAGCGCGTTGACATCGGAAAAGCGGGAAATTACGATTCCATCCATCGATTTGGCCGTTGGATAAATCATGAGCGGATTCGACTTGGACCAGCTTCGCACGCTGGTTGCGGTGCTGGACGCGGGCAGCCTGACGGCCGCGGCGCCCAAGGTGTTCCTGTCGCAATCGTCCGTCAGTGAACAGATGCGCAAGCTGGAGGACAGGGCGGGCCAGCCGTTGCTGGTGCGCGGCAAAGCGGGCGTGCGCGCCACGCCGGCCGGTCAGCGACTCCTGGCGCATGCGCGCACGATCCTGGCCCTGAGCGACGAGGCCTACCGCGACCTGCGCGGCGTGGCGCTTCGGGGCGAACTGCGCCTGTGCATCACCGATTACTTCCGGCCGGGGGACGTCGCCCGTCTGCTGCGGCGCCTGAACGAGCAGTATCCGCAGGTGCGGCTACACGTCACCATCATGAAAAGCGGCGCGATCGAAGCGGCTTACGAGCGCGGCGAGTTCGACGTCGGCATATCCATGGTCATCCAGGAGCGGGGCGCAACGCGCGGCCGGGCGGACGGCGCGCTGCTGCGGCGTGAACCGCTGCTGTGGATGGCGGCCGAGGGCGTGACGCCGCCGCCGGCCGAACCCTTGCCGTTGCTGGCGTTGCCGGAAACCTGCGCGCTGCGCCAATTCGTTGAGCGGATGTTGTCGCGCCGCGGCGTACCGTATGCGGTATCGCACGTGGCGTCCGGCGTCGCGGGACTGCAGTTGGCCGTCGCCGCGGGATTGGGCGTTGCGTGCCTGAACGAATCGGCGCTGGGTGCGGGCATGGCGCGGCTGCAGGCGCCCGGCTTGCCGCCGTTGCCATCGGTGGAATTCAGGTTGCTCGCTGCCCGCCCCGGCGAAAGCGAGTTCGTGGGGCTGGCGCGCGAGGCGATCGTCAAGGCGATGACGTAGGCAGCGCCTTGACTGAAGGTTGCGGTGCGTGCGGACAAGCGCGGGCGACGCCCTGTCCGCAGCACGGCCGCCGTGTCAGGCGGGCAGGGAAGGGGCGTACTGTTCGGCGGACATCACCCGTTCATGGAATTCCACGACCTTTCGCACCACCTTGACGGGGTCGTCTTCGATGATGAAAAGATCCAGGTCGTGGGCGGCGATCATGCCGTTGCCGAGCACCTGGTCGCCCAGCCATTCGGCCAGTCCCGACCAGTACTCGCTGCCGACCAGCACGATCGGCGCTGGCGGCACCTTGCCCGTCTGGATGAGCGTCAACGCTTCGAAGAGCTCGTCCAGCGTGCCAAAGCCGCCGGGCATCGCCACGTAGGCGAAGCTGTGCATGAAGAACGCTGCCTTGCGAGGGAAGAAGTACTCGAAGGACAGGCTGATGGTCTGGAATTCGTTGTTGTGGGCTTCGTGCGGCAGGCTGATGTTCAACCCGATGCTCGTGCCTCCTGCTTCAAATGCACCTTTGTTGGCGGCTTCCATGATGCCGGGGCCGCCGCCCGCGATGACTGCGAAGCCAGCTTCTGCCAGCGCCGCGGAGATCGCGATGGTGGTTTCATAGTACGGGGAATTACGGCTGACTCGTGCGCTACCGAAAACGCTGACTGCGGGCCCGATGTGAGCGAGCTTGTCTGCCGCCGTCCTTATCTCTGACATAATCAGCGGAATTTGTTTGCCGGCGGGTGTATCCATATCTGCCTTTGTAACCATGAAAAAAACGCTATTACTGGTCGACGGTTCAAGTTACTTGTACCGCGCTTTCCACGCTATGCCCGATTTGCGCAACGCGCAAGGCGAACCGACAGGCGCGCTTTACGGCGTGGTCAATATGCTGCGCAAGCTTGTATCTGACCATAAGGCAGAGTATGCCGCATGTATCTTCGATGCTCGCGGCAAGACGTTTCGGGACGATCTGTATCCGGAATACAAGTCGCACCGTCCCCCTATGCCTGAGGACCTGGCAGCACAAATCGATCCCATCCACCGCGCGGTGCGCGCCCTGGGCTGGCCTGTGCTGGCGATCGAAGGCGTCGAGGCGGATGACGTCATTGGCACGTTGGCACATCGTGCCGCGCAGCATGACGTTCACACCATCGTCTCTACGGGCGACAAGGACCTGGCGCAACTGGTCAACAGCCACGTCACGCTCGTCAACACCATGAGCGGCGAGGTCCTGGACGAAGCCGGCGTCGTGAACAAGTTTGGCGTGCCTCCCGAGCGTATCGTCGACTACCTGATGCTGGTGGGCGACACGGTCGACAACGTCCCGGGCGTCACCAAGGTCGGGCCCAAGACGGCCGCCAAATGGATTACGGAATTCGGCTCGATTGACAAGCTGATCGAAGGCGCCGATGGCATCAAGGGCGTGGCCGGCAACAACCTGCGCGAAGCCATCCCCAATTTCCCGTTGACGCGCCAACTGCTCACGGTCAAGTGCGATTGCGATCTGACCGGCCACATCGACAGCGTGGACGACCTGACGCCGCGTCCGCGCGACGACGCCACGCTGACCGAACTGTACGAACGCTACGGCTTCCGCACGTGGCTGCGCGACCTGACCGGTGATGTCGAGCGCGTGCCCACGGGCGATGCGCGCGTCGCGCACGAGGCGCCCGCCGCGCCCGCCACGCTGGATTACCGCATCATTTCCGACTGGGCCGCGTTCGACGCCTGGATGGAACTGATGCAGCAGGCATCGCTGGTTGCGCTGGACACCGAGACGACGTCGCTGGACGAGATGCAGGCCCGGCTGGTGGGCTTGTCGATGTCGGTGGCGCCCGGCGTGGCCTGCTACATCCCGGTCGCGCACCGGGGGCCGGACGGTGCGGTCCAGTTGCCCAAGGATGAAGTGCTGGCCCGTTTGAAGCCCTGGCTGGAAGACGCGGCGCGCGCCAAGCTGCTGCACCACGCCAAGTACGACACGCACGTGTTCGCCAACGAAGGTATCCGCCTGGCCGGCGCCGCCGAAGACACGATGCTGCAGGCCTACGTGCTGGAATCGCATCGCGGCGTGGGCCTGAACGATCTGGCGCAGCGTTATCTGGGACGCAGCGGCGTGTCCTACGAGGACCTCTGCGGCAAGGGCGCCAAGCAGATCGGGTTTGACGAAGTGGCGGTGGACAAGGCCGGGCATTACGCGGCCGAAGACGCCGATTTCACGCTGCAACTGCATCAGGTGCTGCGTCCGATGGTCGCCGCCGACGAAGGGCTGGAACGTATCTATCGCCTGGAAATGCAGGTGTCCGGCGTGCTGACCACCATCGAACGCAACGGCGTGAAGGTCGATGCCGCCGAACTGGGCCGCCAGAGCAACAAGCTGGGCCAGGAGATGCTGCAGCTCGAGCAAAAGGCCTATGAACTCGCCGGCCAGCCGTTCAACCTCAACTCCCCCAAGCAGCTTGGCGAAATCCTGTTCGGCCGCATGCAGCTGCCGGTGGTGCGCAAGACCGCGAGCGGCGCGCCCTCCACGGACGAGGAAGTGCTGAGCAAGCTGGCGCTGGACTATCCACTGCCGCAGGTGCTGCTGGACTACCGCGGGCTGTCCAAGCTGAAGTCCACCTACACGGACAAGCTGCCGCGCATGATCAACCCGGCGACCGGGCGGGTGCATACGCACTATTCGCAGGCCGCCGTCATCACCGGGCGTCTGGCGTCGTCGGATCCCAACCTGCAGAACATTCCGGTCCGCACCGAGGCCGGGCGTCGGGTGCGCGAGGCGTTCATCGCCGAGCGCGGCCTGCTGTTGTCCGCAGACTATTCGCAGATCGAGTTGCGCATCATGGCGCACGTTTCGGACGACGCGAATCTGCAAAGCGCCTTCGCGGCGGGCGAAGACATCCACCGCGCCACCGCATCCGAAGTATTCGGCGTGCCGCTGGACGCCGTGACCACCGATCAGCGCCGTGCCGCCAAGGCCATCAACTTCGGCCTGATCTACGGCATGGGCGTGTTCGGCCTGGCGTCCAACCTGGGCATCACGCGCGACGCCGCGCAGGCTTACATCGACCGCTACTTTGCGCGCTATCCCGGCGTGGCCATGTACATGGACGACACGCGGCGCCTGGCGCGCGAGCAGGGCTACGTGGAAACCGTCTTTGGACGGCGGCTGCAGTTGCCGGAAATCCGCGGCGCCTCGGGGCCGCGCAGGCAGGGCGCCGAGCGGGCGGCCATCAATGCGCCCATGCAGGGCACCGCGGCCGACCTCATCAAGATGGCCATGGTGGCGGTGCAGGACTGGCTCGACACCGAGAAGCTGCAGACGCGCATGATCATGCAGGTGCACGACGAACTGGTGATGGAAGCGCCGGACGAGGAGCTGGATCTGGTCAAGGAGGCGCTGCCGCGCCTGATGTGCAACGTGGCGACGCTGCGTGTGCCGCTGGTTGCGGAAGTGGGCATGGGCAAGAACTGGGAACAGGCGCACTAAAGGGACAGAGCGCCCCGGGCCGTCTTCGGACGGCCCATTTCCGGTTTTTGGATTGCAACAATATAATGTTGCGCTTCCCCCGCCTGATCTTTTCCCCCCTCCATGTTGCTGCTCTGGGTTTTGCTCGCCACCATTACCGGCGGCCTTATTGCTGTCCTCATCGCGAGCTGGCTCGCGTACAAGGTCTTTGCCAAATACCTGCATCACATGGTGAGTCTGTCGGTGGGCGTGCTGCTGTCGGTCGCGCTGCTGCACCTGCTGCCCGAAGCGTTCGAGACCGGCGTTGGCAACGCGCATGTGCTCTTCGGGCTGATGCTGGCGTCGCTGATCGGGTTCTTCGTGCTGGAGAAGATTGCGCTGCTGCGCCACAGCCATCACCACGAAGGCGACGGCCATCACCACCACAAGGGACACGACCGGCACGAGGCGGGGCGCGGCGGGATGCTCATCCTGATCGGCAGCTCGCTGCACAACCTGTGCGATGGCGTGCTGATCGCCGCGGCGTTTCTCACCGATCCGCTGTTGGGGGTGCTGACCGCGGCGTCGATCATCATCCACGAGATACCGCACAAGCTGGGCGACTTCGTCGTTCTGATCAATGCCGGCCTGCGCCGCCGCCGGGCCTTCGCGCTGATTCTCTTTACCAGCTTGTGTTCAGCGGTCGGCGGCATAATAGGCTACTTCGTGCTGCAGCAGGCGCAGGACTGGACGCCGTACATTCTGGTGGTTGCCGCCAGCAGCTTCCTGTATATCTCGGTGGCCGACCTGATGCCGCAGATGCACGAGCGGGTATCCCTGTCCGATGCCGTCCCGCAATTGCTGCTGGTCGGTGTGGGTGTGGCGCTGATCTACAGCGTGACGACCCTGATGCACCACGGGCACGACCATGGCGGCCATGACCATGGCGCGCCGCATGCGGAGCACGGCCACCAGCACTAGCGCTGGCACGGCGGTAGGGATGGCCGGCTTTCGTCGACCCCAACCAAGGAGTTCTCCATGAGTTTTTCCACCGCCGCAGGCAATGTCGCCCCCACCGTGATCCACACGGACACGCAGGGCCTCGTCCATGGGGATTTCCAGCTACCCGTCACGGGTGGCCCCATCGATGCCTACTACGCGGCGCCCGAGGGCAAGCGCGATCTGCCGATCGTGCTGGTGATCCAGGAAATCTTTGGTGTGCATGAACACATCAAGGACATCTGCCGCCGGGTCGCCAAGGCCGGCTATCTGGCCGTCGCTTGCGATCTTTATCAGCGCCAGGGCGACGCATCCTCCTACACCGACATCCCGAAGCTCATTTCCGAACTCGTCAGCAAGGTCCCGGACGAACAGGTGTTTGGCGACTTGGACGCCAGCGTCGCCTGGGCCGCCGCCAATGGCGGGGACCCGCGCCGGGTGGCGGTGACGGGTTTCTGCTGGGGCGGGCGCCTGACGTGGATGTACGCCGCGCACAATCCCGACGTGAAGGCGGGCGTCGCCTGGTACGGCAAGCTCAGCGTGGGCCACGGGCCGCTCATCAAGCGCGTGGCGCTGGATGTGACGAACGAGCTGCACGGTCCCGTCCTGGGCCTGTACGGCGGGCGCGACGCCAGCATTCCGCTGTCTGATGTGGAAGCCATGAAGACGAAGCTGGCCGCCGGCAACGCTGCGGCGAAGCAGTCCGACATCGTGGTGTATCCCGAGGCCGATCATGCGTTCCTGGCGGATTACCGCGCCAGTTATCACCCGGAGGCCGCGAAGGATGGCTGGGCGCGGATGCTGGAGTGGTTCAAGCGGTATTTGTGAAGCGGGACGGGCGAGCCACGAAAGTTGCCCACCGGATGTGAGCTTCGCAGAAGAAAGCCGACCCGCGGGTCGGCTTTTTCATGCGGGGCCGCCCCCTCGGGGGGCAGCAAGCGTGCGAAGCGTGCGCGGCGTGGAGGCTATTAATTCCCCGCTTCGCGCAAACGGCTGGGCAAGAGCTCGCCGTGGCGTGCCAGCAAGGGGTACGCCGCCGCGCCCACCAGATGCGAGTTGATGCCCTTCATATCCCGCAGGATGTCCAGATACAACGCGCCGACTTCCGCCGCGTCGACCTGGCCCGACTTGATCTTCTGCAGGTGCGTGTCGGCCGCCTGGGTTTCGATCGTGCGGAAACGCGCCTTTTCGCCGGCCAGCGAACGCGCCTGGCGCAGGTCGTCGTTCACGAAAAGGGCGGCGGCGGTGCGCTGGTTGGCGATGAGCTGGCCCAGCGTGTCGTCCAGGCTGGCGCGTTGCTCGGGCGAGAACGTCCATCCCTGTTTACGCAACTTGGCGACGTGGCTGAGCAGCCCGTGATGGGCGATATCGCCAGCGTGTCCGATGTTGCTGGTGAAGGCCAGGATGTCGTCGAGCCGCTGGATGTCGTCGCGGGTCATGTTTTCCTGGTCCAGCGTCGCCAGATACGTCGTGATGGCGTTTTCCAGCTTGTCCAGCGCGCCGTCGAGCTGGCGCGCCTGCACCATGCGGTGGCGGTTGTCGCGCTTGAAGCCCGCCCGCGCGTAGAGCAGCAGCGTCTGCAGCATGTCTGCCATCCGCAGGGCTTCGCGCGCGGCGTTGCCCAGCGCCACGGCCGGCACGTCGTGCGCCCATTCGTCCAGGTATTGGGGCCGCGACGGGTCGTTCGGGTCGGCGCGTTTGGGCAGCCAGCGGGTGAGGAGGGCGGCGTACGGCGTCAGGAGCGGCAGGAAGGCCAGGGCAATGACCACATTGAACAAGGTGTGGAAGTTGGCGACCGCGCGGGCGGGGTCGCGCGCCAGGTCGCTCATCCAGGGCTGCAGGAGCGGCAGCAGCAGCAGGCCGGCCAGCACGCCCAGCACCCGTGTCAGCAAATTGCCCAGCGGCAGGCGGCGGGCGGCGGGGTCGTCGCCGGTCACGCCTTCGATCATCGGGTTGATTGCCGTGCCCAGGTTGGCGCCCAGCACCAGCGCAAATGCCACATGCGGCGCCACCATGTTGTGGCTGGCCAGCGACATCACCAGCACCACCACGGCCACGCTGGAGTGCGCCGCCCAGGTGAATGCCGCGGACAGCAGCACCGCAGCGACGGGCTGGGTCCCCAGCGCGTCCAGGACCATGCCCAGCATGGGCGCGGTCTGGAAAGGGGCAAAGAGTTCGACGAGCTGGTGCAGCGACAGCAGCAACAGGCCCAGGCCGATGAAGACCCGGCCCAGGTCGCGGGTGCGGCCCGGCGGGTAGCGCCGGAACATCCAGACGCCGGCAAGGATCAGGATCGGCGCAAGTTCGGTCAGGTCGAAGGACAGCAGCTGGACGATCAGCGTGGTGCCGACGTTGGCGCCCAGCATGGCCGCCAACGCGGGCACCAGGCCGACGACGCCGCCCGCGGCAAAGCCGGTGATCATCAAGCCGGTGGCGGTGCTGCTCTGCAATGCGGCCGTGATGCCCAGGCCGGCAAAGAATGCCCGCAGCCGCGTGCCAAGGGCGCGCCCCAGCGCCGCGCCCAGTGCCGCACCAAACGCGCGTTGGACGCCCGTTTGCACCATGTGCACGCCCCAAAGCAGCAGCGCCACGTAGCCGGCGAAGTCAAGCAGGGTAATGAGTCCAGACATCCAGGCGTTTTTCCGTTCTTTTTATGACAAGTAATAATTCTGTAATGATCGCATGCCCCGCCGGGCTTTGACACCCGGCGCGAAGATACAGGATACGCCCGGCGGGGCTTTGCTGCGTGCGCCCGGGGCTACGCGTATCATTGCCTGATCATTTGTGGATGTCTTGGAGTTTGGCGTGGCCGTTTCCGTTTTCGATCTGTTCAAGGTGGGTATCGGCCCGTCAAGTTCCCATACCGTGGGTCCGATGCGGGCGGCGCTGCTGTTCGCCCAGGGGCTGGAGCGTGACGGCCTGATTCCGCGGGTCGCCAGCGTGCGGGCCGAACTGTACGGATCGTTGGGCGCCACCGGCAAGGGCCACGGCACCGACAAGGGCGTGCTGCTGGGCCTGATGGGCGAGGCGCCCGACACCGTCGATCCGGCTGCCATCGCCGGCATGGTCGCGTCCGTACGCGCCAGCCGCCAACTGCCGTTGCTGGGCAAGTACCCGCTGCCCTTCGTGGAAAAGGAACACCTGATGTTCTACCGCCGCGAAGCCATGGCCGAACACCCCAATGGCATGAAATTCCACGCCTTCGACGCCGACGGCCAGATCCTGCGCGAGGCGCGCTACCTGTCGGTGGGCGGGGGCTTCGTCGTCACGGCGGGCGCGTCCAACAGCCAGGTCATCGCCGCGCACGATCAGTTGCCGTACCCGTTCCGCATGGGACGCGAGCTCTTGGCCATGTGCCAGGAAAACGGCATGACCGTCGCGCAGATCATGATGCAGAACGAGCTGACCTGGCGCGAAGCCTCGGAGGTCAACGCCGGGCTGGACCGGATCTGGCAGGTGATGCAGGACTGCGTGGCGCGCGGCTGTGGCATCAACTATCCGGAGGCGGACGGCGAGCTGCCCGGTCCGCTGCGCGTGCGCCGCCGTGCCCCGGAGCTGTACCGCAATCTCACGCAGCGCGCCGAGCGCACGCTGTCCGACCCGCTGTCCGTCATGGACTGGGTGAACCTGTACGCGATGGCCGTCAACGAAGAGAACGCCGCGGGCGGCCGCGTGGTCACCGCGCCGACCAACGGCGCGGCGGGCATCATCCCGGCGGTGCTGCACTATTACGATCGCTTCGTGCCGGGCGCCAACCGCGATGGCGTGCGCGACTTCCTGCTGACCGCGGCCGCGATCGGGCTGCTGTACAAGTACAACGCGTCGCTGTCGGGCGCGGAAGTGGGCTGTCAGGGTGAGGTCGGCGTGGCCTGTTCCATGGCGGCCGGCGGATTAGCGGCGGCGCTGGGCGGGTCGGTGGAGCAGGTGGAAAATGCGGCCGAGATCGGCATGGAGCACAACCTCGGCTTGACCTGCGACCCGGTCGGTGGACTGGTGCAGATTCCCTGTATCGAGCGCAACGCCATGGCCTCGGTCAAGGCCGTCAACGCCGCCCGCATGGCGCTGCGCGGCGACGGCCAGCATTATGTGTCGCTGGACTCGGTCATCAAGACCATGCGCGAAACCGGCGCCGACATGAAGACCAAGTACAAGGAAACGGCGCGAGGCGGTCTGGCGGTGAATATCGTCGAGTGCTGAGCGCGGCCTGGGTGGCGGCCTCCCATCCACGCACTTGTGCTTGATACGTACGCAAAAAAGCCCGCCGAAGCGGGCTTTTTTGCGGCCAATGGCCGGGGCCGGTCAGATCACGCGCGCATTCTGCAGCGCGGCGATGCGGGCCGGGATCGGCGGGTGCGAGGCGAACATGGCCGCCAGGCCGCCCTTGCCGGTGATGCCGGACGCTTCGAACGACTTGGGCAGTTCGCCCGGTTCCAGGCCGCCCAGGCGGGCAAGGGCGCGGATCATCGGTTCGCGGGCGCCCATCAGGTGGGCCGAGCCGGCGTCGGCGCGGTATTCGCGCTGGCGCGAGAACCAGGCCACGATGATCGAAGCCAGGACGCCGAAGATGATTTCACAGACCAGCACCGTGACGAAGTAGCCCGGGCCGATGCCGCGTTCGTTCTTGAACACGACGCGGTCGATGAAGTAGCCGACCACGCGCGCCAGGAAGATGACGAAGGTGTTCACCACGCCCTGGATCAGGGTCAGGGTGACCATGTCGCCGTTGGCGATGTGCGCGACTTCGTGCGCCAGCACGGCTGCGACTTCCTCTTCGGACATGCTTTCCAGGAGGCCCGTCGACACGGCGACCAGCGAGTCGTTCTTGAACGCGCCGGTGGCAAACGCGTTGGGGGCGCCTTCGTAGATGGCGACTTCGGGGCGGCCGATGCCGGCGCGGTCGGCCAGTTGGTGGACCGTGTCAACCAGCCAGGCTTCCCGCTGGTTGCGGGGCGCGTTGGGATCCAGCACTTGCGCGCCGGTGCTCCACTTGGCCATCGGCTTGCTCATGAGGAGCGAAATGATGGCGCCGGTGAAGCCGACCACGACCGAGAAGATCAGGAGCGCGTTGAAGTTGATCCCGTTGGCCGTGATGACACGGTCCACGCCCAGGATGCGCAGCGTGGCCGACAGCACGAGCATGACGGCCAGGTTGGTGATGACGAACAGAACAATGCGTTTCATGTTTTTTTATTCCTCTGCGAGCGGCAAATACCCGGATTTCGACATCGCGGGGCCTCGCCAGTTCCCCGACTCGCCGGCTCCGCTCCGGGTGACGGAGAGTATAGTATCGCTTTCCCTTATTCCATCCCCCCCTTTTCCCTTAGCGTAGACCCGCATGCAGGCACTTTGGATGTTGGTGGCGTCCGCCATGTTCGCCATCATGGGGTCGTTCGTGAAGCTCGGCACCGAACACGGCGCGTCGCTGCCGCAGGTCGTGCTCTTTCGCGGCCTGCCGTCGGTGATCCTGCTGCTGATCTGGGCGCGCGCCGGCCGCCAGTCCATCATTCCCACGAGCTGGAAGCTGCACATCTGGCGCAATCTGTCCGGCGTCACATCGATGTGGCTGGGCTTTTTTGCCATCTCCCATCTGCCTTTGGCCACGGCCACCAGCCTGAACTACACGGCGCCGCTGTTCATCGCCTGTTGGATGCTGGGGTGGGGCGGGGCGCAGCGCGATCCGGTGCGGATCCTGGCCGTGGCGCTGGGGTTCATGGGCGTCATTGCCGTGCTGCGGCCCAGCATCAACGAAGACCAGTGGCTTGCCGCCCTGCTCGGCATGGGGGCGGGCGCCATGTCCGCCATCGCGATGATGCAGATCCGCCAGCTGGGCCGCATCGGCGAACCCGAATGGCGCACGGTGCTGTTCTTCTCGGTCGCGGTGTGCGCGTCCAGCGGCGCCGGACTGGCGTTTGAAGGCTGGGGCTATGCGGACTGGACCGGTTATCTTTCGCTGCTGGGCGTGGGCGTCGCGGGGCTGTTTGGCCAGTTGGCCATGACCCGGGCGTTCGGCATGGGGTCGGCGCTGCTGACCGCCGCCCTGCAGTACAGCACCATCATTTTTGCGGCGCTGATCGGCATGGGCTTCTGGGGCGACCATTTGGACGTCGTGGCCTGGGCCGGCATGGGCCTCATCATCTTCGCGGGCCTGCTGTCGGTGTGGCGCACCATGCGCGATCCCAAGCCGGTCTGAACCCAGCATCCGCCGAATTCCACAGGAGCCCCCTCGCATGACGACGACCCTGATCTCCGCCGCTGACCTGGCCGCGCGTTTGGATACGCCCGACGTGCGCGTGTTCGACGTGCGCCACGATTTGACCAACCACGCGGCGGGCCGCCAGGCCTATGACGCGGGCCACATTCCCGGCGCCCGCTACCTGGATCATGAAACCGAGCTGGCCGCCGCGAAGACGGGCAAGAACGGCCGCCATCCGCTGCCGGACCGCGCCCAGTTCGGCGCGCTGATGGCCGCCCACGGCGTGACCCCCGGCACGCTGGTCGTGGCGTACGACGCCAGCGGCGGCATGTATGCGGCGCATCTGTGGTGGATGCTGCGGTGGCTGGGCCATGACCAGGTCGCTGTGCTGGACGGCGGATGGCAAGCCTGGACGGCCGCTGGCCTGCCCGTCAGCCATGACGCGGCGCCCGCCGTGCAGCCGGGCAAGCCGGTCGAGCCAGGCGCACCGCTGGCCGGCACGGTGGATGCCCAGACGGTGCTGGCCAACATCGCCCAGCCGGCCTTCACCGTGATCGACGCGCGCGCCGCCAATCGCTATCGCGGCGAAGTGGAACCGATGGACCCGGTGGCCGGCCATATCCCCGGCGCGCTGAACCGCCCGAACGGCGAAAATCTGCAGCCGGACGGCCGCTTCAAGTCAGCCGACGCGCTGCGCGCGGAATTCGGGGCGCTTCTGGCGGGGCGCGATCCGGCGTCCATCGTCCACCAGTGCGGCTCGGGCATCACCGCCTGCCACAACCTGCTGTCGATGGAAATCGCCGGCCTGTCCGGTTCCCGCCTGTATCCGGGTTCCTGGAGCGAATGGTGCAGCGATCCCGCCCGGCCGGTGGCCAAGGGCGAATGAACGACAAAAAGCCAGGGCGCACACCCTGGCTTTTTTCATGGTCGCGGGCGGGCAGTTACCAGACCGCGGCCAGCTTGACGCGTCCGGACACGCTTTCGGCGATTTCCAGGAAGTGATCGAGCGGCGGCGTGGCCAGCCCCGGCACCTTGGCCATGTCGTCCCACCGCCGCAGGCGGATCGCATCGGGCGCGCCGGGCATGCTGGCGAAGTCCACCGCCTGGCCGGCGTCGAAACTGCCGCCCTGCAGTGCCAGGCTGCGGCGCGAATCCTCGGACAGCCTCGCTTCGTACTGCGGTTCGACATAGCAGAGGTAGCGCTTGGCCTCGACGTGCAGGCGGATGGGATCCAGCACGGCGGCGCTGAACAAGCCGCGCAGGAAGGGCAGCACGAAATACTGATGCTTGTCGTCGATGCCGCGCAGCGTCGGCGTGCCGGGCCGATCGGCGATCAGGTGGCCCAGGTCATGCAGCAGGCACGCCGTGATGAGATGGGCGTTGGCGCCGTTCTGTTCGGCGAGCGTCGCCGTCTGCAGCGCGTGCCGCAGATGGCTGACGGATTCGCCATGATAGGAACGGTGCCCGCGTTCCAGGAAAAGCTGTTCGATATCCTGCAGGGTCAAGGCCATGGTTGTCTCCTGAGTGGCCGCAAGGGGAAGAGGCGGGCAGTGACCGCAACGGTCAGCCGGCTGCCGGCGCCATCTCCAGAAAGCGCGCGATAAGCTGCACCGGTTGGCGCTCGCGCAGGCAGTACAGGTACTCATTCATCACGATGCCGGCGTCTTCGATGTCGAGGGCTGCCAGATCGGGGTGGGACGGGATTTCGCGTGACGGGATCAGGCTGATGCCCAGCTCGCACAGGATGGCTTGGCGGATCGACTCGCGGCTGCCAATCTCCAGCGTGCGGCGCACGGTGACGCCGGCGGCTTGCAGCGCCTCTTCCGTCAGGTGGCGCGTCATGGAACCCGGCTCGCGCAGCAGCAGCGCATAGTCCGCCAGATCGGCAAGGCGCACCTGCCCGCGCCGGGCCAGCGGATGTGTCCGGTGCACCACCACGCGGATCGGGTCCGCGGCGATCTTGCGCCGGTATAGGTGCTTGTCATCCATCAGAAAGGAAGACGTGGCAATCTCGATGCGGTAATCCTGCAGCGCCCGGAGCATCGACTGCGAATTGCCGATCGTGACGGTCAGGTCGATGCCGGGATAGCGCTGGTTGTAGCGCCGCACGGTGTCCATGATGTAGTACGGGCCGGTCGCGCCGATGCGCAGGTTGCCCTCGCGCAGATCGCTCGCGTCGCGCAGCCGGAAGTCGATCTCGGTCTCCTGCTGCACCAGCTTCTCGACCATCGGCATCAGGTTCTGCCCGGCGTCCGACAACCGCATGCCGCGCCCCTGCCGGTGGAACAGTTCGATGCCGTAGCGCGATTCGAGCTGACGCAACTGCCCGGTCACCGTGGGCTGGCTCACGCCCAGTTGGGCGGCGGCCTTGGTGACGGTTCCGCAGCGGGCCACGGCATAGAAGGATTTGAGTTCGGCGACGAGCACGATCGGGGGCGAGGATTGGACGCAATGCGCAAGACCGCCAGTACACCAAAATAATTTGATGTTTTTATTACTGCATTTGCGCGAAGTGTCATAAACGCTCAATACGCCGATTCCATACTGCCTTCGTTCCCAGACCGGAGGCCTCATGCCCCAACGCGATACCGCCTTTCTCTCCGTGCAGAATCTCGTCAAGCGATTCGGCACCCACACGGCGCTGGCCGATGTGTCGCTGGATATCCGCGCCGGAGAGCTGGTGTGTCTGCTGGGGCCGTCGGGTTGCGGCAAGACGACGCTGCTGCGTGCGATTGCCGGGCTGGAGCGCCAGGACAGCGGCACCATCGTGCTATCGGGCCGCGACATCTCCCATGCCGAGCCGCAGGCGCGCGACTACGGGATCCTGTTCCAGTCCTATGCGCTGTTTCCGAACCTGACCGTGGCCCAGAACGTGGCCTACGGCTTGAGCGGCAAGCGCGCCCACCGCAGCCACGTCGCCAGCCGCGTCGAGGAAATGCTGACGCTCGTGGGTCTGGCGGGCGCGTCGAACAAATATCCCGGCCAGATATCGGGCGGCCAGCAGCAGCGCGTGGCGCTGGCGCGCGCGTTGGCGCCGTCGCCGTCCCTGCTGTTGCTGGACGAACCCATGTCCGCGCTGGATGCGCGGGTGCGTGAACACCTGCGCATCGAACTGCGTGCGCTGCAAAAGCGCCTGTCCATCACCACGCTCATGGTGACGCATGACCAGGAAGAGGCCATGGTGATGGCCGACCGCATCGCCGTGATGAACGGCGGCGTCATCGAACAGTACGGCACGCCGCGCGAACTGTATCGTCAGCCGGGATCGGCCTTCATCGCCGATTTCGTCGGCGAGGCCAACTGGCTGCCGTTTGAACGCATCGACACCCACCGCGCCCGCGTTGGCCGCCAGGAGCTGGCGGTGGACGCCGCGCTGGACGCTGGCTCGGGCAAGCTTTTCGTGCGGCCCGAGGCCGTGCGCGTTTCCATGGCCAAGCCGGAAGCGCCGAACGCCATGCTGGCCGACGTGCTGGATGGCGTGTTCCTGGGTCGCAGTTATCGCCTCGCCCTGCGCCTGGAAGGCGTGCCCGGCGCCACGGTCCATTCCATCGTGTCCCCTGAAACCGGAGACGCCCTGCTGGGCGCTCACGCTGCCGGCCGTTGCTGGGTGGAGCTGCCGCGCCATGCGATACGCGCCTACGCTTGATCCTGCCGTGAACAATTCCCGCGCCATCGGCCAGCCCGCTGCGGTTTCCGCTGCGCCCGCGGTTCCCGCATCCGCGCCGCTGCCCGCCTTGGGACGCCGTCCGTTGCCCGCGTGGGTCGGCGCGCTGGGCCTGGCGTTGGGGCAAGGCGGCCTGGCGCTTGGCCTTCTGCTTTTCCTGGCGTTGCCCTTGGCGGCGATCCTGCTCAAATCGGTCACGGACGCTGACGGCGGCTGGGCGGGCCTGTCGGTCATAGCCAGCATCATCAGCGCCGACGGCTTCATGGACATGGTCGGGCGCAGCCTGGCGGTGGGCGTCGTGACGACCCTGCTGGTGGTGCCGTGCGCGTACGGTTTTGCGTATGGCCTCACCCGCACCCGCCTGCCGGGCAAGGGCCTGCTGCGCACGATCGCGCTGCTGCCGCTGCTGGCGCCGTCGCTGCTGCCTGGCATTGCGTTGGTCTACCTGCTTGGCAATCAGGGCCTGCTCAAGGGCCTGACCGGCGGCGCCACCATCTACGGCTTCTGGGGCATCGTCGTCGGCGAGGCCTTCTACACGTTTCCGCATGCGCTCATGATTTTGCTGACCGGCCTGGCGCTGGCAGATGGGCGCCTGTATGACGCCGCACGCGCCATGGGCGCGGGGCCGTGGCGCACCTTCATGACGGTCACGCTGCCCGGCACGCGCTATGCGGTGTTCTCGGCCTGCTGCGTGGTGTTCACGCTGACCGTCACGGACTTCGGCGTGCCCAAGGTGGTGGGCGGCGATTACAACGTGCTGGCGATGGAAGCCTACAAGGCGGTGGTGGGGCAGCAGAATTTCCCGAAGGGGGCGGCGATTGGCATCCTGCTCCTGCTGCCGGCGCTGCTGACCTTCGTGCTGGACCGCCGCTTGCGTGCCCGTCAGGGCGCCCAGATGAGCGGCCGCGCGCAGCCTTACGCGGCCGGCGTGAACGGCCGGCGCGACGCGGCGTTCCTGGCGCTGGCGGGCGTGATGGCGGCCTTCCTGCTGCTGATCATCGGCGTGGCGGTCTGGGCCTCGTTCGTGAAGATGTGGCCGTACAACCTGTCGATGTCGCTGCGTTCGTACGACTTCGACAACATGGACGGCGGCGGCTGGCTCGCCTGGCGCAACAGCCTCCAACTCGCGTTCTGCACCGCGCTCGTCGGAACCCTGGTGGTCTTTGTCGGCGCGTGGATGATGGAGAAGGTGCCGGCGCGCAGCACGATGGCGCGCGGCCTGCGCGGCGTGGCCGGCATGCTGGCGCTGATGCCGATGGCCGTGCCGGGGCTGGTGCTGGGCCTGGGCTACATCTTCTTCTTCAACAGCGTGTCGAACCCGCTGAACGTGCTGTACGGCACGATGCCGCTGCTCGTGCTGTGCACGGTGGTGCACTTCTATACCAGCGCCCACCTGACGGCCGCCACCGCGCTCAATGCGCTGGACCCGGAGTTCGAGGCCGCCTCCGCGTCGCTGAAGGTGCCGCGCCTGACGACCTTTTTGCGCGTGACGCTGCCGATGTGCCTGCCCGCGGCGCTGGACGTGGCCCGCTACCTGTTCGTGTCCGCCATGACGACCGTGTCGGCGGTGGTGTTTCTGTACAGCCCGTCCACGGTGCTGGCCGCGGTCGCCGTGCTGAACATGGACGACGCCGGCTTCATCGGCCCGGCCGCCGCCATGTGCACGGTCATCATGGCCAGTTCCGCCGTCGCCGCGCTGATCCTGCACCTGGCGAGCCGCGCCCTGGTGGCGCGCACCCAGGCCTGGCGGCGCCCGGCGTCCCGCTGACCGATCATTTTTCCAGGATGACTTTCATGACTGCTCAACCTTTGCCCGTCCGCCTAGAAGCGGTGATCTTCGACTGGGCCGGCACGCTGGTCGACTTCGGTTCCTTTGCCCCCACCAAGGTGTTCGTGGATGCGTTTGCGCAGTTCGGCATGGACGTGTCGCTGAAAGAAGCGCGCGGCCCGATGGGCATGGGCAAGTGGGATCACATCCGCACGCTGTGCGACCAGCCCGCCATTGCCAGCCAGTACCAGGCCCGCTTCGGCCGCTTGCCGAGCGACGACGACGTCACCGCCATCTACGAGCGTTTCCTGCCGATGCAGCTGGAAAAAGTGGCGCAGTACTCGGCCGCCATTCCGGGTGCCGCCGAGGTGATGCGCGCCTTGCGCGCGCGCGGACTGACGATCGGATCGTGCTCCGGCTATCCCGCCAGCGTGATGGGCCGCGTGGTCGAACGCGCCGCCACCGAGGACCTGACGCCCGACTGCATCGTCGCCAGCGATGAAGTGCCGCGTGCGCGTCCCGCGCCCGCCATGGCCTTGAAGAATGTGGTGGAGCTTGGCTTGTCCGACGTGGCCGGCTGCATCAAGGTCGACGACACCGCGCCCGGCATCGAAGAGGGCCGCCGCGCCGGCATGTGGACCGTGGGGCTGCTGCTGTCCGGCAACGCCGCGGGCCTGACGCTGGACGAATACAAGGGCCTTTCCGAACCCGCCCGCGACGCGGCACGCGATGCTGCCCGCGCGGAACTGAATCCGGCCGGTCCGCACTACCTGATCGACACGGTGGCCGACCTGCCGGCCGTGGTCGACGACATCGAAGCCCGACTGTCGCGAGGCGACCGCCCCTGAACTAGACGCTGCCGCCCGGCGTGCCGGGCCACCCATAGACCTTTGACTCACCACGATCCGCAGCCGGCAGCCGCCGGCCGTGGGGACCTCGTTCACCCTGCTTTTCCGCTCACTCACGGAGTTGTTCATGAATCGCTACAAGCTGCTTGCACTGGCCGCCGCCCTGACGGGCGTGATGAGCGCCGCCTCGGCCGAGACCACGCTGACCGTCTACACGGCGCTGGAAGCCGACCAGATCAAGGCCTATCAGGCCGCCTTCGAAAAGGCCAACCCCGACATCAAGATCCAGTGGGTGCGCGACTCCACCGGCATCATCGCCGCCAAGCTGCTGGCCGAAAAGAACAACCCGAAGGCCGACGTGATCTGGGGTCTGGCCGGCACGGCGCTGGGCCTGATGGACAAGGAAGGCATGCTGCAGCCCTACGCCCCGAAGGGCCTGGACCAGATCGCCGCCAACATGCGCGACGCCAAGGCCGAACCGGCCTGGGTCGGCATGGACGGCTACGCAGCCGCCATCTGCTTCAACACGATCGAAGCCGAAAAGCAGAAGCTGCCCAAGCCCACGTCGTGGCAGGATCTGACCAAGCCGGTGTACGCCGGCAAGATCGTCATGCCGAACCCGGCCTCGTCCGGCACGGGCTTCCTGGACGTTAGCGCCTGGCTACAGATCTTCGGTGAAGAAAAGGGCTGGGCCTATATGGACGCCCTGCACAAGAACATCGGCTCGTACACGCACTCGGGTTCCAAGCCGTGCAACATGGCTGCCGCCGGCGAATTCCCGATCGGCATCTCGTTCGACTACCGCGCCGCCAAGCTGAAGGCCGACGGCGCGCCGGTCGAAGCCGTGTTCCCGTCGGAAGGCCTGGGCTGGGAAGTCGAAGCCACCGCCATCATGAAGGGCACCAAGAACCTCGACGCCGCCCGCAAGCTGGCTGACTTCTCGGCAAGCCGCGAAGCCAACGAGCTGTACAAGGCCAACTTCGCAGTGCTGGCGATCCCGTCGATTGCGACCGCCAATCCCAACCTGCCGGCCGATCTGACCTCGCGCATGATCAAGAACGACTTCACGTGGGCCGCAACGAACCGCGACCGCATCATTGCCGAGTGGACGAAGCGCTACGACGGCAAGTCCGAGCCGAAGAAGAAGTAATCCCTGACCCACCGCGGCGGCAGCGCGCCGCCGCGCATCGGGAGACCCGCGGGGGTCTCCCCGACATTCCTCTAGCAGTAGTTCAAAAATGAAGACTTACGACGTAATCGTGGTGGGCGCGGGCATGCTCGGCATCGCGCATGCCTGGGCCGCCGCCAAGCGCGGCCTGTCCGTGGCCGTCATCGAGCGCAGCCGCCAGGCGCACGGCGCGACGATCCGCAACTTCGGCCAGGTCATCGTGACGGGCCAGGCGCCCGGCACGATGCTGTCGCACGCGCAGCAGTCCCGCGAGCTGTGGCTCGATCTGGCGGACAAGGCGGGTTTTCATGTGCGTGCCAATGGCGCGCTGGTGCTGGCGCGCAATGCCGACGAGGCCGACGTGTTGCGGGAATTCGCGGACATGCGGCTGCGGCAGGAAGGGTACCGTGCCGACCTGCTGTCGGCTCGCGAGGTGGGGGCGCTGTACAACGGCCAGCTGGCCCACCACTGCCTGGCGCTGCGCGGCCACGATGACCTGCAGATCTATTCGCGCGAGGCGCTGCCGGCCATCACGCACTATCTGCAGTCCTCGCTGGGCATCGACTTCATCACGGGAACCCTGGCGCGCGCCGTGGAAAACGGCGAAGTCAGCACCTCGGCGGGCGACTTCAAGGCGTCGCATGTGTTCGTGTGTCCCGGCCACGATTACCTGACCCTGTTGCCCGAACAGTTCGCGCCGCTGAACCTGGAGGTCACGCGCCTGCAGATGCTGCGTGCGGTGTTCGACGGCGCGCCCATCGCGCTGGACCGGCCGCTGCTCACCGGCCTGTCCTGCGTGCATTACGGCGCGTTCTCGGACCTGCCGACGGCGCAGACGCTGCGCGGCGTGATCCAGGCGCGTACGCCGATGCTGCTGGAAAACGGCATCCACCTGCTGATCAGTCCCACGCCGTACGGCGAACTGATCATCGGCGACTCGCACCAGTACGGGCAGGACGCATTGCCATTCAACGACGAAGCCGTCGACAACGCCATGCTGGATCTGGCCTCGCAGGCGCTGGGTGCGCGGCTGCGCGTGGTCGAGCGGTGGCAAGGCGTCTACGGCGCGCACGGACCGGCGCCGTTTTCCGTGCTGCCGGTGGACGCGGCCACCACGGTGGCGGTCATGCACTCTGGCGTCGGCATGACGGTGGGGTTGGCGATCGGCGAACGGACGGTGGCGGGCGTTATTGGACGTTAAACTCGGACGCTGAACCGCACAACGCCGCTGGACGAAAAAAGGGCCTTGCGATCCGTAAAGGATGTCGCAAGGCCCTTTTGTCATGCGGGCTGAGGCGGTGGGGACTACACCGACTGCATGATGCGGCGGTACCACTCGTGGAAGTGCTGCATGCCGTCTTCCATGGGCGACTGGTAGGGACCGGTCTCGTTCACGCCGCGCAGCATCAACGCCTTGCGGCCGGCATCCATGCGTTCGGCGATCTCGTCGTCCTCGATGGCCGTTTCCATGTAGGCCGCGCGCTGCGCCTCGACGAACTCGCGCTCAAACGCAGCGATTTCCTCGGGGTAGTAGAACTCGACCACGTTGACCGTTTCCTGCGGGCCCTTCGGGTACAGCGTGGACAGCACCAGCACGTGCGGATAGAGCTCGATCATGTGGGTCGGGAAGTACGTGACCCACACGGCGCCGAAGTCGGGGGCGTCGCCTTCGCGGAACGACAGCAGGCGGTCGTGCCACTGCTTGTACACGTCCGAACCCGGCTGCGCCAGCGCGTTGTGCACGCCCACCTTCTGCAGGCTGTACCAGTCGTTGAACTCCCAGGTCAGGTCGTCGCAGGTGACGAAACGCCCCAGTCCGGGATGGAACGGGCCGACGTGGTAGTCCTCGAGGTAGACCTCGATGAAGGTCTTCCAGTTGTAGTTGCACTGATGCACTTCAACGTGGTCCAGCACGTAGTCGCCGAAGTCGAACTCGGGGCGCCCGAACAGCGGCGCCATGTCGGCAGCCGGGTCGCGCGGGCCTTCGAAGAGCAGCCCGTGGCAATCGCGCAGGCGGAACTTCTGCAGGTTCATGCAGGGCGTGGTTTCGAACTGCGGCGCGCCCAACAACTCGCCTTGGTTGTTGTACGTCCAGCGGTGCAGCGGGCAGACGATGTTGCCGCCAGTTGCCTTCAGGTTGCCGTGCGTGTTGCAGTTGCCGGCCACGTTGCCGGCTTCGCCACCAAGCATCAATGCCTGACGGTGACGGCAGACATTTGAGATGAGTTCGACGCCATGCTGGTTGCGAACCAGCGAGCGCCCTCCGTTTTCCTGGACCAACGTACGCCAATCCCCGATTTCGGGCACCAATTTCTGGTGGCCGACGTACAGCGAGGATTGCTTGAAAATGAGTTCTTGCTCGCGGGCAAAGAGGGCTTCGTCAAAATAAGCGCTGACGGGTAGCTGGGTGCGAGCTGGCACGACATGTGCCATCCGACCGATGTCGGTCATGATTCCCTCCGCTCGGATAAAAAAGCCAGGACGGTTTGAGCCTTGCCAGGCGCTTTCGTTCAAGTCCAGGTCCCTCGCGGTGTGTGCCGGGGGCCTTGTTCGTGAATTCGAGCCTGGTTGAATCCGTACTGGCGCGAAGAAAAATCGGTGTCTGGCCGATCAAATAAGCCGTGAATTGTACCCCAAGGGCTTGTACGACGCCCGTGGCAAAAGGGCAGGCCATTCGCGTGAATCCCGGGGTGGGTTTGACCGCGCGCAAACCGCGATTAACCCTTTATTCCGTAGGTCTTTCAGACGAGCCGGCGGGTGGCCGGATGACGCCTGAGCAACCAGCTGCTGGCGGCCGACAAGGCGAACACCATCATCGTCAGTAACGGCACCACCCACGCATCGCGGTCCTGGCCCGAAAAAGCCCCGACGCGGCGCGCGACATCCAGGAAGACGGGATGGATGAGATAGACGCCAAACGTCAACGGGGCCAGCGCTGCAAGCCTGGGCAATCGCGGCGAGGACACGATCCATTGGAACGCAGCCAGCGACATGAACGGCACCGTCAGGCTGAAGTAGTCGTAGAAGTAGGTGTCCAGCACGTGGCCGTTGGACATGACGGTCACGCCCAACGCGGTCGCGGCCACGGTGGCGGCCAGCATCAGGCCCGGGCGCGGAACGCGCATCTCGCCATCGAAGATCAGACGGCCGGCGACGAAGTAGCCCAGGTAAGGCAGGAACCACGTCAGGAAAAAGCCATGCGGCGCGCCGAGCGCGCGGCGGTACAGGGCGTCAAGGATCGCCACGCCCAGGATGCCGACGACCCACAGCGCGCGCGCCTTCGGCGTGCTGCGCACATACAGCACGCGGACCAGCGGCGCGAACAGGTACAGGCCCACGATCATGTACAGGTACCAGAGGTGGTAGTAAGGCTCGCCCTGCGCGACCTTGCGCGGCCAGAACGAAAAATCGATGCGGCCGTCGTCCCACCAGTCCAGCCCCGTGCGCCATGCCAGGTAGAAGAGCGTCCAGAACAGCAGCGGGGCCAGGATGCGCGCAAGACGGCGGCTGTAGAAGCGGCGCGCGTCCTGGGGCTTGTCGGGGTCGAGCAGCAGGGCGCCGCTCACCATCACGAAGACGGGCACGCACCAGCGTGCGGCGGAGTCGTACAGATTGGCGGCCAGCCATGCGCCGCGGCCGTGGGCGGCGGGATCGCTGACGATGAGTGCGGCGCTGTGCAGCAGAACGACGGCCAGCGCAGCCAGCCAGCGGGCTGAGTCCAGGCGGGCGTATCGGTCTTCGGTCTGAGGCATCGGGCTCCCGGAATGGTTCGGCGACTGCGCCTTACCTTAGCAGCGACGTGACGCCGATTTCTGTATCCAGGGGTTAGACCGCGCGTAAAAAACCGACAGGGCCGTGAGGGCGCTGTCGGGGGGAAAGGCATGCTCGCGGCAGGGCCGCGGGCACACCGGTCGCGGGCCGGCACTCCGCGAACGTTTTGTCACGAAACCGGCATGAAGGCAGGCTTACTGCAGGACGATGTTGGCCTGCTTGATGAGCTGCGACACGATGGGCTGCTCGGTCTTGATCTGCTTGTCCAGCTCGGCCGCCGTGCCCGAACGCGGGTCGATGCCCATGTCCAGCAGGCGCTTCTTCACCGCTTCGTCCTTCAGCGTTTCGGTCAGCGCGGCCTGCAGGCGCTCGACAACGGGTGCCGGCGTGCCCTTGGGGGCCACGAAGCTGAACCACGCGGTCATGTCGAACGCGGGATAGCCTTGCTCGGCCAGCGTGCTCACGTTGGGCTCGGTCGCCAGGCGCGTGGGGCTCGTGATCGCAAAGACCTTGACCTTGCCGGCGTCAGCCTGCGGCATGCCGGTCGCCACCATGTCGAAGAACAGGTCCACGTCGCCGCTGATCAGCGCGGGCAGGGCCTGCGTGGCGCCCTTGAAGGGCACATGCAGGATGTCGATGCCGGCGCGTTCCTTGAAGAGTTCGCCGGCCAGGTGCGACGACGTGCCCGGGCCGAAGGTCGCGAACGTCAGCTTGCCCGGATTCTGCTTGGCGTACGCCACCACGTCCTGCGTGCTGTTGAACGGCCGCTTGGGCGAGGACAGCAGAACCAGCGGGCCGACGCCCACCATGCCGATCTTGGCGAAGCTGTCCGGGTCGTAGGGCAGTTCCTTGTAGAGATAGCGGTTGGTCACCAGCGTCGAGTTGGTGGCCATGAGGATGGTGTAGCCGTCCGGCGCTTCGCGCGAGACATAGGCCGCCCCAATCGACGTGCCTGCGCCGGCCTTGTTTTCCACGATCATGGACTGGCCCAGGTTCTTGGCCATCCGCTCGGCCAGGACGCGCGTCAGCACGTCGGTGGCGCCGCCCGCCGGGAAGGGCGAGATCACCTTGATCGGGCGGGACGGATACGTATCGGCCTGGGCGCCCAGCGCGGCGGCGCTGAGCACCAGGGTGGCGAGCAGTTTGAAGCTGTTGCGAATCATGTTTTCCCCTTGAAGTCGCATGGTCAGAGTGGATCGCCGGGCCTGGCTTGGCTGACGCGCATATCGTTCACGACGTCGCTTGCCAGGTCTCCTTGGATGTTTTAAATTCCGGATTATGGAATTTAATTCTGTCTTTCGAAATAAACTATAAAAACGAAGCGTATATAAATGCAACCGTTTTCTGGCGCCAAGCGCATCACCCTCCCGCCGTCCAAGCCGGACCAGAAGCTTGAACTGAGCCTGCCCGCCCGGCGCAAGCGGGCCGCCGGCGCGGGCGAGGGCGCCAATTCCCCTGACTTCATTACGGCGCTGGCGCGCGGCCTGGATGTGCTGCGTTGCTTTCGCCACGGCGTGGCCGCGCTGGGCAACCTGGATCTGGCGCGCCTGACCGGCCTGCCCAAACCCACCATCAGTCGCATCACCTACACGCTGACGGAACTGGGTTACCTGCGCTATCACCCCGACACCGGCAAGTATTCGCCCGGCTACGGCGTGCTGGCGCTGGGATTCGGCCTGCTTGCCGGCCTGGAAGTGCGCGAACTGGCCAAGGCGTCCATGACCGATCTGGCGCGCGAGACCGGCGGCGCGGTGGCGCTGGGCGCTTTCGACGGCGACGCCATGACCTACGTCGAAGCGATCCACGGCTCGTCCGCGCTGTACCTGCGCCTGCCCGTCGGCTACCGCGCCACGCTGGACAGCGCCATGGGGCGTGCATACCTGGCCAGCCTGCCCGAAGACGAGTCCGACGCCGTCCTCGCGCGCCTGGACCAGGCGGCGCCGGCGCCCGAGGCCATCGCGCGGGCGCGCGCCGAACTGGCGCAGTCCGGCTGCTGCTGCGCCATCGGCGAATGGCAATCCGGCATCAATGCCGTGGCCGTGCCGTTCACGTCCATCACGGGCGAAGGCGTCTTCGTCATGAGCTGCGGCGGGCCGGCCAGCTTGCTGGAGGCTTCGCATCTTCGGGATCACGTCGCCCCGGCGCTCCTGGCGGCGGTGGCGGGCCTGGCGGGCACGCAGGCCTAGGGCATGGGACGCATCCGGGCCGCGTCTGGCTATCTCGTACAATTCACGGATTAATCCACCCCCAAGTGCCCCGGAGGCCCGTTTGGCCAAACCCACTCAAGCTGATTCGCAGAACGACGATCGTCCCTTGCCCCAGGATTTCGAAACGGCGCTGGCCGAACTGGAATCACTGGTCGCGGCCATGGAAGACGGATCGCTGCCGCTCGAGCAATCGCTGGCTGCCTACCGGCGCGGCGTGGCGCTCACGCGGGTGTGCCAGGATCGCCTGGCGCAGGCCGAGCAGCAGGTCAAGGTCCTCGAAGGCGGCCTGCTGCGGCCGCTGGATCCCGCGGCGCTGGACGACGAATAAGACACCGATGAAGCAAACTCATCTCGCATTTTCCGAGTGGTTGCAAGGCCGTGCGCGCCACGTCGAAGACGTGCTCGACGACCTGCTGCCCCCGGCGGATCAGGCGCCTGCCCGCTTGCATGAAGCCATGCGCTACGCCGTGCTCGGCGGCGGCAAGCGCGTGCGCGCCGCCCTGGTCTATGCCGCCGGACAGGCCTGCCCCGTCAGCGGCAGCGTGCTTGCCATCGAGGCCTCGCTGGACCGCGCGGCCGCCGCCGTCGAACTGATCCACGCCTACTCGCTGATCCACGACGATCTGCCCTGCATGGACGACGACACGCTGCGCCGTGGCCGTCCCACCACGCACGTGCAGTTCGACGAAGCCACCGCCATGCTGGCGGGCGATGCGCTGCAGCCGCTGGCATTCGAACTGATCGCGTCCATGCCGATCGCGCCGGCGTTGATCGTCCAGGCCACCCAGTCGCTGGCCCGCTCGGCCGGCAGCCAGGGCATGGCAGGCGGGCAGGCGATCGACCTGTTCAGCGTCGGCCGCTCGCTGTCGCGCGATGAACTGCAGATGATGCACGGCATGAAGACCGGCGCCATGCTGGCGTGCAGCGTGGCGTTGGGCGGCATCGTGGCGGGCGCCAGCTCGGCATCGCGCCAGGCGCTGGACGCCTACGCGCAGGCCATGGGCCTGGCGTTCCAGGTGGTCGACGATATTCTTGACGTCACTGCGGACAGCGCCAGCCTGGGCAAGACGCCGGGCAAGGACGCCGCCGAAAACAAGCCTACGTACGTGTCCCTGCTGGGCCTGGACGAAGCCCGGGCCTTTGCCGAGGAACTGCGCGTGGCGGCGCTGGCCGCCCTGGCGCCGCTGGGCGACGCCGGCGCGCGTCTGGCCCAGCTTGCCGACTTCATCGTTCTTCGAGACCGCTGATCCGAGATCAGCCCGGCCTTCTTGGTAGGCCGGGCCAACGAACCCCATAAAAGCATGACGACAGATTTACTGGACCGTATTCAATCGCCGGCTGACCTGAAGCGCCTGGATCGTCGCGAACTGAAAAAGCTTGCCGATGAACTGCGCGGCTTTGTGCTGGAGTCGGTGTCCAAAACGGGCGGACACCTGTCGTCCAACCTGGGCACCGTCGAACTCACGCTGGCGCTGCACCAGGTGTTCGACACGCCGCACGACCGCATCGTGTGGGACGTGGGTCATCAGTCCTATCCGCACAAGATCCTGACGGGACGCCGTGCCGGCATGGCCAAGCTGCGCCAGCAAGGTGGCATTTCGGGCTTCCCGAAGCGCAGCGAATCCGAGTACGACGCCTTCGGCACCGCGCATTCGTCCACGTCGATCTCCGCGGCCCTGGGCATGGCGGTGGCCTCGCGCAATGCGGGCGAACAGCGCCAGCACATTGCCGTGATCGGCGACGGCGCCATGTCCGCGGGCATGGCGTTCGAGGCCATGAACAACGCGGGCGTCACGCCCGACATCAACCTGCTGGTGATCCTGAACGACAACGACATGTCGATCTCGCCGCCGGTGGGGGCGCTGAACCGCTATCTGGCGCGCCTGATGTCCGGACGCTTCTACGCCACGGCCAAGAACGTGGGGCGGGCGGTGCTGCAGCACGTGCCGCCGGTGCTTGAGCTGGCGCGCCGCTTCGAGGAGCACGCCAAGGGCATGGTCACGCCCGCCACGCTATTCGAAGAGTTCGGCTTCAATTACGTGGGCCCCATCGATGGCCATGACCTGGACGCGCTGGTTCCCACGCTGCAGAACCTGAAAGCCCTCGAAGGCCTGCAGTTCCTGCACGTCGTCACGCGCAAGGGCCAGGGCTACAAGCTGGCCGAAGCCGATCCCGTGCTTTATCACGGTCCCGGCAAGTTCGATCCGGCGGTCGGCATCCAGCAATCGAAGGCGCCGGGCAAGCGCACCTTTACGCAGGTGTTCGGCACGTGGCTGTGCGACACGGCGCAGCAGGATGCGCGCCTTGTGGCCGTCACGCCCGCCATGCGCGAAGGCAGCGGCCTGGTCGAATTCGAACAGCGCTTCCCGCAGCGGTATTTCGACGTGGGCATTGCCGAACAGCATGCCGTCACGTTCGCCGCGGGCGTGGCCTGCGAAGGCCAGAAGCCGGTCGTCGCCATCTATTCCACCTTCATGCAACGCGGCTACGATCAGTTCATCCATGACGTCGCCCTGCAGAACCTGGACGTCACATTTGCGCTGGACCGCGCCGGCATCGTGGGCGCGGACGGCGCCACGCACGCCGGCAATTACGACATCGCCTTCCTGCGCTGCGTGCCGAACATGGTGGTGGCCACGCCTTCCGACGAAAACGAAACCCGCCTGCTTCTGTCGACCTGTTATCAGCACCCCGGTCCGGCATCGGTGCGTTACCCGCGCGGCGCGGGCTGCGGCGCGGCTGAAAGTCAGAGCCTCGATACCGTTGAACTGGGCAAGGGCGTCGTCCGCCGCGAAGGCAAGAAAATCGCCATCCTGGGCTTTGGCACGCTGGTGCAGGCTGCGCTGGGCGCCGCCGGCAAGCTGGATGCCACCGTCGCCGACATGCGCTTTGCCAAGCCGATCGACCGCGAGCTGATCCTGGATCTGGTCAGCCGCCACGACGCGCTCGTCACCCTGGAAGACGCCTGCATCATGGGCGGCGCAGGCAGCGCAGTACTCGAGGTGCTGAGCGCCGCCGGCGTGCTGATTCCGGTGCTGCAGCTTGGCCTGCCGGATGAATTCATCGACCACGGCGAGCAATCGGCCCTGCTGGTGGGGCTGGGTCTGGATGCCGCGGGCATCGAGCAGTCGATCCGCACGCGCTACGCCGACCTGTTGAAGTGATCCGGCCGGCCTGATTCCGGCTGATCCTTGCGTCCGAGGACATGCGTCTTCGGACGCAAGGATGAAACACACTGTTCCGGCCCCGCCCGCATGGCTCCGTGGGGTTACCCCTTCTCATTGCGCGTGGCTGGGCGATAATTAGCCCCTTCTCAAGACAACTGGGCCAGCACGTTGCGCCATGGCGGACCGGCCCGGACAGGTAAGCCGAAATGAATTCTCCGATCGACCCCGCCATCGTGATGCCCGACGTCCAGAGCGCCACCGACACGCGGCATATCCCGATCCAGCGCGTTGGCATCCGCGGCGTGCGTCATCCCATGCTGGTCCAGAGCGGCGACGGCTCGGCGCAAGGCACGGTGGCCAGCTGGACGCTGACCGTGGCCCTGCCGCCCGAAGAAAAGGGCACGCACATGTCCCGCTTCGTGGCCCTGCTCGAAAAATACCGCACCACGGCCATGACGCCGGCGCTGTTCCGCACCATGGCGGCCGACATGCTGCCGCTGCTGCATGCCGAACGCGGCGACATCACGGCATCGTTCCCGTACTTCATCAACAAGTCCGCGCCGATCTCCGGCGTGCAGAGCCTGCTGGATTACGAGGTCCAGTGGATCGCGCGCGCGCAGGCCGACCGCGTCGAATTCGAACTCGTGGTCCAGGTGCCGGTCACCAGCCTGTGCCCGTGTTCGAAGGCCATCTCCGAATACGGTGCGCACAACCAGCGTTCGCACGTCACGGTGTCGGCCATCCTGAATGAAGACATCTCGATGGACGGCGTGATCCGCCTGATCGAAGACGAAGGCTCGTGCGAACTGTGGGGCCTGCTCAAGCGCCCCGACGAAAAGTTCGTCACTGAACGCGCCTACGACAATCCCAAGTTCGTCGAGGACCTGGTGCGTGATGTGGCGGCCCGCCTGAACGCGCACCCCGGCATCGCGCGCTATCGCGTCGAGGCCGAAAACTTCGAGTCCATTCACAACCACTCGGCCTACGCCGTCGTCGAAGGCTGAACGCCCGTGCGCCACCCGGCGGCCAGCGACTGGCCGCTCATCGCCGATCTGCAGCAATGGGAAGCGCGGCTGGCCAGCAATCTGGCGAGCCGCGGCCGCTTTGGCGTGGCGCTTTACGAGTTCTTCCGCTTCGGCGTGAAGCAGGCGTGGGCGTGCCTGTTCGGCGGCCTGATGTGCGCGCTGCTGCTGGGCACGCACTGGTGGTATCCCAAGGATGCCGCGCTGGCGCGGTACGACTTCCTGACGCTCGCCGCGCTCGGCATCCAGGCCGCGCTGCTCGCGCTGCGCATGGAAACCTGGAGCGAAGCGCGCGTGATCCTGATGTTCCATGAGGTCGGCACCTGCATGGAAATCTTCAAGACCGCCGCCGGCTCGTGGATCTATCCCGAAGCCAGCGTGCTGCGCATCGGCGGTGTGCCGCTTTTCACGGGATTCATGTACGCCGCGGTGGGCAGCTACCTGGCCCGGGTGTGGCGGTTGTTCGATTTCCGCTTTCGCGCGCATCCGCCGCTGGCCGCGACCGCCGTGTTGTCGGTGCTGATCTACGTGAACTTCTTCGCGCACCATTACGTGATGGACTTCCGGTGGGCGCTGTTCGCCATGACCGCCGTCCTGTTCGCGCGCACGTGGGTGTATTTCCGGATCTGGCAGGTCTACCGGCGCATGCCGCTGCTGCTGGGTTTCGTGCTGGTGGCGCTTTTTATCTGGTTTGCCGAAAACATCGGTACCTTCGCCAATGCGTGGCGCTATCCCAACCAGGCGCAGGTCTGGCAGGCCGTGTCCATCGCCAAGCTGGGATCCTGGTTCCTGCTCATGATCATCAGCTACGTCATGGTCAGCGCCGTCAACCGGCCTCGGGCGATCACCGCCGCCGACCTGCCTGCAACTGGCGGGCAGGAACGTGCCCGAAACGCGTCCCTTATTTCTTAAGCCTACGCCGGCTTGCAAGCGACCGCCCAATCGGTGATAATCGAGAGCTTTCTTGCTCGACCACCCATGGTTTTTGGGTAGCGGGCTGCCCCTTGCGGCGAAACGTCAACGATGTTGATCCACCCATGATGGAAAGCGCGGGTGCAAGACGTTTGGTTAGCAAGACATCCTCAAGGAGTTTTACTCATGCGTCACTACGAAGTAGTGTTTATTGTTCACCCCGACCAAAGCGAGCAAGTGCCCGCCATGGTCGAGCGTTACCAAGCGCTGGTCACGGGCCAAGGCGGCTCGATCCATCGCCTGGAAGACTGGGGCCGCCGTCAACTGGCCTACCCGATCCAGAAGCTCGTCAAGGCTCACTACGTCTGCCTGAACATCGAGTGCGGCCAAGCCACGCTGGATGAGCTGGAACACTCGTTCCGCTACAACGACGCCGTGCTGCGCCACCTGGTCATCAAGACCAAGAAGGCCCAGACCACCCCGTCGATCATGATGAAGTCGGTCGAGCGCGAAGAAGCCCGCAAGGCTTCGGCGGAAGCTGCTCCGGCTCAGGCCGAGTAAGCAGGCTCACGCAGAGCTCATTGCATCAAGTCCCCTCGGTACCAGGCAGGATGAATAAGCTGGAACTCAGCGCCCGCGTTCTCGAATGCGAGCCTTTGCGCCACACACCCGCCGGTTTGCCAGCGCTGGAAATGCTGCTGGCGCACGAGTCGGAAGTCATCGAAGCCGGCCACCCGCGCCGTGTCGAACTGACGATTTCCGCCGTGGCACTGGGAGATCTGGCGCTGCTCTTGAGAAACACCGCTTTAGGGTCTGAATTGCTGGTGCAGGGGTTTTTGGCTCCCGCCCGCAAGGACTCGGTGAAGATCAAGCTGCATCTGCAGCAGGCGCGCAAGATCAGCGGAAGCGCTGGGCGCGATCCGCAGGTGGCCTGAAGGCAATGAGACACAGGGTGCGAGAGCGCCTTCTGAATTCGGATAGGTTATGGGGAAGTGGGCATTGACCCAGTCCCCTCAAACATAAAGGCACATATCATGGCTTTCTTCGGAAAACGCAAAGAAAAACGCAAATTCACGCAGCAGAACCCGCTCTTCAAGCGTCGTAAGTTCTGCCGCTTCACCGCAGCCGGCGTCGAAGAGATCGACTACAAGGATCTGGACACCCTGCGCGACTTCGTGCAAGAAAACGGCAAGATCATCCCGGCTCGCCTGACCGGCACCAAGGCAATCTACCAGCGCCAGCTGGACACCGCCATCAAGCGCGCGCGCTTCCTGGCTCTGTTGCCTTACACCGACAACCACAACTAATCCGGGGCACTGAAATGCAAGTTATTCTGCTCGAAAAAGTCGTCAACCTGGGCAACCTGGGTGAAGTCGTGCGTGTGCGTGATGGCTACGCCCGCAACTTCCTGATTCCCCAGAAGAAGGCCCGTCGCGCAACCGACGCCGCCCTGAAGGAATTCGAAGCCCGCCGCGCCGAGCTGGAAAAGGTCCAGGCTGAAAAGCTGGCCGCTTCCCAAGCCCTGGGCGAGCGCCTGAACGGCTACCAGCTCAAGATCGTTCAGAAGGCCGGCGTTGACGGTCGTCTGTTCGGTTCGGTCACCAACGCCGACATCGCCGAAGGTCTGAAGAAGGCTTCGTTCGAAGCCGTCGAGAAGGCCCAAGTGCGTCTGCCCAATGGCCAGCTGAAGGCCATCGGCGAGTACCCGGTCCAGGTCGCCCTGCACGCCGACGTCGTGGTCGACATCACGGTTCTGGTCGAAGGCGAACTGTCCTGATCCGGCAGTCGCGGTAAAAAGAAGCCGGCCCGCGCGCCGGCTTTTTTTCTTTTTTCAGCCCTGTGCCGATGTCGTGCTGAATGGTGCGCGGCGACGCACCCTCGTTTTACGCTGTCATTCCAGAGGACCTCTTGACTCATCCGCCTGTCCATCACAACGCGCCGCCCGGCCTGCGAGCCTGGCTCGACAGCGTGGATGCGTCGCGTGAACCTTCGGTGCGGGATGTGACGATAGATGGCGTGCGCTGCATCATCAAGCGGCGCCGGCCCGGCATCCTGCAGAGCGTGAGCTATGTGCTGCGCTACGTGCGCGCCTTGTTCCTCGCCGTGGGCTGCAAGGTCTTCCTGGGCGAGTTTCCGCGTCCCAGCGTGCTGTTGCGCAATGGTCTGGCCCACGAAGGGCAGCGCCTGGCGCAGTTGCTGGAAGCAGGGTCGCGCGTCCCCGAGGTGTGGTGGCGGGAGCAGAACCTGCTGGTGCTGGAGTTCGTGGGCGAAGACCTGGCGGACCTCATCCGCAACGAAGACTCCACCTCGCGCATGTGGCTCGCGCGCGCCGCGGCGGCCGATCTGGCCGCTTTCCATGCCCGCGGCATGTGGCATGGCGGGGCGCAGATCCGCAACGTTACGCTGCGCGATGGCGAGATCTGGCGCATCGACTTCGAGGAAAACATCGGCGCGACGCTGTCGCGGCCGCTGGCGCAGGCCTATGACCTGTTCCAGATGCTGGCCTCGCTGGTCTCGCTGCGCAAGTTGGGCGATGCAGATGCGCGCACGCTGGGCAAGCTGGCGCTCGATGTCTACCTGGACTGCAATCCCGACCCCGAGGTCAGGGCCCGCTTGAAGCGCCTGGCGCGCGTGCTGTGCGGCATCGCCATGCCGCTGCGCCCCATCCTTGCCCGATTCCCCTCGCGCGACATCCAAGGGTTTTTCCGCGTCGCGGATATCCTGCAGCCGTTACTATTGAAGCCATGAACACACCCGCCGATTCCCAGCTCGAGTACCTGCGCGTCCCCCCGCATTCCATCGAGGCGGAGCAGTCGGTCCTGGGCGGACTGATGCTGGACAACGCTGCCTGGGACCGTATCGCGGATGTGCTTCTCGAAGAAGACTTCTACCGTCACGACCACCGGCTGATCTGGCACCACATTGCGCGCCTGATTGGTCTGGCGCGCCCGGCCGACGTCATCACCGTGCACGAGTCCCTCGTCAGCGCGGGCAAGGCCGAAGAGTCCGGCGGGCTGGCTTACCTGAATGCCCTGGCGCACAACACCCCGTCGGCCGCCAACATCCGCCGGTACGGCGAGATCGTGCGCGAGCGCGCGATGCTGCGCAAGCTGGTGTCGATCGCGGACGAAATCTCGTCGGCCGCCATGAACCCGCAGGGCAAGGAAGCGCGCCAGCTGCTGGACGAGGCCGAATCCAAGGTGTTCAAGATCGCCCAGGAAGGCGCGCGCGGCGCGGCCGGCTTCCAGGAGATCCAACCGCTTCTGACGCAGGTGGTCGAGCGCATTGACGAGCTCTACCACCGCGAGAGCACGTCCGACGTGACGGGTGTGCCCACGGGCTTCACCGATCTGGACAAGATGACGTCGGGCATGCAGGGTGGCGACCTGATCATCGTGGCCGGCCGTCCGTCCATGGGCAAGACGTCGTTCTCCATGAACATCGGAGAGCACGTCGCCATCGAAGAGGGCCTGCCCGTGGCGGTGTTCTCCATGGAAATGGGCGCGGTGCAGCTCGCCATGCGTATGCTGGGTTCCGTGGGACTTCTGGACCAGCACCGCATGCGTACCGGCAAGCTGATCGCCGAAGACTGGCCGCGCGTCACGCACGCCGTGCAGCTCATGCAGGATGCGCAGGTCTACATCGACGAATCGCCGGCGCTCAGTCCCATGGAAGTGCGCGCCCGCGCGCGTCGTCTGGCGCGCCAGTGCGGCCAGCTTGGCCTCATCATCATCGACTACCTGCAGCTCATGTCCGGCAACGGTTCCGGCGAAAACCGGGCCACCGAAGTGTCGGAAATCAGCCGCTCGCTCAAGGGTCTGGCCAAAGAATTGAATTGCCCGCTGATCGCGCTGTCGCAGCTCAACCGAAGCCTGGAACAGCGTCCCAACAAGCGCCCCGTCATGAGTGACCTGCGCGAATCCGGCGCAATCGAACAGGATGCGGACGTGATCCTGTTCATCTACCGCGACGAGGTCTATAACCCCGATTCGCCAGACAAGGGCACGGCCGAGATCATCATCGGCAAGCAGCGTAACGGCCCGATCGGCACGGTGCGCCTGACGTTCCAGGGTTCCAGCACGCGCTTTTTGAACTTCTCCGGCGCGCAGCCGCGGGACATGTACTGATTCCGCAACTCGCCACCTCGAAAAAAAACCGCGCAGCAGCGCGGTTTTTTTGTACGAGACGGCGATCAGTGCGTGGCGTCGGGGCGCTTGCCGTAGCGCGCCGCAAGTACGCCGCAGACCATGAGCTGGATCTGGTGGAACAGCATCAGCGGCAGCACCACAGCACCCACGGCGTGACCGGCGAACAGCACCTGGGCCATCGGAATACCGCTGGCCAGGCTTTTCTTCGAGCCGCAGAAGAGCAGCGTGATGCGGTCTTCGATGCTGAAGCCGAACATGCGGCCGGCCAGTGCGGACAGGCCCAGCGCCAGCGCCAGGATCACGCCGCAGCTCACGACCAGGCCGACCAGCGCGGGAATCGGGGTGCTGCTCCACAGGCCTTCATTGATGGCCTCGGAGAACGCCGTGTAGACCACCAGCAGGATCGAGCCCTGGTCCACGAACTTCAGCATGGCCTTGCGCTTGTGCACCCACGCGCCGATCCATCGCCGCGCGAACTGGCCCAGCACGAACGGCAGGAGCAGTTGCAGCATGATCTTGCCGACGGCGTCGAACGAGATCGGCGCGCTGCCGGCGTTGGCGACGACCGTGCCGACCAGCAGGGGCGTGAGGAAGATGCCCAGCAGGCTGGAGGCCGACGCGCTGCACACCGCGGCGGGCACGTTGCCGCGCGCCATGGAGGTGAACGCGATGGCCGATTGCACGGTGGCAGGCAGGCAGCACAGGAACAGGATGCCCAGGTAAAGCTCCGGGGTGACCAGCGGCTCCAGCACGGGTTGCAGCGCCAGCCCCAGCAGCGGGAACATCAGGAACGTGGCCGAGAAGATGGTCAGGTGCAGCTTCCAGTGCGTGAGGCCGGCGATGATGGCCTCGCGCGAAAGGCGCGCCCCGTGCAGGAAGAACAGCAGGCCGACGGCCACGTTGGTGATCCAGCCGAACACCTCCACGCCTTGCCCATGGGCGGGCAGGAAGCTGGCGATGATGACGGTGCAGATCAGGTAGAGGGTGAAGCGGTCGGGCAGAAGTCGAACGAGGCGGGACATGGGAAGGGAGGAAGAACGGAAAAGCGGCGGCGCGGGCGCCGGAAACGGGGCGTATTGTAGACCCGCACCGTCGCGGACCCGTCGCGAGAAGGCCGCAAGCGTCCGCGCGCTGAGGCAGTCTGCGGATCTTTACGCGCTCAAGGCGTCATCGCCAGCGCCAGATCGAACGCTTCCACCAGCGATGCGTGGTCGGCCACGCCCTGGCCGGCGATGTCGAATGCGGTGCCGTGGTCCACGCTGGTGCGCACGAACGGCAGGCCGACGGTGACGTTCACGCCGTGGTCCAGGCCCAGATACTTCACCGGGATGAGGCCCTGGTCGTGGTACTGCGCCACTACGATGTCGAACTCTCCGCGGCGGGCGCGCATGAAGACGGTATCGCCCGGCCAGGGGCCGCTGGCATCGATGCCTTCCGCGCGGGCGGCAGCGATGGCCGGTTCGATGATGTCCATGTCTTCGCGGCCGAACTTGCCGCCTTCGCCCGCATGCGGATTCAGACCCGCGACGGCGACGCGCGGCTGCGCGATGCCCATCTGGCGGCAGGCGCGGTCCGCAAGCCGCATCGCGGTCAATTCGGCCTGCGGCGTGATGCGCGCCATGACGTCGGCCAGTGCGACGTGGATGGTCACGAGCAGCACGCGCAGCTCATTGTTGGCCAGCATCATCGCAAAGTCCTGCGTGCCGGAGCGGTCCGCCAGGATTTCGGTGTGGCCCGGATAGTCGATACCGGCCTCGTGCATGGACTTCTTGTTGAGCGGGGCGGTCACGACGGCGCGGATGTGTCCGGCAAGCGCATCGTCGATGGCCGCGCACACATAATCGTAGGCGCCGCGGCCCGCCAGGGCGCTGACCTTACCCAGCGGCAGGTCGGCGGGCAGGGTGGGGCTGCAAGCCACCACCTGGATTCCAGTGGCGTCCGGCCGGGCCTGGCTGATGTCCGCGATCTCGGTGATATCCAGGCGGGCGCCCAATTGCGTCGCCGCGCGGCGCAGCGCGCCAGCATCGCCATACACCACACAGGGCGCGCCCAATCCCTGCGCACAGGCCTTGATGACGATTTCGGGACCGATGCCGGCGGCATCGCCCATGGTGATGCCCACAGGCAGGAGATTGTTCACGATGGTGACCGTGGGCGCTTACTGAGCGGTGTTCTTGGGAGGATCGATGGGCGCGCATTCGAACGTGACCGTGGCGCGCTTGGAACCCAGCCCGGTGGCGTGATTGGACGTCACGCTGGGCTTGACCAGCTTGCGGCCAAGCGACTGGCAGTGCTGGTCGGCGCGCTGCAATGCCTGGTTCTTGATCTCGACCCAGCTCAGCAATTGCGTGCCGGAACTATAGGTGACGCTGTATTGGTCCTTGTTGACGGACGTGACCTCGCTCATGCTGGAACACGCGGTCAACAGGATGAGGAGGGCGGCGGCAGGGGCAAGGCGAGCAAGCATGAAAAATCCAGGATTCGCGACAGGCCCCATTACACCACCATGTGGCGCCCGCCGGAAAGACGCGAAAGGGGCGCGCGGCGGCTCAGGGAGCGGCAACCGCGCTGCGCCGATCAACCTTGCGGCTGAGCACGATCGAGGTCTGCGTCTGCTTCACGCCGTCGATGAGCCCGATACGGTCCAGCAGCGCGTCCAGTTGTTCGTGGGTCTCGCAGCGCAGGAAGATCAGGTAGTCGTAGGGACCGCTGACCGAGGACACTTCCTCGACCTCCGGCATCCGCTCCAGTTCACGGATCACGGCGGCCGGCGTCTTGGGCAGCACGCTGATGAAGCAATAGGCGCGCACCGCCGCCTCTTCGAGCAGCCGGCCCAGGCGCACGCCGTAGCCGGAAACGATGCTTTCACGTTCCAGCCGCGCGATGCGCGCCACCACGGTGGTGCGCGCCAGCCCGAGCTTGCGCGCGAGGATGGCGGCGGGTTCGCGCGCATTGGCCTGCAGAAGGCTCAGCAGTTGCCGGTCGATGGCGTCAAGTCGTTCGTTCATGCGATGAGCGATGGCGTTGAGCGGGAGGGCGAAGTGGCGACGGTACAGGCGCATGCCCGCCCGCGTCAATGCGTTGCCGCTAGCCGTCGGACTCGGGCGGAATGCCGCCGTGATAGATGCGGCCGTCGAACTCGAAGCGCGTGATGGTCTTGTGCGCGGCATCGAAGATGCGGTCGCGGCTGGCGGCGTCCAGGCCGTCGTGGTCCGCAAAGCTGAAACGGCACAGGTCGATGTCGCTGTCATAGAACGCGCTGTGCACGAAGCGGCTGACATCCGATTCGTGCGCAAAATGGGCGAACTCGCGCAGTTGCTCCATTTCGTGGAACGAGCCGTTGCGGCTGACCAGCAGCATGCCGAACTTGCGCTCTTCGTCCGCCATCGGTTCGGGCGGCGGCGCCGCGCCATCGCCGTGCGGATCCTGGCAATCGAAATGCGCGCCGGCCTCACGCATGGCGGCCAGCACGCGTTGCCATTCCGGTTCTTCCAGCGTCAGACGGGCCATCATGTAGAACAGCCGCTGCCGGCCCAGCGTGCGAGGTTCCGGCCCGCCCACATAACTGGGCCAGGGTGTCGAGGCGTCCAGTCCGGCCAGCTCGGCCATTCTGCTGTCGGGATAGCCCAGCCTGTCCTGCAGCCGTTGCAGCGACTGGGCGCTTGGCGGGACATAGTTCTGGATCGTTTTCATGTGCGCGCTCCGGTTGAGCCGGGCGCCCGGAGACAGCGCCGGCGGCGTGCGCCGCGGTGCCTCTTGCGGCTACGCTTCATGCTAGCGCCGCGTCCGGTGCTTGCCTAGCCGCGGCAGGGGAGGCGCGCCGCTTGCTGTCAGCCCTGGCGCGCCCGGCCGCCATGCTAGGATTCGCGCCAGATTTCATCGCCAGGAGGCTTACATCATGGACATCCAGGAACAGATCGCCGTTGTCGTGCACACCATCTCGCATCAGGGTGGGCGCATCGACGCGCTCAATACCACGCTGCTCTCGATGCTGCATCTGGCGAAGAATTCGCCGGGCCTGCGCGAGGCCATCGAGGCGCAACTGGAGCAGAATTACTCCGGCCTGCTGGCGCGTTCCGAGAATCCCCAATACGTCGCGGGTTTCGAAAGCGTGCGTGACATGGTCCTGACCGCCCTGAAGTGATGCGCCCGGCGGCAGTTACCCACAGGTTCTGTGGACAAGCCTTGGGATAGCGCGGGCATAGATTCACAAACTCCTTCAATTACAACGGCTTGCGCGGGGCGGTCAAAAGCGGCGCCATTGCGCCGAAGCAACGCGCAACCGGCGCGCCGCCACGGCAGGCCAAGCCCGGGTAATATGCGGCCCCATGCGGAATCAGTATTCATTGGAAGGCCGGAACCGCGCCCTCGTGGCGCGCGTTTCGGAAGCGGCAAAGCTGGCGGCATTTGACCCCGGCAAGCTTTCCCCCGAGGCGAGGGAGAGCTGGGAGCGCATGGGCCATGGCTTCAAGGCCTGGCACGACTTCGACCAGCGTCACCCGATCCTGCGCCGCCTTGCAAAGCTGCCCATCATCGGCATGCTGTACCGCAACGCGCGCCGCCGCCATGTGCAGCGCGCAAACGGCAAACTGGTGTTCTGAACGCGCCCGCCGCTATTTGCGGCGGCGTGCGTAGACCTGATAGGCCAGCCACACCAGCACGCCGAGCGCTACTGCCACGGCCAGCTTGGTTTCCACGCCGTGCAGGCGTCCCAGCAGCGCTTCGATGGTCCGGCCGAACACAAAACCCAGCAGGCTGAAGCAGAGCGCCCAGATCATGGCGGCGATGGCGTTCAGCACCAGGTAGCGCAAGGCCGGCACCTTGGACACGCCCACGGCAACCGGCCCCACCGTACGCAACCCATATAGAAAGCGCAGCGCCAGTATGAAGCCGTTGGGATATCGGTCGATGGCCGCCAACGCCTTGCCGAACGCCGGCTTGGCGCGGATGCGCTGCACGTAGCGATGGTCGCGGTAGCGGCGGCCCAGCAGGAACAGCAGTTGATCCGCCATGAACGAGCCGGCGAACGCGCAGAGCATGACGTAGGGCAGATGGAACAATCCCTGGTGCGCCAGGAATCCCGCAAACACCACCACGCTTTCGCCTTCCAGGAAGGTCCCGCCCAGCACGGCCCACAGGCCATAGTCCGCGATGAATTGATGCAGTTCCGCGTTCATGCTGTCCTTTCTTCCACGATGCGCGCGAGCGTCACCAGTGCGTGCGAGATCTCCGGCGTGATGCGTTGTCCGCAACTGATGCGCAGGAAGTGGTTGTAGCGGGCGCCATTCGAGAACATCGCGCCGGGCGCCACGCGTATCCCTTGCCGCAGCCCGGCCTCGAAGACGTCCATGCCCGACACGCCCTCGGGCATTTCCACCCAGAGCAGCATCCCGCCTTGCGGCACGCTCAGCCGCGTGCCCCGCGGAAAATGCGCGGCGATCGCCTCGGCGGTCAGGTCGCGCTGCGTCTTCAGTTCTCGCCTCAGCCGGGCCAGATGGCGATCGTAGGCGCGCGAGCCCATGTACTCCGCCACGGCGATCTGCGCCAGCGGTTCGTTGGGCCGGCTTTGCGCGAACTTCAGCATGGCGATCCGGGCTTTCCACCGGCCGCCCAGCAGCCAGCCCAGCCGCATGCCGGGGGCCAGCGTCTTGTGCATCGACGAACAATAGATGACGTTGCCCGTGGCGTCCCAGGATTTCGCCGCGGCCAGCGGGGTATCGTCGTCGGTCAGTGCGCCGTATGTGTCGTCTTCAATGAGCGGCACCTGCTGGCGCTCGCACAGCGCCACCAGCCGCGCCTTGTGCGCGTCGGGCATGACGCAACCGAGCGGATTCTGGAAATTCGGCACGACGACGACGGCGCGGATATTGCCGTGCGTCTGGAAGGCCAGGTCCAGGGCTTCGATCGACAGCCCGTGCTGGGGGCTGGTGGGAATCTCGAGCGCGCGCATGCCGAGGCTTTCCAGGATCTGCAGCAGACCGAAGTAGGCGGGCGATTCCACGGCGATGGTGTCGCCCGGCCGGGCTACGGCACGCAGCGCCAGATTCAGGGCCTCGATACAGCCATGCGTGACGATGACGTCGTCCGGCGTGGCGTTGATGCCGTTGGCCAGCGCGCGACGGGCCAGCACACCGCGCAGGTCAGGATGCCCTTGCGGCGGCACCGGGCTGACCAGCACCTCGGGCGACTGCCGCAGTGCGCGCGTCATCGCCTGCTTGAGCGCCTCCATGGGATAAGCCTGGGGCACCGCCGCGGCCAGCGCAAAGTTGGCGCTGACCGGGTGCGCTTCACATTTGGCGATGAAGTCCGAAACCCGGTCGTGGATGCCGACATACTGCGCCGCGCCCAGGGTCTGGCGGATGTCCGGCTCGGCCACGGGCGGAATGCTGTTGCGGCGAGGTTTCAGCACGAAGTAGCCGGAGCGGGGACGGGCCTCGATCAGGCCATCGTCCTCGAGCTGGCGGCAGGCCTGCAGCGCCGTGGACAGGCTGACATGATGGGTGCGCACCAGCGTGCGAACCGAGGGCATGCGCTGGGCGGGGGCCAGCACGCCCGTCTGGATGGCGCGCCGGTAGTGATTGGCCAGGCGTAGGTACAGCGGTTGAGGTTCCATGCGCCGATCTTGCTCCCCGGGGTTGGACGGTGGGTAGGCACAGATGCAGGCAAAGTACACCATAACAGCCACAAAATCGACCCTCTGCATCGGTACAGAAAGCCGATTTTTGTGGCTGTTGCGCAAAGCAGGGCGCGCGTAGTCTGTGATGGTCCTTCTGGAGATCATCATGACCCCGCATTCCGACCCCGCCTCGCCAGGCCTTCGCCTGGAACTACCCGCCGGCGCCAGCCGGAGTTTCGTCCTGCGCGCAGGCGCTGCCGTTGTCTGCGTCGAAGGCAGCGTGCGCGTCGAGGAAGCGGCAAGCGGCCTGGAAGCCGCAGGCGGCCTGCATCGCGTCGTACCGGCCCGGCTCAACGCGGGCGAGGTTCACGGGGTGTCCTACGGCGGCGCGGTGCGCCTCACCGCGCTGGATAGTGCGCAGGTGATCTGCCTGAATTGCACCGGGCGCCTTGGCACGATCCTGCGCCACGTCGCCAATGTTTTTCGCGGTTTTCTGTCGAAAAACGGAAACATTCGCGTGGGTGCGCTGCACAAGATTTCAAAATGATGTATGATTCACACATCAGACGCGGGGTGGAGCAGTCTGGCAGCTCGTCGGGCTCATAACCCGAAGGTCGTAGGTTCAAATCCTGCCCCCGCAACCAGTTTCAAGCAGTACCCGGTCTCCCGGCGGCGCATTTCAAATGCGCCCGGCAAGACCGCAGTAAAAAAGGCCGCGACATTGTCGCGGCTTTTTTTTCGCCTGGCGATTGCGCTGGGTCATGCCCGGTTCGCGTCCGGAGTTTCCCGGGTGTGCGCGGCCGCACACGGCCGCAACCCTGCGCTACCATGGGCCACGCGCGCTACATTGCCGCACAGAAGGAGTGTCCATGGGAACCGCAAAATACGATCATCCCGGCTACGTTGCTGATACGGGCGCTGAGGGCAAGTACCACGTGGGCATCTGGTGCCCGCACGGGTATCCCGCCCACATCCATATCGGCCGTCCGGCCGACCGCGGCGATCCCTCTGCCTTGCTGAGGCTGCGCATCCCCGACGGCGTGTTCCAGTCGCTGCCCGACGATCCCGAAACCCTATGCCGCCGCGCGCTCGGTCAGGCGCTAGATGCCGGCCTTCTGCGCAGCGTCGCGGTCGACGGCGAATATCAGGAACTGCGTTTCCAGCTCGATGCCGAGCCCTGGTCCGGCCCCATGCACGCGGCCGAGCGCGCCTGACGTCATCCCCAGAACGCGGCAGTTACCCACAGGGATTGTGGAAAACCCTTGGGATAGCTGCTGCGTATATCGGATTTTTCCAGCAAAAACATAGGCTTGGCGCCTGCGGTCAAGAAATGGCCGCTGCGAGCCTTTCGGGACACTGGAACGCGCAGATGCGACGCGCGCTCGTGGGAAGCCCACTGACGCCGTGAGACAATCTGCGTCCCATGGCTGCGCCGTGCTTTCGTCCCTTTTTCTTCCGACTTCTCCCGCATGCTTTCCGCCTTTTCCCGCTCGCGTCCTGTCATGAAGGCGACGGCGCCATGAGCCTGTCCGCCAAACGCGTTGCCGTCATCGGGGGCGGCCCCGCCGGTCTCATGGCGGCGGAAAGGCTGAGCGAGGCCGGGGCGCAGGTAGACGTCTTCGACGCCATGCCCTCGGTGGGACGCAAATTCCTGATGGCGGGAAGGGGCGGCCTGAACTTGACGCACAGCGAGCCCGCCGAGCCTTTCCTTGCCCGCTTTGGCGACGGCGCCCCGTTCGTGCAGCCATGGCTGCAGACGATGGACGGCGCCGGTCTGCGCAATTGGGCGCATGCGTTGGGTATCCAGACATTCGTGGGCTCGTCGGGCCGGGTGTTTCCACAGGAGATGAAGGCGGCGCCCCTGTTGCGGGCCTGGCTTGCCCGGCTGCGCGGACAGGGCGTGCGGTTTCATATGCGACATCGCTGGCTTGGCTGGCGTGGCGACAATCCCGGTGTGGATTTGCTGCGCTTTGCGACGCCCGACGGTGAAGCGCGCCATGCAGCGGATGCGGTCGTGCTGGCGCTGGGCGGCGGCAGTTGGGCCAAGCTGGGATCCGATGGCGCCTGGGTGCCGGATCTGCAGGCGCACGGCGTGCCGGTTGCGCCATTGCGGCCCGCCAACTGCGGGTTCGACGTGGACTGGTCCGATCATTTTCGCAGCCGCTTTGCCGGCCAGCCGGTCAAGTCGGTGGCCATGTCCTGCGGCGGGCCTGGCCGTCAGGGCGAATTCGTCGTGTCCGAAGCGGGCATTGAAGGTAGTCTCGTCTATGCATTGTCCGCAACCCTGCGCGACCAAATCGAGGCCGATGGCAGCGCCGTGGCCATGCTGGATCTTGCACCGGACTGGCCGCACGCAAAGGTGATGGCGGCGGTGACGCATCCGCGCGGCGCCCGCTCGATGTCAAGCCATCTGCAAAGCCGGCTGGGACTGACGGGGGTGAAGGCGGGCTTGCTGCGGGAATGCGCCAGCGCCGAAGACTTCAAGGACCCCGAGCGCCTGGGTCAGCGGATCAAGGCCTTGCCGTTGACGTTGCGGCGAGCTCGCCCGATCGACGAAGCGATCAGCACGGCGGGCGGGGTGGCGTTCCAGGGACTCACGGCCGGGCTGATGCTCAAAGCCGTGCCCGGCGTTTTCTGTGTGGGGGAAATGCTGGATTGGGAGGCGCCGACGGGCGGCTACCTGCTGACCGCCTGCATGGCCAGCGGCGCATGCGGCGCGGCCTGCGTGGTTGATTTTTTGAAGGGACAGGCTTGAAAGGTCTGTCCTGAACTCGCAGCGCTGAGTGGGCTGCGAGCCCCGGAAGATCAGGAGCCCGTCGGATGCGGCGCCATGCTCATCGGCGCGCGGGGCGCCAGATCGCTGACGACGTGACCAACCACCGGCGGCTCGCCTTCGGGCTGCGAGATGATGCCGATCACACGGGTGATGGCGCTGGCGGGAATGGTGGTCCCGTGGGCGGGATCCTGCACCAGCTGCCAGATCGTGGCGTTCGCCATGCCCGTGTCGCCCTCGGTCAGGTCGAGGTTGTCCAGGCAGTTGCGTGCAAAGGAAGACCAATCCGAAGCGTTGCACGGCAGACCGTGTGAGGTTGCCAAGCGGGCCAGGGCCAGCGGCGCGTCTGCCTGGCTCGCGGCGTGCTGGGCAGCGGTGCCCAGCGTGACGTCCAGGGACAGCAGGCGGAGAAACTCAACAACGTTGTCCGTGCTCATCTTGTAGTCTCCTTCCTTTGGGGGCTGTACTCTGCGATCGCCAGCCGGGCCGCTTGCCGGGTTGTCATCCCGGACCTTGTCCCAGCATCGACACCAGCGACTGCTTCAGGCGCGGCGAAAAAATCGGCACCGTATGCGCTACGCCGCTGCGGTCGATGCCTTCTTTGAGTTCGACTGACTGCCCCAGAAAAATTTCCGGAGCGGCAGAAATTTCGTTGTACCGCGCCAGCAATTCATTGACCTGGGCCTGCGCGTCCGCCAGCGTGCTGCTATCCGCCAGCTTGCCGGCGGCATGGGTCTGCAAGATGCGATGCAGGTCGTCGATGAACAGCGCCAGGGCGGCCTGTCCGCGGCACTGGGGCTGTTCCCAGCCCCAGCCTTGCGGGCTGGCGCCAGCGGATTGTGATGCTTGTTTCTTCGTCATGTGCGCATCCTAATCCATTGGCGGCAAATACGCGACAGGCGAGAATGCGTCGCAAGTGTCACCGGCGCGTAAGGGTGGTGACGGTTTTTTGTCGGTGTTGTTACACGTGACCGGCTTGTGTCACCGAGGCGGCCTTTGAGGTATGCTGGGTTCGGTTTTTTCCATGCCCAGACAGGAGATGTTTATGAAGAACAAAGTCTTTCTCGTCATGATGCTATCGATTGCTGCGCTGACGGCGGGGTGCAACACCGTCGCCGGGGCCGGTAAAGATATTCAGCGGGGCGGAGAAAAGATCGAAGGGGCCGCGGAAAAGCGGTAGGGCATCAGGCCCTTTGCCGTCATGACGGCGCAAGGCCACGCAGGAAGTGCCGCACTTGGGCACTTTCGGCGTGGCCTTTTTGCAGCCGCTGGCATAATCGCGAAAGTCCGAATAGCAATGGCGGGAAGAATCATGCGCAAGTCTGTATGGGTGGCTGTCACGTTGGCGGCCACGTTGGCCGGATGCGCCAGCACCGGGGTCTACGAGTCGGAAACGGCAAAGAAGGAAACCTTCAGCGTCGACACCAATTATCAGGCGGCATTCCGCCGTGCCGGCGAATACGTGCGCGCGTGCCATACGCAGGTCAGCCATCCTTATGGCGTCTCTTATGCCTGGCGCCATAGCCTTGGCGAGAAGGGCGCGCCGGACGAAATCCAGCTTTACAAGGTCGGCCAGCCGGCAACCGTGCTCGAGCTGATTTCCGCGGAGGCCGATGGTCCCGCCACCTCCAAGGTGACCGTGACGGTGCTGGGCGAAGGGCGCTGGGACGAGGCCGAGATCGCGGCGGCGCGCAAGTCGATACAGAGCGCGACGCCGACGTGCCGTAGCGCGACCGGCGGCTAATACCATGGACGCCCGCGCCCAGCAGCTCCGCGCAAACGGCACGTCGTTCGCGCTGCTGGCCGGCGCGTTTCGTTTTCTGGGATGGTTGAATGGCGGTGCCGCCCTGATCCTGGTCGGGTTCACATTGGGCATCGTGGGGCCGGATATCGCCGCGCCCGATCTGCAGATTCCCCTGTTGTTTTTCCTGGCTGGCCTGGTGCTGGCAGGCCTGGGGGTGGCGTTTGCGTACCTGGCGCAGGTCAGCCTGTTGCGGCAAGGCTACAGCGGCCATCTGACGCGAGGCCACTGGCCCGCGCAATTGCTGGCGCTGATTTGCTTCGTGGCCAGCATGCTGGCTTTCTGCGCGGCGTGCTGGTTCGCGGCCGGACAGGCCGTGACGGCGACACCACAGGCGGCGGCCTACGCTCAGCGATAAAAGCGCGGGTAAACCCGTATGCGCAAAAATATTGGACTTGTGTAGATGGTCGGAATAATATGCGCACTGCGTATATAAATCCTCTTTTTGGGGCCCGTCATGAGCATCTCCCAGCAAGCCTTTCTGCGCGACGCCATGCGCCGCCTCAACCTCACCCGCGACGTGTTTGCCACGCGCATTGGCGTCAAGCGCCGGGCGCTTGATACCTGGCTTCTGCCTGAAGGTTCACAGGAATTCCGCGCCATGCCGGAAGTTGTGCAGCGCTTCGTCAGCGAAATCGTGCAAAACGGTGTGCTGCTGGAAAAATATACGCAAAGCGTACAAGACGGTCCCTTGCGTGATCGCATCGCCGTTGAAGGCAAGAACCAGCTTCTGTCGGTGGATCAGTTCACCCGCGACTCCGTCGAAGACCTGTTCCGCGTGGCCGACATGATGCAGCCCATCGCGCGCCGTCAGAAGGTCTCGCGCGTGCTGGAAGGCGCCGTGCTGGGCAACCTTTTCTTCGAGGCCAGCACCCGCACCCGCGTCAGCTTCGGTTCCGCCTTCTGCCGCCTGGGCGGCTCGGTGTGCGACACCACCGGTTTCACGTTCTCGTCGATGGCCAAGGGCGAGTCCATCTACGACACCAGCCGCGTCATGAGCGGCTATGTGGACGCGATGGTCATCCGCCACCCCGACCAAGGCTCGGTGGCGGAATTTGCGCGCGCCACGAACATTCCCGTGGTCAACGGCGGCGACGGCCCGGGCGAACACCCCAGCCAGGCGCTGCTGGACCTGTACACCATCCTGACCGAGTTCTCGCGCCTGGGTAAGTTGCTGGACGGCGCGCACATTGCGATGGTCGGCGACCTGAAATACGGCCGCACCGTGCATTCGCTCATCAAGCTGATGGCGCTGTACAAGAACGTGAAGTTCTCGCTGATCTCGCCCAAGGGCCTGGAGATGCCGACCTACATCGTCGAGCAGGCCAGCCGCAACGGCAACATCATCGAACAGAAGTCTTCGCTGGCCGAAGGCCTGGCCGGCGCCGACGTCATCTACGCGACGCGCGTTCAGAAGGAGCGCTTCGCCAACGAAGAGAACGAAGGCTACACGCCGGACTTCCAGGTCAACCGCGCCATCATCGACGCCTATTGCAGCCCCGAGACCATCGTGATGCACCCGCTGCCGCGCGACAGCCGCCCGGGCGCCAACGACCTCAGCGTGGACCTCAACCACGATCCGCGTCTGGCCATCTTCCGCCAGACCGATAACGGCATTCCCATCCGCATGGCGATCTTCGCCGTGCTGCTGGGGGTGGAAGGGCTGGTGCAGCATTCGCTGCGTGATGTGACGTGGCAGCATCCGTCGCATGTCGGTCCCGACGATTCGGTCTTCCACGGCCTGGATTGACGTCAACGGTTCTTGGCGGCGCCGCAAGCGCGGCCCCGCCGCGGTGAATTCAAGCATAATCCGCGCTGGTTTTTCGGGCGCGCGCCGCTGCCAGGCGCGCACGCCGTTCTTGGGCGGATGAGCTTATGTCTTCGAGCAGTACCGGTGTTCCTCCTGCAGCCACCGCAAAGGCGGCCCCCGCAAAGGCGGCCCCCGCAGAGGCGGCCCCCGCAAACGCGGCCGGCGGCCACGATTGCTACCTGAGCGCATCCAACGCGCAGGCCTGGGAGGCGGTCTATCAATCGGTCGACGCCGATACGCGCGGCAAGGTTGCGGCGGTAGTGTCGGACCACGCCACGCAGCTCGTCGACGCCTTCTATTCCACCTTGCTCGCCGATGCCGAGGCCGGCCCGCGGCTCTCGCATGAAATCGTGTCGACCCGCCTGCATCGCGGCATGACGCATTGGCTGAAGGGCCTGCTGTGTGTGCGCGACCAGGGCGACATCGACGTGCTGTTGGCCACGCAGAAAAAGGTCGGCGAGGTCCATGCGCGCGTCCACATTCCGATCCATCTGGTGATGGCAGGCGCCCGCATCCTGAAGAACGAGATTGCGCAGCGTCTGCGCGCAAGCGGTCTGGATGGCATGGCGACATCGGTGGCCACGCAATACGTCTGCAACCTGTTCGATCTGGCGATCGAGCAGATGAGCCGCGCGTTCATGCGCGACATCAACCGCGGCGCGCGCAACGACGAGGCCTATCGCCTCTTCGCGCTGGGGCAGAACATCTCGACCGAACGGGAGCGCCAACGCGCCGCGTTGCTGGAGTGGAGTCAGGCGGTGCTGATCGGCCTGCATTACCGGACGCCAGAGCAGGCGCTGCCGCGTCTGGCAGCCTCGGAGTTCGGTCTGTGGCTGCAGCACAAGGGCGCGGTGCTCTTTGAAAGCGCGCCGGCGCTACGCCAGATCACGGAGGCCGTGGCGCGCCTGGATGACACGGTGCTGCCGCGGATGATGCAAGGCAGCGGCCACGAACAGGAATCGCTGCCCGACCAGGTTCGTGAACTGCAAGAGCTGGTGGCGCGGATCAAGCATCTGCTCAACGGCCTGTTCGACATGGTGGCCGAGATCGAAAGCGGCAGCGATCCGCTCACCAACGTGCTGAACCGGCGATTCCTGCCGTCCGTCATCGGCCGTGAGATCTCGCTGGCCCAGCGTCAGCGGTCGAGTTTTTCGGTGCTGCTGCTGGATATCGATCACTTCAAGGCCATCAACGATGCGCATGGCCACGCGGGCGGTGACCAGATCCTGCGCCAGTTCGCCGAGGTCGTCCATCAGACCTGTCGTTCCAGCGACTTCGTGTTCCGTTATGGCGGCGAGGAATTTCTGGTCGTGCTGGTGGATACGGGACTCGGCGCCGCGCTGGCCGCTGCCGAAAAGCTCAACGCCGAGATCCGCCGGCACCGCTTCATGCTTGCCGAGGCGGGCGCGCTGCAGGTGACGGCCAGCATCGGCGTGGCGACCTTCGATGGCCATCCCGATTACGCGTATCTGATCGATCGCGCCGACAAGGCGTTGTACAAGGCCAAGCAGGCCGGCCGCGACCGCAGCGTCGAGGCATGAAAAAGGGCTGCTCCGTCAGGGGCAGCCCTTGTTGTCGATGCAGGTAAGAAGGCTTAGATCTTCTTTTCGCCGCCCAGCGCCTCGACCAGCTCGGCCATCATCTTGGCCAGCTCGCCGGTCATCAGCATCATGTCGGAATCGAACTTTTCGTCGTCATTCGCGGCGACGCCTTCGTTGCCTTCCTTCAGTACGTCCAGCGGCGCCACGCGCTTGACGTCCAGGCCTTCGGTCAGGACGAACGACACGCGGTCGGCCCAGGTCATGGCCAGGCGCGTGCACTGCTTGCCGGACTGGATGTGGCGGCGCACGTCGTCGGCGTCGATGGAGTGCTTGACGTAGCGAATGGCCGCGCCGCTTTCGCCGGACGAGCGCAGCTCGGTGTCCTGGTCGATGGTGAAGTTGCTGGGCGCTTCGTCCTCGGCCAGCCAGCCGGTCATGGCCGACGCTGGCGATTGGGCGACGTACAGGTTTTCCAGCGGGAAGGGATCGACGCACTTGGCCAGCAGGCCGATGACTTCGTCGGCCTTGGCCGACGCAGCCGCGTCAATGACGAGCCAGTTGTTCTTCGGGTCGATCCACACGCGCGTGTCGCGATAGACGCTGAAGGCGCGCGGCAGAAGCTCGTCGGTGACGCGCTCCTTGATTTCCTTCATCTGCTTGCGGCCCGGCTTGTACCCTTGCTGCTCTTCGATTTCCTGGGCGCGCGCCTTGGCGACCTGGTTGATTACGGTGCCCGGCAGAAGCTTCTTTTCGGCGCGCAGGCTGAGCAGGATCTGGCCATTGACTTCGTGGGCCAGACCGCCGTTCTCGCGCGGGGGCACCCAGCCCAGGCTTTGCATTTCGAGGTTGTTGCCGGACTGGTATGCATGCTTTGCCAGCGTGTCTTCAAGCTGATCGCCGGTCAGGGTCCAGGGCGAGGAGAGGCGGTAAATCTTGAGGTTCTTGAACCACATGAGCGTCGGCCAAAAGGGTTGATTCTATACGACACGGCGGCTTTGCCGAAGGGGCTGAGTACGCCCGCAACAGGCGACACGTTCTGTCACTGACAGCGATCAGCCTATCCGGTAATGTCCCGCGCACCAACGTGAGATTGGAGTAAATACATGAAAATCATTGGCGCGATCCTGATTGTCCTGGGCGTGGTTGCCTTGGCCTACAAGGGCTTCAGCTACAAGTCCGAGGAAACGGTCCTGCAGATCGGATCCGTGAAGGCCACCGCGGAAACCGAGAAGTCGGTTCCCATCCCGACGTGGGCAGGCATTGCCGCGATCGTGGCGGGTGTGGTCGCGATCGGCGTGGGCATGCGTCGTTGATCCGCGCCGGCCGCAAGGCCGGCCGTGTGCCATCGAAAGGCATGAAGAGGGCGGTCGCATTGCGGCCGCCCTTTGTCTTGGCGCGAGCGGTTGCACGATCCGCGGCCACAAAAAAAAGCGGCCCGGCTCAATAAAGAGTCGGGCCGGTACGGGAGCACACAATGCCGCGTCATAAAAGGCTCGCGGGGAACGCGGCATCGGTGTCAGAAGAGCAACCCTGCAATCGTCTGACAGGGGGATCAATCGTCAGGCAATCTTGCGCAAGGCCGTAATCTGAGCGCTCAGTCTACTGGCGCCGGTCTGACATGGTCCTGAAAGTGCGAATAAAAAAAAAGCTCCCATAAGGAGCTTTTGAAAGGCCGGGCAGGCGCAGCAGTCCCGCCCGGCGGGGGATGGTCTATCAGGCGTTGATGTCGTTGTCCTTGGATTCGCGCACGAACAGCGTGCCGATGACCAGGGTCATGACCGCGATGATGATCGGATACCACAGGCCGTCGTAGATGTTGCCGGTGGCAGCCACCACCGCGAACGCGACGGGAGGCAGGAAGCCGCCGAACCAGCCGTTGCCGATGTGGTAGGGCAGGCTCATCGACGTGTAGCGGATGCGCGTCGGGAACATTTCCACCAGCATGGCGGCGATCGGGCCGTACACCATGGTCACGTACAGCACCAGGATCGTCAGCAGCACCACAACCATCACGTTGTTGGTCTGGGCCGGATCGGCCTTGGCCGGGTAGCCGTGGCTGCGGATGGATGCGGTCAGCGTCTTGTCGAGTTCAGCAACCTTGGCCTTGAACTCGGCGGGCGCCAGCGAGCGGCCGTCGAACGAGGTGAACTCTTCGTTGCCGATCTTGACGCGGGCCACCGAACCGGCCGGAGCCGCTTCGTTGCGGTAGTTCACCGAGTTGCGGGCCATGAACGACTTGATCACGTCGCAAGAGCTGGTGAACGACGCGGTGCCCACGGGGTTGAACTGGAACGAGCAAGTGCTGGGGTCCGCGATCACGGTGACCGGAGCGGACGCCTGCGCCTTTTCCAACGCCGGGTTGGCGAAGTGCGTGAGGCCCTGGAAGATCGGGAAGTAGGTCGCGGCAGCGATCAGGCAGCCCGCCATGATGATGGGCTTGCGGCCGATCCTGTCGGACAGCGCGCCGAAGATCACGAAGAACGGCGTGCCCAGCAGCAGCGCGATGGCGATCAGGATGTTCGCGGTGTTGGCGTCGACCTTCAGCGTCTGCGTCAGGAAGAACAGGGCGTAGAACTGACCCGTGTACCAGACTACGGCCTGGCCGGCGGTCAAGCCCAGCAGCGCCAGGAGCACGACCTTCAGGTTCTTCCATTGGCCGAACGATTCGGCGATCGGCGCCTTCGAACCCTTGCCTTCTTCCTTCATGCGCTTGAAGGTGGGGGATTCGTTCAGCTGCAGCCGGATCCAGACCGAGATGCCCAGCAGCACGACCGAGATCAGGAACGGAATGCGCCAGCCCCAGGCCTTGAAGTCGTCTTCGCCCATGAACGTGCGGATGCCCAGGATGACCAGCAGCGACAGGAACAGCCCCAGCGTCGCGGTGGTTTGAATCCAGGACGTATAGAAGCCGCGGCGGCCGTGCGGGGCGTGTTCGGCAACATAGGTTGCCGCGCCGCCGTACTCGCCGCCGAGCGCCAGGCCTTGCAAGAGGCGCAGGACGATCAGGATGGCGGGAGCGGCCAGGCCGATGCTCGCGTAGCTGGGCAGGATGCCGACGAGGAACGTGGACAGGCCCATGATCACGATCGTGACCAGGAAGGTGTATTTACGTCCGACCAGGTCGCCCAGCCGGCCGAACACCAGCGCGCCGAACGGCCGCACCGCGAAACCGGCCGCGAAGGCCAGCAGCGCGAAGATGAAGCCCGCGGTCGGGTTCACGCCGGAGAAAAAGTGTTGGGCAATGATGGCTGCGAGCGAGCCGTACAGATAGAAGTCATACCACTCGAACACCGTGCCGAGTGAAGACGCGAAGATGACCTTGCGCTCCTCCTTGGTCATCGGACGCGGATCCGCGGATGGACCGCGGCCTGCCATGGTAGTTGTGCTCATGATGTCTCCTCGTTTTTTAGGCCGGCGGTTTTCCGCCGTGCTTGACCCTCCGTCGGCGAGACCGACATCGAGCTATCGCCACATTGGGGGCCGAGGCTGACGAGGTTCTGACGTGACCCTTACTTGAATCTTAAAATTGAAACAAACAGTAAACGCGCCGGGGAAGGCTAGGGATAGTCCTTAGCTGTCGGACGTCTCGGATGGCGGCGTGTAGAGGGGAAAAACGACACGGATGCGGGTGCCTGGCAAGTCGGAGTGTTCGGTGGGATGGTCGCCGATTTCGACGCTCGCCTGATGCTTCTGCGTGATTTCGCGCACGATGGCCAGGCCCAGGCCGCTGCCGTCGGATGACGTGCCCAGCACGCGGTAGAAGCGGTCGAACACGCGCTCGCGTTCGTCGGGCGCAATGCCCGGTCCGGAGTCCTCGACTTCCAGGATGCCTTGGCCGTCCGCTTGCAGCACGCGCACGGTGATATGGCCGCCGCGCGGGGTGTAGCGCAGCGCGTTGTCGACCAGGTTGTTCAGCAGCTCGGCCAGCAGCAGCGGATTGCCATTGATCTCGACAGGCGTGTCCGAGCCTTCGAACCCCAGATCTGTGCTGAGCGACAGCGCCAGCGGCACCCAGTGCATGGTCTGCTCGTAAGCGATGGCGTTGATGTCCGTGCGTGTCAGGCCGATCGCGCTGGGATTTTCAGCCCGGGCCAGCAGCAGCAACTGATTGACGAGCCGGGTTGCGCGCTCAGAACCGGTCACGAGCTGGCGCAGGCTGGATTGCATTTCCTCGGGACTGGCGTCCCGCAGCGCCAGTTCAGCCTGTGTGCGCAATCCCGCCAGGGGCGTCTTCAACTGGTGCGCCGCGTCGGCCACGAAACGGCGCTGCGCCTGCACGTTGGCGGACAGGCGGTCCAGCAGGTCGTTCATGGCCGCGACCAGCGGGGCAATCTCGGAAGGCGCGGCGCGTTCGTCGATGGGCGAGAGGTCGTCGGGCCGGCGTGCGCGCAGCCGCTGCTGCAGCGCATTCAACGGCGCCACGCCGCGCGACAGGCCGAACCAGACGAGCAGCACGGCGATGGGCAGCACCACGAACTGCGGAATGATCACGCCCTTGATGATGTCGTTGGCGAGCTGCGTGCGCTTTTCCACGGTCTCGGCCACGATGAACAGCGCGGGCTGCGTGCCGGGCAGGTGCAGGTCCACCCAGGCGAAGGCCAGCCGGATGCCAAAGCCGCGCAGCGTGTCGTCTTCGTACTGGACTTCGCCGGGGCGGGGCTGGCCCACGGTCGTCGGCAGCGGCAGCGCGCGGTCGCCGCCCAGGTATTCGCCGCGGCTGCCCAGCGCCAGCCAGAACACGCTGTCGGTCTCGTCGGCGCGCAGCACGTCGCGGGCGGCATCGGTCATCTTCAGCACCGCGCGGCCATCCTGCGCGTGAACCTGGCGCGTCAGCACGTGCAGGTTGTTGGCCAGAGCCCGGTCGTACGGCACGTTGGCGATGTTCTGCGCCACCACGTAGGTGATGGCGACACTCATGGGCCACAAAAGGAACAGCGGCGCCAGCATCCAGTCCAGGATCTCGCCCAGCAGCGACCGTTGCGGCGGCGCGAAACTCGGGCCCTTGGACCCGGCTTGCATGATGTCCAGGGCTTCCTGGTTGAGCGGCTCTGGAGCGGGCTCAGCTTGCGAGGTACGCCGCACCCTGGTCCCGCTCAAGACAGTAGCCCAGGCCGCGCACGGTGACGATCTTCACGCCGCTGGGCTCGAGCTTTTTGCGCAGGCGATGCACATAGACCTCGATGGCGTTGGTGCTGACTTCCTCGCCCCATTCGCACAGGTGGTCCACGAGCTGGGTCTTGCTGACCATGCGGCCGCTGCGCGTCAGCAGGATCTCGAGCAGGCTGACCTCACGCGCCGACAGATCCAGCGTCTGGTCGTCGACGATGGCGACGCGGCCGGTCTGGTCAAAGAGCAGCTTGCCATGCTTGAGCATGGTGCCGCCGCCTCCCGCGCCGCGTCGCGTCAACGCCCGCACGCGGGCTTCGAGCTCTGACAGCGCGAATGGCTTGGCCATATAGTCGTCGGCGCCCAGGTCCAGGCCCTTGACGCGCTGTTCGATGCTGTCGGCGGCGGTCAGGATGAGGACGGGCAGGGCGGAATTGCGGGCGCGCAGGCGGCGCAGCACTTCAAGTCCGGCCAGTTGCGGCAGGCCGAGGTCCAGGATGAGCAGGTCGAAAGCCTGGGCGGCCAGCGCGGAATCGGCGGAAAGACCATCGCGCACGGCATCCACGGCATAGCCGTTGTGGCGCAACGAGCGGGACAGGCCGTCGGCCAGGATGCTGTCGTCTTCGGCGATCAGGATACGCATGGGCTGCTGCTAGGAAGAAACACCGCGGCCCGGGGGCGGAAAAAGGGCAAAATACCGGGATCGCTCCGGATTCTGTCACACGCCGCCGGGCTTGCCACTCAGGGTATACGTGCAAAGAACTGGCACACTGGTTATTTGTCCAGTACAATCCGATGCCATAATCTGAACCTTATTGCCAGACCCGCAGTTTTCCGACTTCCAGATACGTTACAGACAGGACTCCTCATGGACGACAAAACCACCAAGGCCGCCGCTTCGGAAAAAGCCAAGGCGCTTGCCGCCGCACTTTCGCAGATCGAAAAGCAGTTCGGCAAGGGCTCGATCATGCGCTACGGCGACAACGAGGTCTCGCACGACATCCAGGTGGTTTCCACGGGCTCGCTCGGTCTGGACATCGCGCTGGGCGTCGGCGGCTTGCCGCGCGGCCGCGTCGTTGAAATCTACGGTCCGGAATCGTCGGGCAAGACCACGCTCACGCTGCAGGTCGTCGCCGAAATGCAAAAGCTGGGCGGCACCTGCGCCTTCGTCGACGCCGAACACGCCCTGGATGTCCAGTACGCCTCCAAGCTGGGCGTCAATCTGTCCGACCTGCTGATCTCGCAACCGGACACGGGCGAACAGGCACTGGAAATCACCGACGCGCTGGTGCGCTCGGGCTCGGTCGACCTGATCGTCGTCGACTCGGTGGCCGCGCTGGTTCCCAAGGCTGAAATCGAAGGCGAAATGGGCGATTCGCTGCCCGGCCTGCAGGCCCGCCTGATGAGCCAGGCCCTGCGCAAGCTGACCGCCACCATCAAGAAGACCAACTGCATGGTCATCTTCATCAACCAGATCCGCATGAAGATCGGCGTCATGTTCGGCAACCCCGAAACCACCACCGGCGGCAATGCGCTCAAGTTCTACGCATCCGTGCGTCTGGACATCCGCCGCATTGGCTCCATCAAGAAGGGCGACGAGGTCGTCGGCAACGAAACCCGCGTCAAGGTCGTCAAGAACAAGGTGGCGCCGCCGTTCAAGCAGGCTGAGTTCGACATCATGTACGGCGCGGGCATCTCGCGCGAAGGCGAAATCATCGACCTGGGCGTGGCCGCCAACGTCGTCGACAAGTCGGGCGCCTGGTACAGCTACAACGGCAACCGCATTGGCCAGGGCAAGGACAACGTCCGCGAATACCTGAAAGAACACAAGGACATGGCCATCGAGATCGAAAACCGCGTCCGCGAAAACCAGGGCATTGTCAGCCGCGCCGCTGAATTCGTGCCCACGGCGGAAGACACCGCCGAGTAATCTCGGGCATCCGACTGGGCTCGCCGCGGTTCGGGCTAGCCCCTTCGCCGGCCCGTCTGGGCTGGGAAACGCGGCAGGCGCCACTTGGGCCTGCCGTTTTTTTCTTGGGCCTGCCGTTTTTCCCTTGGGCCTGCCGTTTTGTTTAGCAAGCAGGAAAGCGCATGAGCTGGAAATCGACTCCCGCATCTGCCGAGCGCCAACGCGCCAGGTTGGACGACGAATTCGAAACGGTCGCCAAGCCGCAAGGCTTGCGGCGCACGTCCGATGCGCGGGTGGCCCGCGAGGCCGCGGCGCCTGACGATTCGGCCGATGGCGTCGAACCCGCCGGCCTGTGGCAGCGCAGTTCCGAGCAACGTAGTTCCGCTCAACGCGGCGCCGCGCGCGGCCGGCGCGCCGACCCTGCCGACAGCGCTGGCGAGGCAACCACGTCTGATGGCAAGCCGGCCCGCAAGGGGCCGTCGCTGAAGATGCGGGCAGTGGGGTATCTATCGCGGCGCGAACACGCGCGCGAAGAACTGGCGCGCAAGCTGGCCGCTTATGCCGAAGACGCAGCCGAAGTCGAATCCGTGCTCGACGCGCTCGAGAAAGAGGGCTGGCTGTCCACCGAGCGCTTCGCCCAAAGCCTGGTCCATCGACGCGCCTCACGGCAGGGTGCGGCGCGCATCGTGCAGGAACTGCGCCAGCACGGCGTGGACGACAATCAGGTGGCGGAATTGCGCGACCAGCTTCGCGCCACCGAATACGACCGGGCGCTTGAGGTCTGGAAAAAGCGCTTCAGCGCCAAGCCCGAAGATCGCACCGTCTATGCAAAGCAGGCGCGCTTTCTGGCCAGCCGCGGTTTCGCGCACGACGTCATCCGGCGCATCCTGGGCGAGGGCGACGAAGACTGACGCGGGGAGCGGCGGGCGTTGTTCCCGCGGGCGTCGGCCCAGCCGGCGCCGCTGCAGTCGCCGCTGTCCCTTACGTGATCACTTCGCCGACTTGATGCCCGACAGCGTCTTGAAGCAGACGTCGCGGGTAATGGTCAGAAATTCATCGATGTAAGAGGCGTCCGTGTCTTCGCTGCGCACCGTCGCATACAGCGTGCGCCACACGCCTTGCGGGCCCAGGCGGCAAAGCCGCAGCCATCCCTGATTCATGTATTCCGTCAGCGCCCAATTGGGCAGGGCTGCCACGCCGCGATTGCTCGCCACCAGTTGCGCAATGATCGGCGTCAGCTCGGCCTTGCGGATGGCGGCCGGCTCCACGTCCGCCGGGTCCAGGAAGGCGGTAAAGACGTCCAGGCGCTGCTTGTCCACCGGATAGGTGATCAGCGTCTGGTCCGCCAACTGCTCCGGCATGACGAATTTGTTGCCGGCAAGCGGGTTGGATTCGGACACGGCCAGCACCAGTTCATATTTGAATAGCGGCAGGTAGTCCACTGCGTCCAGCGGCTGCGGGTCCGACGTGATGACCAGGTCCAGGTCGCCGCGCACCAGCGCGGGCAGGGGGGCGAAGGAGAACGCCGCGGACAGGTCCAGCGCCACATCCGGCCATTGCACGCGGAAGGCGTCCAGCGCCGGCATCAGCCACTGAAAGCAGGAATGGCAGTCGATCGCCAGGTGCAGCCGGCCGGTGCGTCCTGCAGCCAGGCGCTGCAAATCGCGCTCCGTGGCGCGGATGCGCGGCAAGACCTCGTCGGCCAGCGCCAGTACCCGCAAGCCCGCCGTCGTCAGCCGGGCCGGCCGCGTGCGGCGATTCAACAGGGGCGTACCCAGCCGGGTTTCCAGGTCCCGCAATTGATGCGACAGCGCCGATTGAGTCAGGTGCAGGCGCTCTGCAGCTTCCTGCAGGCTGCCGCCGTCACGGATGGCGGTCAGTGTTTCAAGGTGGCGAATTTCCAGCATCGGGGCGGCTTCATACAAGACGAAACTACAAGGGCATCCCGGCGACGAATCTAGCTTCCCGGGACCAAGCCGACATTCTATGAGGTTTCTTCATCTTATGAATGTAGACATTGATTTTGATTCATTTTGATTTGGCGTCAGAATGCTCGTCACTTGAACAAATTTTGTGGGATGGCGAGTTCACATGACTACGATTCATAATTTGGGATTCCCCCGCATTGGCGCCCAACGCGAGCTCAAGCGGGCCGTTGAAGGCTATTGGGCCGGCAAGCAAACCGCCGCAGCATTGGAGGAAACGGGCCGCGAACTGCGCGCCCGCCATTGGCGCCTTCAGGCGGCGGCGGGCGTCAAGCTTGTGCCCGTGGGCGATTTCGCGTGGTACGACCAGATCCTCGAATGGACGACCCTGCTCGGCGCGGTGCCCGCGCGCTTCGGTCAGAAGGACAATGAGCCGGTCTCGCTGGACACGCTCTTTCGCATGGGCCGCGGACGCGCGCCGTCGGGCAAGCCCGCCGCCGCCTGCGAAATGACGAAGTGGTTCGATACCAACTACCACTACATCGTCCCCGAGCTGGTGCCCGGCCAGACCTTCCGCGTTGCCCGCGACACCCTGTTTGAACAGGTCAAGGAAGCGCAGGTGCTGGGTCTGCAGGTCAAGCCGGTCATTCCCGGCCCGCTGACCTGGCTGTTCCTGGGCAAGGGCGACGCATTCTCCGGCGGCCCCGCCGATGCCGGCAAACTGCAGCTTCTGACGGCGCTGCTGCCGGTCTACCAGGACGTGTTGGCGCGCTTTGCCAAGCTGGGCGTCGAGTGGGTGCAGATCGACGAGCCCATCCTGGCGCTCGATCTGCCGCAAGCCTGGCGCGACGCGTTCAAACAGGTTTACGAAACGCTGTCCGCCAACCCGGTCAAGCTGCTCGTCGCGACCTACTTCGATGGTCTGAAGGACAACCTGCCGACGGCGCAGGCCTTGCCGGTGGCCGGTTTGCACGTGGATCTGGTGCGCGCGCCGGAGCAGCTGGCCGCGGTGGTCGCCGGCCTGAATGACGGGCAGGTGCTGTCCGCGGGCATCATCAATGGCCGCAACATCTGGCGCACCGACCTGGACGCTGCCATCGCCACGCTGGCTCCGGTCGCGCGCCAATTGGGCGACCGCCTGTGGCTGGCGCCGTCGTGCTCGCTGCTGCACGTGCCGGTCGACCTGGAAAGCGAAACGGATCTGGACGCCGAACTCAAGAGCTGGCTGTCCTTTGCCGCCCAGAAGCTGGATGAGCTGAGCCTGCTGGGCCGCGCGCTCGACAGCGCCACGGACCCGACGGTGCAGGATGGGCTGGCCGCGCAACGCGCTGCACTGGCCGCGCGACGCGCTTCGGCGCGCATCCACAATCCGGCCGTGGCCCAGCGCATGGCTGCCGCCCCGGGCGTGTCGCGCGACCGAGCGCCGTTCGCCGGCCGCATCGCGCGCCAACAGCAGCAGCTGGGGCTGCCTGCCTATCCCACCACGACCATCGGCTCGTTCCCGCAAACCACCGAAATCCGCGCGCTGCGCCGCGACTGGAAGGCCGGCGCCCTGACGGATTCCGCGTACGAAGCCGCCATCCGCAAGGAGATCGAGGAAGTCATCCGCTTCCAGGAAAAGGTGGGCCTGGACGTACTGGTGCACGGCGAGCCCGAGCGCAACGACATGGTGGAGTATTTTGGCGAGCTGCTGGCCGGCTTCGCCTTCACGAAGAACGGCTGGGTGCAGAGCTACGGCTCGCGCTGCGTGAAACCGCCGATCATCTTCGGCGACGTGGCGCGCCCCGCGCCCATGACGGTCGGCTGGTCGTCCTACGCGCAGTCGCTGACCGATAAGCCGGTCAAGGGCATGCTGACGGGCCCGGTCACCATCCTGCAATGGTCGTTCGTGCGCGATGACCAGCCGCGCGAACAGACCTGCCGCCAGCTTGCGCTGGCCCTGCGCGACGAGGTCGTGGACCTGGAAGCGGCCGGCATCAACGTCATCCAGATCGACGAGCCCGCCATCCGCGAAGGCCTGCCGCTGCGCCGCGCCGACTGGCAGGCGTACCTGGACTGGGCCGTGGACTGCTTCCGCCTGTCGACCGCCGGCGTGCGCGACGAGACGCAGATCCACACCCATATGTGCTATTCGGAGTTCAACGACATCATCGAATCCATCGCGGCCATGGACGCTGACGTGATCACGATCGAAACGTCGCGGTCCAATATGGAACTGCTCAAGGCGTTCGAGGATTTCCGTTACCCGAACGACATCGGCCCCGGTGTGTACGACATCCACTCGCCCAACGTGCCCGAGGTGGACTGGATGGTGGACCTGATGAACAAGGCTGCCGCCCGCCTGCCCAAGGAGCGCCTGTGGGTGAACCCCGATTGCGGCCTGAAGACGCGTGCCTGGCCGGAAACCGAGGCGGCACTGATCGGCATGGTCCACGCGGCCCGCGCGCTGCGCTGCGCGGCCTGAAGCCATGGGCCAGCCCCGGCGCGCGGGCGCCGGGCGCCGCATTCCCCCGCCCGGCCGTGCTCCCTTGCGCGCGCCGGGTTTTTTGCGATCCACCGACGGTGAATCCAGGGCCGATCTGGCGACGGCCCAACGCGAGTGGCCGCCGCCGCGCATGCCAGCGTGTGGGATAGCGGGCCATCCCCCGGCCAATTAATACGATTGCGGCAGGCCGCCTGCGCTATACTTTGAAGGTTTTGTTGCCGCGCACCATTACGCGCTGGCCGTCTCTGCCCCGCAGGCCCCACGCATGCCCTTGCCACCGCCGGATTGTCCTCGTCAGCCGCTGCATACGCGTTCCATACGTGTGCAGTCGTACGCGCGCGACGACGGCAACTGGGACCTGGAAGCCGAGCTTATCGACGTCAAGGCGTACGATTTTCCCAAGCGCGACGGCGAGATGTTCAAGGCGGGGCAACCCATCCACCATATGCACCTGCGCATCACCATCGACGAACAATTCTCGATCGTGGCGGCTCAGGCCGTCTATGACGCGGCGCCTTACGGCGAGCATTGCAAGGCCATCGAGCCGGCGTACACTGACCTGATCGGCATGAACCTGCTCAAGGGGTTCCGTCGCCAGGTCAAAGAGCGGTTCGGGCATGTGGAAGGCTGTACGCACATGACCGAACTGTCGCAGGTGCTTCCCACCGCGGCGGTCCAGACGATGGCCAACCGCCGGCGGCAGGAACCCAACCCGAACCGGCGTCCATTCCAACTGGACGGCTGCCATGCGCTCAGCACTGGCGGCCCTGTGGTGGCTGAGCATTATCCCGAGTGGTACACCGGGGGTAGCGCTGAGGCATCGGCCGAGTCGTCCTCCGATTCACCTTCTTTTTCTCATACGTCCTGACAGGTAACACATGAAAATCCACGAGTATCAAGGCAAGGAACTGCTGAAGCAATTTGGCGTCCCCGTGCCGCGCGGGATCCCCGCTCTTTCCGTCGACGAGGCCGTGGCTGCCGCTGAAAAGCTGGGTGGACCGGTTTGGGTCGTCAAGGCACAAATCCACGCGGGTGGCCGCGGCAAGGGCGGCGGCGTCAAGCTGGCCCGCTCGCTGGACGACGTCCGCAAGCTGGCCTCCGAAATCCTGGGCATGCAGCTCATCACGCACCAGACCGGCCCCGAAGGCCAGAAGGTCCGCCGCCTGTACATCGAAGACGGCGCCGACATCCAGAAGGAATACTACGTGTCGCTGGTCACCGACCGCGCCACGCAGAATGTCGCCTTCATCGCTTCCAGCGAAGGCGGCATGGACATCGAGGAAGTGGCTCACTCCACGCCCGAAAAGATCATCACCGAATACATCGACCCGCTGACCGGCCTGTCCGCCGAGCAAGCCACCAAGATCGCCAACGCGATCGGCCTGCCCGCCGACTCGACCGCCCAGGCCGTTGACGTGTTCCAGAAGCTCTACAAGTGCTACATGGACACCGACGCCTCCCTGGTCGAAATCAACCCCCTGAACCGCGACAGCAAGGGCAACATCATCGCCCTGGACGCCAAGTTCAACTTCGACTCCAACGCCCTGTTCCGTCACCCGGAAATCGTCGCCTACCGCGACCTGGACGAAGAAGATCCCGCTGAAATCGAAGCCAGCAAGTTCGACCTGGCCTACATCCAGCTCGACGGCAACATCGGCTGCCTGGTGAACGGCGCCGGCCTGGCCATGGCCACGATGGACACCATCAAGCTGTTCGGCGGCGAGCCGGCCAACTTCCTGGACGTCGGTGGCGGCGCCACGGCCGAGAAGGTCACCGAAGCCTTCAAGATCATGCTGGCCAACAAGAGCGTCAAGGCCATCCTGGTCAACATCTTCGGCGGCATCATGCGCTGCGACGTCATCGCCGAAGGCGTGATCGCTGCTTGCAAGGCCGTCAACCTGAACGTGCCGCTGGTCGTCCGCATGAAGGGCACCAACGAAGAGCTCGGCAAGAAGATGCTGGCTGAATCGGGTCTGCCCATCATCAGCGCCGACACGATGGCCGAAGCTGCCACCCGCGTCGTAGCCGCCGTCAAGTAAAGAGAAAATCAAGGATTCACAATGTCGATTCTGATCAACAAGGACACCAAGGTCATCACCCAGGGCATCACGGGCAAGACGGGCCAGTTCCACACCCGCATGTGCCGTGAGTACGCCAATGGCAAGGCCGCCTTCGTGGCCGGCGTGAACCCCAAGAAGGCTGGTGAAGACTTCGAAGGCGTGCCGATCTTCGCATCGGTCAAGGACGCCAAGGCTGACACCGGCGCCACCGTGTCGGTCATCTACGTGCCGCCCGCCGGCGCCGCTGCCGCCATCTGGGAAGCCGTCGAAGCCGAGCTGGAACTGGTCATCTGCATCACCGAAGGCATCCCGGTCCGCGACATGCTCGAAGTCAAGAACCGCATGAAGGCCAAGGGCAGCAAGACGCTGCTGCTGGGCCCGAACTGCCCCGGCCTGATCACCCCGGACGAAATCAAGATCGGCATCATGCCCGGTCACATCCACCGCAAGGGCCGCATCGGCATCGTCAGCCGTTCGGGCACCCTGACGTACGAAGCCGTGGCGCAAGTCACCGAACTGGGCCTGGGCCAATCCAGCGCTGTCGGTATCGGTGGCGACCCCATCAACGGCCTGAAGCACGTCGACGTGCTCAAGCTGTTCAATGACGATCCCGACACCGACGCCGTCATCATGATCGGCGAAATCGGCGGTCCGGACGAAGTGAACGCCGCGCAGTGGGCCAAGGACAACATGAAGAAGCCGGTCGTCGGCTTCATCGCTGGCGTCACCGCCCCTCCCGGAAAGCGCATGGGCCACGCCGGCGCGCTGATCTCCGGCGGCGCCGACACGGCCGACGCCAAGCTGGAAGTCATGGAAGCCTGCGGCATCCGCACCACGCGCAACCCCTCCGAAATGGGCAAGCTGCTCAAGTCGGTGCTGTAAGTCTCAGCATTGCGCAATAAAAAGCCCGCTTCGGCGGGCTTTTTTTCGTCCATCTTTTTGGTGATTTCTTAGGGTAATCCCGCGTCCAGGAAGCGGTCGGGGCAATCATACGGAAAGCTGAACGAAACTATAATGAAAGAAATTTTGCGCGTACCAGCAAGAATGCCGTCGGGCTCGCACCAAGACGGTCAGTACGTTTCTCCGTTCAAATTCATCCATTAATTTGGTTTTGTCCTAGGGGGATCACACCTAGGAAAGAGAGGCATGGAACTCAGTTCAGCGGCATTCTGGATCGCGTTGCTCCAGATCATTTGGGTCAACATTCTGCTATCAGGCGACAACGCCGTGGTTATTGCGCTGGCGGCGCGTTCACTGCCTCCGGCACAACAGAAAAAAGCGATCGTGGTCGGTTCCGCCGCTGCGATCATCATGCGTATCGTGCTGACGCTCGTGGCGGCCAAGTTGTTGCTGCTGCCGTGGCTCAAGCTGATCGGCGCACTGCTTCTGGTCTACATCGGCGTTACGCTGCTGCTGCCGGAAGGCGAAGAAGACGGCGCCGGCAAGACGCAGGGCAATCTTTTCACCGCCATCCGCACCATCATGATCGCCGACCTGGTCATGAGCCTGGACAACGTGGTGGCCGTCGCCGCCGCGGCAATGGGCGATACGACGTTGCTGGTGCTCGGCCTGGCCATCAGTATTCCCCTGGTCATCTTTGGCAGCACGCTGCTCCTGAAGGTCATCGAACGTTTCCCGCTCATCGTCTGGGTCGGCGCGGCGCTGTTGGGCTTCATCGCGGGCGAACTGCTGGTGGGCGATCCGGCTTTGCAAGAGCCCGTTGCGCGTATTGACGCCGCGCTGGGTGTGACGCAGCATAGCTTCGCGCTGATGTCGGGCGCACTCGGTGCAGTGCTGGTGCTGCTGATTGGTAAAGTTTTACTGATGCGCCAGAAAGCTGACTGAAAGCTGAACTACAATAATATGTTTTTCTAAATAAACCTGCCGCGCGAAGGCGCGCGGCAGGGCGGCCGGGCCGGGACCGGCCATTCTTTTCATAAATGCCTTCGGGGGTTCAAAGTGCTTGAGTTTTTTCAGACGCTGAGTTGGGCAGCGGTATTCCAAATCATCCTTATCGACATCCTGCTCGGCGGCGATAACGCTGTCGTGATCGCGCTGGCGTGTCGCAACCTGGCGCCCAAGCAACGGATGCAAGGCATTTTGTGGGGCACCGCAGGGGCAATCATTCTGCGCGTCGTGCTGATCGCCTTCGCAATGCAGCTTCTGAACATCCCGTTCCTGAAGGTCGTGGGCGCGCTGCTGCTCGTCTGGATCGGCGTCAAGCTTCTGGTTCCCGAAGACGATGCGCATGGCGACATCAAGGGCGGCACATCCATCGTCGCGGCCATCAAGACCATCATCATCGCTGACTTCGTGATGAGCCTGGACAACGTGATCGCCATCGCCGGCGCCGCGCAGAATGCGCATGCCGACCATCAGCTGGGTCTGGTCATCTTCGGCCTGGTCGTCAGTGTGCCGATCATCATCTGGGGCAGCACGCTGGTGCTCAAGCTCATTGACCGCTATCCGCTGGTCGTCACCTTCGGCGCGGGCCTGTTGGGCTGGATCGCTGGTGGCATGCTGGTCACCGACGTTATTGTCGAGCGTCAATTTGGCGTTCAGCCGACTACGGTTAAAATCGCCGCTGAAATTATTGGCGCCTTGCTCGTTGTTGTCCTTGGACGGTGGCTTGCAAGCCGCAAGAACGCTTCCAAGGAATCAGCACATGAGTCTGCGTAGATCCACCGATCCCCAGCAATCCGAATCGGGCCTGAGCCTTCTTCAGGGTCTGTTCGTGCTGGCCATCCTCGGCGTAGTCGCGACGATCATCGTCTCCAACTTCGTTTGATGGCATCACGTGTCTCTGCCGCAACGTCTGGTCATTGCGACCCGCGCCAGCCGGCTTGCCCTGTGGCAAGCCGAGCATGTGCGCGATCGGCTGCGCACGCTGTACCCAGCGTGCGCAGTTGAACTTCTTACCCTGACGACCCGAGGCGACCAGATCCTCGACCGCACGCTGTCCAAGGTGGGCGGCAAGGGTCTGTTCGTCAAGGAACTCGAAAACGCGCTGCTCGACGGGCGCGCCGATCTCGCCGTCCACTCCCTCAAGGACGTGCCGGTGGATCTGCAAGCCCCGTTCGAGCTTTGCGCCGTCCTCGATCGCGCGGATCCGCGCGATGCCTTCGTGTCCAACCGGTATGCCTCGCTGGCGGACTTGCCCGCAGGCGCCGTGGTCGGCACGTCTAGTCTGCGCCGCGAATCCCAGATCCGTGCCCGGTTTCCCGCCCTGGTGGTCAAGCCCCTGCGCGGCAACCTGGATACGCGCCTCGGCAAGCTCGACAAAGGCGACTACGCCGCTATCGTGCTGGCGGCGGCGGGTCTGGAACGTCTTGGCATGGGCGAGCGCATTCGCAGCCTGCTCGACCCGGCCGACAGCCTGCCGGCCGCAGGGCAGGGCGCTCTCGGCATTGAAATCCGCGACGATCGCGACAACATGCGTGCGTGGCTCGCGCCGCTGGTCAGCGCAGATACCACCGCCTGCGTGCTCGCGGAGCGCGCTGTGTCTCGCAAGCTGGGCGGCTCCTGCCAGGTTCCTCTGGCCGCGTTTGCCCAGATCGCCGGCGACACACTGTCGCTGCGCGCGCTGGTCGCGTCGCCCGACGGCACCCGCATCGTTCACGCCACGCACACCGGTCCGGTGGATCAGGCCGAAGCCATCGGCGAAGCCGCCGCCTCCGAATTGCTGGACGCGGGCGCCGCGGCGATCCTCCGCGAACTCCTGCACAACGAGCCGCACTGATGGATCCGGCGTTTGCAGCCGCCGAAGGGCCGCGCATCGCCATCCTGACGCGGCCCGCGGGGCGCAACGAAGCGCTGGCTGGCCGCCTGCAGGGCGCCGGTTGGCAGCCTTGCATCCTGCCCGCGCTTGAAATCCATCCCATCTCCGTCGCATCCGAAGACCTGCCCCGGCCTTCGGCGTTCGACCTCGTCGTGTTCGTCAGCGGCAATGCGGCCCGCCAGTACCTGAACCAGCTTTCCCAGGCTGAAGGCGCCGCCGATTGGCCCGCGGGCGTGGCCGCGGCCACGGTCGGGCCCGCCAGCGCACAGGCGCTGCGCGAGACGGGCTTTTTTGGCGCGAATACAACAGTTCTGCATCCGGACGAGTCCGCACCCACCCACGATTCCGAGGCGCTGTGGCGAGTGCTCGAGGCCCAGCCTACGCTGCCCGCGCGCGTGCTGGTGGTGCGTGGCACCCAGGGACGCGATTGGCTCGGCGACAAACTCGAGGCCCATGGCGTCCACGTAACGCGTCACGCCGCCTACCAGCGGCGCGCGGCTGACTGGACCTCTGACCAGCTTGGCGCACTGCGGCGCTGGGCCGAAGCGGACGTCTCTGCCACTTGGCTGCTCACCAGCGGGGAGGGCGCAGACGCCGTCCAGAATCAGCTTCACGCAGCAGGTCTGACTGACTGGTGGCTGCGCTGCCGCTTTGTGATCACGCACCCCTCGCTGGTGCGCCGCCTGCCACCGTCCTGTCATGGCGCGTCCGGAGCGGCGATGGTAAAAATCTGCGTGCCGAACGACGAGTCGATATTCCAGGCTTTTGTTGCTGCTTGATTCGTTGGTTCGGACTGACACCGAATACAATCGCGTCATGACAGATAAGACTCCCGCTACCGATTCGGCCGTTCATCCGGCCGCCCCGGACGCAAGTGCGTCCGCATCGGCCCCGGCCGACTCCGTCAAGGCCCGTCCGGCCAAGCGCGGCAGTGGCCCCTTGGTCACCGCCCTGATAATCGTCATCCTGCTGGCCGTTGGCCTGGGTTATGCGCTGTGGAAGCAACGCACCCAGTTCGTCTCCGCCGGCCGCGAAGTCGCAACGCGCCTGGATACGCTCGGCGCCGACGTCGCGCAAGCCCGCAAGGACACCCGCGAAGCCCTCGCTCTGGCGCAGGCGCAGTCGGGCCGCGTCGCCGAACTCGAAGACACGCTGCGCGAGACGCAAAGCCAGTACAACGCCCTGCAGCAGGCTTGGCAGAACTTCAACGACAGCGCCAGCGACGAACTGCTGGCCAACGACGTCGAGCGTCTGCTGACGATCGCCAACCAGCAATTGCGTCTGGCGGGCAATGTCTCCAACGCGATCGTTGCGCTGGAAACCGCCCAATCGCGCCTTGCGCGCGCCGACCGTCCGCGTTTCTCCAGCCTGCAGCAATCCATCAACGGCGACCTGGACCGCCTGCGCGCCGTGTCCACCGTCGATATCCCCGCCCAGTCGGGCCGCATCGAGCGCCTGGTCGCGCTGATCGGCAAGGCGCCGCTGCTGGTGCCGGACACCGTGTCGCCCGGCGTGGCGCCGGTAGGCCAGGCCCAGCCTCCCGCGCCGGCCCCCGTCGTTGATCCGCAGGCAGGGCTCCCCGCCGACGCGCCCTGGTGGCAGCGCTGGCGCGCCGAAGTCGCCTCGTGGCCTGGCCGCGCGGGCTCCGCGCTGGCCCATGAACTTGGCGGACTCATCACCATCCAGCGCGTGGATGAACCCGCCGCGCTGTTGTTGTCGCCCGAGCAAGCCGATCAGGTGCGCGGCACGCTGCGCCAGCGGCTGCTGACGGCGCAATTGGCAATGCTGATGCGCCAGCCGTCCGTCTGGAAGAGCGAGCTCGATAACGTCGGTTCGACGCTGTCCAAATACTTCGATGGCCGTTCGCCCGACACCGTCGCCGCGCAAACCCTCGCGCGCGAGCTGGCCCAGACCGACATCGCCGTGCGCATGCCGGACGTGGCGGACAGCCTGAATGCCGTCGCGGCCTTGCGCGCCGCGGGCTTCAAGACCAGCGAGCAGGACTGAGCTCATGCGTACCTGGTTCTGGACCCTGCTGCTCGCCGTCGTCGCCGTCGCCTTGGCGGTGGTTCTGCGCTCGCATTCGGGCAACGTGCTGCTTCTGGTGTGGCCGTGGCGCATCGAGATGTCGCTGACGCTCGCCGTCCTGCTCATCGTCGCGACGTTCATCATCCTGTATGTCGGCCTGCGCCTGCTGGCATGGCTGCTCGCCATTCCCGATCGCGTCCGGGCCTGGCGCGGCAAGCGTGCCCAGGCGCGCGACCATGAATTGCTGGAACGTGGCTGGATTGGTCTTCTCGAAGGCCGCTATTCCCATGCCGAAAAAGACCTGACGAAGCTTCTGGACCAGACCAAGGTCCGTACGCGCCGCGTCCTGGCCGCGCTGTCGGCCGCCCGTGCCGCGCATGGCCTCGGTGAATTCGACCGGCGCGATCGCCTGCTTGCCAACGCGCAGGAACAGGCCGGCACGGATCCCGGCCTGCTTGAAGCCACGGCCACGGTTTCCGCCGATATGCTGCTGGATCAGGGCCGCGCCGAGCGGGCCTTGACCGTGCTGGGGCCACTGGCCGACGGTGGCGCGCGCCATCTGCACACCATGCGCCTGCTGCTGCGCGCACATACGGCCTTGAATCACCAGGAGCAGGTATTCACGCTGGCGCGCGGTCTTCTGCGCCGCAATGCATTGGGCCGCCCTGAAGCCGACGTGCTGATCGACGCGGCCGGCGCCGCGCGCCTGCGGGCTGCGGCAGGCCAGGATGCCTGGCGCCCCATCTGGAAGGACCTCAAGGCCGAAGAGCGCCTGCTGCCTGAAATCGCCCTGGCGGGCGCGGCGGCCTTCGAAGCCGCTGGCGAACCCAACGAAGCCGCCCGTGTGCTGGAGTCGGCCATCGCCGTCAAGTTCAATCCCGCCCTGGTGGCGGCCTACGCCCGCTGCGACGCCGAACACGTGTCGCGCCGCCTGGCCAAGGCCGAAACCTGGCTGCATCAACGTCCTACCGATCCCGACCTGCTGACTGCGCTGGGCATGCTGTGCCTGAACGGCCAGCTTTGGGGCCAGGCCGAACGCTATCTGCTGCGCAGCCTCGCGCGACGCAGCGATGCGCAAACGCATGCATTGCTGGGCAGTCTCTACGATCGCCTGGATCGCCCGGTCGACGCCGTGCGCCACTGGCGCCTGGCGACGGCCGCCAGCATGGCTCTGCCCGTGCTGGCCTCGGATGCAGCGCTTCCCGCCGCGGACACCGGTTCGGATCCCTACCGCGTGGACGCCGAAGGCGGCTATGCCGTCGGCCTGTCGGACACCGACAGCGACACGGACGTCGGCGGCGATTACCCGGCCTTGCCCGCTGGTGCCGCGGCAGCGCCCGTCGCCGCGTCGGCCTCGGACTACGTGTTGGACCCGGACGCGCGCGTCAGCAAGGCACAGCACGACCGCGCCCTTGCACCCGAAGATGCGCCGCTGGCACGCGGCACGTCCGACATTGATGAATACTTCGACAGCGCGCCGATCCCGGCTGCCGCTTTCGACGAGCCGGTGCCCACGTACGCACCGATGCCTGCGCCTGCGGCGCCCGCCGCCAAGCCGGCGCCGCCCGCGGCGCCCGTGCCGACCACCAAGCCGCCGTTCAAGGACGACGGCTCGATTTGAATATCTTTTCAGACAAACAAGGTTGAACCATGAGTCTTGATCGCGTCTCCCCTGGCAAGAAGCTGCCCGAAGACTTCAACGTCATCATCGAAATCCCCATGAACGCCGACCCGGTGAAGTACGAGGTCGACAAGGATTCCGGTGCGATCTTCGTTGACCGCTTCATGCTGACGGCCATGCACTACCCGTGCAACTACGGCTACATCCCCCAGACCCTGTCCGAAGACGGTGACCCCGCCGACGTGCTGGTCCTGACGCCGTTCCCGATCCAGATCGGCGCCGTCGTGCGCTGCCGCGCCATCGGCGTGCTGGAAATGGACGACGAGTCGGGCGGTGATGCCAAGCTGCTGGCCGTGCCGATCGAAAAGCTGTACCCCCCGTACCGCAACATCAAGTCCTACGAAGATCTGCCGACGGAAGACATCTCCCGCATCCAGCACTTCTTCGAGCACTACAAGGACCTGGAAAAGGGCAAGTGGGTCAAGGTCAAGGGCTGGAAGGGCGTGGACGCCGCACACGAGGAAATCGTGCGCAGCGCCGAGCGCTACACCAAGGGCTGATCGGGCTATCGGCCAGCCGGCATCATCGCGCCGGCTGGCACTTTCCTGCGGCGCGGCCGCGACGGCTGCGGCCAGTCGCAGCCGCGCCGCTGTCTTATGGGCGCCCGATCCATCCGGCACTCGCTTTGGCCGCAGAAAGGGCTACACTCGCGAGTGCTTTTTCAAACGCCCGGCCGCCCAACAACAACACCGCCCCATCGCGGGGTCACAGGGCAAGCCAAGCGCGCGCGCGTCGGGGTAATATTTTTCCCGGTTTTTCCGGTCACGTATTTGTCATAGGTTGATAGCTCATGGACTACGTTTTGCCTCCCCAGCCGCCCGTCGCGGTTCCCGTTGCCGGCAGCGCCGCGCTGTTCCCCGTGCGCCGCGTGTATTGCGTCGGCCGCAATTACGCCGAACACGCCAAGGAAATGGGTTTCACCGGCCGTGAAGATCCGTTCTTCTTCTGCAAGCCCGCCGACGCGGTGCTGTTCGTGGCCGATGGCGAAACCGGCAAGATGCCGTACCCGCCCAAGACGTCCAACCTGCACTACGAAATGGAGCTGGTCGTGGTGCTGGGCAAGGGCGGCCGCGACATCCCCGTCGATCAGGCCAACGAATGCGTGTGGGGCTATGCGCTGGGTCTGGACATGACCCGCCGTGACCTGCAAGGCGAAATGAAGAAGCAGGGCCGTCCCTGGGAAATCGGCAAGGCGTTCGACCAGTCCGCGCCGCTGGGTCCCATCCACCCGCGCAGCGTGGTCGGCACGCTCGACAAGGGCGCCATCTGGCTGGACGTCAACGGCGAGCGCAAGCAATCCAGCGACATCTCGCAGATGCTGTGGAACATTCCGGAAAGCATTTCTTATCTGTCGGGCCTGTTTGAACTGCAGCCCGGCGACATCATCTTCACCGGTACGCCTGAAGGCGTGGGCGCCGTGCGCCAAGGTGACGTGATCACTGGCGGCGTCGAAGGCCTGGGCGAACTGCGCGTGCAGATCGCCTGAGCATAGGCGCTTTCATCTTTTCATTTTGGAGTTAGAGCATGCGCGGCAAGTTTGTGCTGACTGCCTTTGTCGTATTCGGCTTCGTGCTGGCCGGTTGCAATACCGTTGCCGGCATGGGCAAGGATGTGTCCCGGGCGGGCAATGCCATCACCAACGCCGCCGACAAATAATCGGCGCGCGGCAGTGAAAAAAAGCCCCTTGAGCAATCAAGGGGCTTTTTTGTTGCGAGCGCGAAGAAGAACTACAGCACGTCGCCCGCGTAGTCGGCCAGACGCGAACGTTCGCCGCGTTGCAACGTGACGTGGCCGGAGTGCGGCCAGCCCTTGAAGCGGTCGACCACGAACGTCAGGCCGGAGCTGCCTTCGGTCAGGTAGGGGGTGTCGATCTGGGCGACGTTGCCCAGGCAGATCACCTTGGTGCCGGGACCCGCGCGGGTGACCAGCGTCTTCATCTGCTTGGGCGTCAGGTTCTGCGCTTCGTCGATGATGAGGTACTTGTTCAGGAAGGTGCGGCCGCGCATGAAGTTCAGGGACTTCACCTTGATGCGCGAGCGGATGAGGTCCATGGTAGCCGCGCGGCCCCAGTCCCCGTTGCCTTCGCCATCACCCATGTTCAGCACGTCGAGGTTGTCTTCCAGCGCGCCCATCCAGGGCAGCATCTTTTCCTCTTCGGTGCCAGGCAGGAAACCGATGTCTTCACCGACAGGCACCGTGACGCGCGTCATGATGATCTCGGTATAGCGCTTGGTTTCGAGCACCTGCGTGATGCCCGCCGCCAACGCCAGCAGCGTCTTGCCGGTGCCCGCCTGGCCCAGCAGCGACACGAAGTCGCATTCCGGGTTCATCAGCAGGTTCATGGCGAAGTTCTGCTCGCGGTTGCGCGCCGTGATGCCCCAGACATTGTTCTTGCCGTGGGTGTAGTCGCGCAGGGTGGCCAGCACCGCCATCTTGCCGCTGACTTCGCGCACCTGCGCGTACAGCGGCATCTGGCCTTCGAAGTAGACGAACTGATTGACGACGAACTGCGAGCACAGCGGGCCGTGGATGCGGTAGAAGGTGGTGCCGCCCTGTTGCCAGGATTCGACGTCCTTGCCGTGCTTGTTCCAGAAGTCTTCGGGCAACTGCATCACGCCCGAATACATCAGGTCCGAGTCTTCAAGGACGTGGTCGTTGAAGTAGTCTTCGGCGGCCATGCCCAGCGCGCGCGCCTTCAGGCGCATGTTGATGTCCTTGGACACCAGCACGACCTCGCGCTGCGGGTACTTTTCCTGCAGGGCGCGCACCACGCCCAGGATCTGGTTGTCGGCCTTGCCCATCGGCAGGTCCGAGGGCAGGGTGCTGTGGATGGCCGTGGTCTGGAACATCAGGCGGCCCGTGGCATCCTTGTTGCCCAGCTTGGCCAGCTCAAGGCCTTCGTCCAGGTGCGTGGCGTCCTGCACCAGCGAATCGAGCGACCGGCTGACCTGGCGCGCGTTGCGCGCGACTTCCGACATGCCCTTTTTCTGGTGGTCCAGTTCTTCCAGCGTCATCATCGGCAGGAAGATGTCGTGCTCTTCGAAGCGGAAGAGCGAACTGGGATCGTGCAGCAGCACGTTCGTGTCCAGCACGAACAGCTTGCGAGGTTCATTCTGGGCGCGCGCCTTGCCGCGCTTGGCGGGGGCGGGCGCGGCCTTGGTCTGCTGGCGCGCTGGGGCGCGAGCGGCCGGCGCGGCGGGGGGCGGTGCCTGGTGAGCGGGCGACGGCGTGTGGGCTTTGCGTGCCGGCGCCGCCATGCCTTCAAGTTCTGGTTGTACCAGCAGTTCGTCCTCGTCTTCGGCGAGGGCTGCCTGGGTGTTGGACCGCGCAGCGGCAGTCTTGGTGGTGCGGGCCTGCGCCCGGGCGGATTCGCCCGAGGGGAAGGTCAGGATGGCTGCGGGGCGGGTAGGCAACTTCGGAAGCGGCATATGCGTCACTCTCCTGTTTGGGCCGGCTATAGCGCCTGACGGGTTTCCTGTGCGGCTAACCGATGCTTTTGGCGGCTTGCAGGACTTCCTTGGCGTGGCCCGGGACCTTCACCCCGCGCCACTCCTGCACCAGCACGCCATAGGCGTCGATCAAGAAGGTGCTGCGTTCGATGCCGCGCACCTGCTTTCCATACATGTTCTTCTGCTTGATGACGCCGAACAGGTTGCAGACGGTTTCGTCGGCGTCGGAGATGAGAGGGAAAGGAAGCTCGTACTTGGCCTTGAAATTCTCGTGCGACTTCAGCGAGTCGCGCGAGATGCCGATCACGATCGCACTGGCCGACAGGAAGTCGCCATGCAGATCGCGGAAATCCTGGCTTTCGGTGGTGCAGCCGGGCGTGTTGTCCTTGGGGTAGAAATACAGGATCACGGCCCGCCCCTGGCATTGTTCAAGGCTGATGGGGCCTATCGTGCTTTCGGCGGTGAACAGCGGGGCGGGTTTGCCTATGCTCGGCGTCATTGACTGGTAGCTCCATTGGGCGGGATGAGGGCGACGACCACGCGCCGTCCCTCAGCCATCAGGATGTTGTAGGTGCGCGAGGCGGCGTGGGTGTCCATCGTTTCCACGCCAATGCCCACGGCCAAAAGGGGACGCAATACTTCAGGGCGCAGGAACTGCTGCTTGCCGCCGGTGCCCACCAGCAGGACTTCGGGCGCGTTGGCCGGCCGGCTGGGCGCGGCTTCCGGGGCATCCAGAAAATCCAGGGGGTTGCGGGCGGGCTCGGACAATCCGGCTGCCTGGAGCAAGAGGGAGGAGGTAATGTCGGCCGGCGACTCAACGGGCCAGATGGTCACTTCGCCTTCGGGGCCGAAAGCGACCGAGGAGGAAAAACGTACCTGGTTGACCTCGATATAGCCATCGCCGTAAGCGGTGACAGTGTTAAGAGCGGCCGTCGCAGGATCGGTATGCAGCTTCAATAAAAACTCCGGCTATACGTGCTTGATAATAGCGCATCGGACACGGCGCATGTTGCAACGTATCCACGAGGGAAAAGGGGCTTTTTTTTCCCATTTGCCCCTCAGGCGTCGTTGCGCTAGATTACAGGGTTTTGCTGCGCTGCAATCGTGTGCTGGCGCGGTTCTAAGCTCCCCTTTCCCCTTCGCGCGACCGCGCCCTGGTCTTTTTGCCTTTTCGCCCCTAAGGATTCCCATCATGAGGAAGTTCTCTCGCATCGAGCGTTTGCCCCCGTACGTTTTCAACATTACCGGCGAGCTCAAGATGGCGGCGCGTCGGCGTGGCGAAGACATCATCGACATGTCGATGGGCAATCCGGATGGGGCGACGCCCAAGCACATCGTCGACAAGATGGTCGAGGCGACCAGCCGTCCCACCACCCACGGCTACTCGGTGTCCAAGGGCATCCCGCGTCTGCGCAAGGCGATCTGTGACTGGTATCAGCGCCGCTACGCGGTCGAGTTCGATCCGGACTCCGAAGCCATCGTCACCATCGGTTCCAAGGAAGGCCTGGCCCACCTGATGCTGGCCACGCTGGACCGCGGCGACACCGTGCTGGTGCCCAATCCCAGCTACCCGATCCACATCTATGGCGCCGTCATCGCCGGCGCCAACATCCGTTCCGTGCGCATGACGCCGGGCGTGGACTTCTTCGAGGAACTGGAACGCGCCGTGCGCGAATCCATCCCGAAGCCCAAGATGATGGTGCTGGGCTTTCCCAGCAACCCGACCGCGCAGTGCGTCGACCTGTCGTTCTTCGAGCGCGTGGTCGCGCTGGCCAAGGAACACGACATCCTCGTCGTGCATGATCTGGCCTACGCCGACATCACGTTCGACGGCTACGTGGCCCCGTCCATCATGCAGGTGCCCGGCGCGCGCGACGTCGCCGTCGAGTTCTTCACGATGAGCAAGAGCTACAACATGGCAGGCTGGCGCATCGGCTACATGGTCGGCAACCGCGAGCTCGTGAACGCGCTCGCGCGCATCAAGAGCTATCACGACTACGGTACGTTCACGCCGATCCAGGTGGCGTCCATCGCCGCGCTGGACGGTCCGCAGGACTGCGTGAACGAAATCGTGGCGCAGTATCAAAGCCGCCGCGACGTGCTCGTGCGCGGCCTGCATGAAGCAGGTTGGAATGTGGAAATTCCCAAGGCGTCCATGTACATCTGGGCGCAGATCCCCGAACCCTACCGGGCGATGGGCTCTTTGGAATTTGCCAAGCGTGTCCTGTCGGATGCGAAAGTGGCCGTGTCCCCCGGGATCGGCTTCGGCGAGTATGGCGACGAATACGTGCGCTTCGCTCTTATCGAAAACGAGCAGCGTACCCGCCAGGCGGTGCGCGGCATCAAAGATATGTTCCGCAAGGACGGTCTGCTGAAGTGATGAGTGCCCACCCCCGCAGCGCTGCGCGCTTCCCCCTCTAGGGGGCATGCCTGCGGACCGGCGGAGCCGGATCCGCGGCATCCCGATAAGGGGCGACCGCTTTCTTGCGGCGGGGGTGCTGCGAGGCATCACTTGGCATTACGGAGAACTGAAATGAATTCCCCTCAACGCCCGCCCGCAGAGGGCGGCGCGATGAAACCCATGAAGGTGGGTCTGCTGGGTCTTGGCGTGGTTGGCGGCGGCACGTGGACCGTGCTGTCCCGCAACGCCGAGGAAATCGCGCGCCGCGCTGGCCGCCGCATTGAAGTCGTTCGCGCCGCCGTGCGCGACGTGGAAAAGGCCCGCGCCCGCGTGGGCGATTCCATCGTGGTTGATACGGACGGTCACGCGCTGGTGCGCGATCCTGAGATCGACATCGTCGTCGAGCTCATCGGCGGCGACACGCTGGCCCGCGAGCTGGTGCTGGAAGCCATCGCCAACGGCAAGCATGTGGTCACGGCCAACAAGGCGCTGCTGGCCAAGCATGGCAACGAGATCTTCGCCGCCGCCTCTGAGCGCGGCGTGATGGTGAACTTTGAAGCCGCCGTCGCCGGTGGTATCCCCATCATCAAGGCGATCCGCGAAGGCCTGACCGCCAACCGCATCCAGTGGGTGGCCGGCATCATCAACGGCACCACCAATTTCATCCTGTCCGAAATGCGTTCGCGCGGCCTGCCGTTTGCCGACGTGCTGGCCGAAGCCCAGCGGCTGGGTTACGCCGAAGCCGATCCCACGTTCGACGTGGAAGGCGTGGACGCCGCGCACAAGCTCACGCTGCTGGCCTCGCTGGCATTCGGCGTGCCGGTGCAATTCGACCGCGCCCACATCGAAGGCATCTCGCAACTGGCAGCCGAAGACATCGAGCACGCCGAGCGCCTGGGTTACCGCATCAAACTGCTTGGCATCACCAAGCGCCGCCCCGACGGCATCGAGCTGCGCGTGCACCCGGCGCTGGTGCCGTCCGAGCGTCTGCTGGCCAACGTCGAAGGCGCGATGAACGCGGTGCTGGTCAAGGGCGACGCCGTCGGCCCCACGCTGTATTACGGGCAGGGCGCGGGCGAAGAGCCCACCGCCTCGGCCGTCGTGGCCGACTTGGTCGACGTGACGCGCCTGCACACCGCCGATCCGGGCAACCGCGTGCCGCATCTGGCCTTCCAGCCGGACGCCATGTCGGACACGCCCATCCTGCCGATCGAACAGGTCAGCACGTCCTACTACCTGCGCCTGCGCGTCGACGATCAGCCGGGCGTACTGGCGGACATCGCCCGCATCCTGGCCGACCGCGGCATTTCCATCGGTTCGATGATCCAGCAACCGTCGCACATCGGCGGCGCGGACATCATCTTCCTCACGCACGAGGCCATGGAAGGCAACGTCAACCAGGCCATCGAGCGCATCGAATCGCTTCCGTTCGTGCGGTCCAAGGTGACGCGTCTGCGCGTGGAGAACCTGACCTGATGAAGCCTGGCTCCCTCGCCAGGGAGTCCGGCCCATCGAGGAGCCATTGATATGAAATACATCTCGACGCGCGGCGGCATGGCCCCGCTCGAATTCTCCGACATCCTGCTCGAAGGCCTGGCGCCCGACGGCGGGCTGGCCGTGCCGCAGACGCTGCCCCAGGTCACTGCTGACACGCTGGAATCCTGGCGCGGCCTGTCGTATGCCGACCTCGCATTCGAAGTGCTGTCGCTGTTCGCCACGGACATTCCCGCGGACGACTTGCGCCGTCTGACCCGCGCCGCCTACACGCCGCAGATCTTCAGCAGCGAGGACATCGTGCCGCTGCGTCCGCTCGACGGCGGGCTGTCGTTGCTGGGCTTGTCGGAAGGGCCGACGCTGGCGTTCAAGGACATGGCCATGCAGTTTCTTGGCCAGGTTTTCGAATACGTGCTGGAAAAGCGCGGCACCACGCTGAACATCGTGGGCGCCACCTCCGGCGACACGGGCTCGGCGGCGGAATACGCGCTTCGCGGCAAGAAGGGCGTGGCGGTGTTCATGCTGTCGCCGCATGGCCGCATGAGCGCCTTCCAGCGCGCGCAGATGTACTCGCTGCAAGACGAGAACATCCACAACATCGCCGTGCGCGGCGTGTTCGACCAGGCGCAAGACATCGTCAAGTCGCTGGCCGGCGACCTGGACTTCAAGAGCCGGTATCGCCTGGGCGCCGTGAACTCGATCAACTGGGCGCGCATTGCCGCCCAGGTCGTCTACTACTTCCACGGCTGGCTGCGCGCCACCGAACGCGCCGGACAGCAAGTGTCCTTTGCCGTGCCGTCGGGCAACTTCGGCAACATCCTGTCGGGTCACATTGCCCGCCGCATGGGCTTGCCGATCCGCCGCCTCGTGCTGGCCACGAACGAGAACAACGTGCTGGAAGAGTTCTTCCGTACCGGCGTGTATCGTCCGCGTCCCGCCGAGCAGACGTACGCCACCTCCAGCCCGTCGATGGATATCTCGCGCGCCTCCAACTTCGAGCGCTTCGTGTTCGATCTGGTGGGCCGCGATACCGATCGCGTGAAGGCGCTGTGGACGGCGCTGCCGCGGGATGGCGCGTTCGATCTGTCCGACATGAAGGATCAGTTCGAGTCGCAGTATGGCTTCGTGTCGGGCGCCAGCTCGCATGTGGACCGTCTGGCGACGATTCGCGCCTTGTACGACGCTACTGGCGTGCTGGTCGACCCGCACACCGCGGACGGCGTGAAGGTCGCGCGCGAATTCGTCGAGCCGGGCATCCCCATGCTCGTGCTGGAGACCGCGCTGCCGGCCAAGTTCTCCGAGACCATCGAGGAAGCGCTTGGCCGTCCCGCGACGCCGCCCGGCAACCTCGCCGATCTTGAATCGCTGCCGCAGCGCGTCGAAGTGATGGACTGCGACGAAGCGTCCGTACGCCGTTTCATCGAGGCGCACGCCAAGGTGTAAGCACGCTTGCCGCTTGTATACGGTTGCAACCCCTCTCAGGCGCCCCCTTAGAGGGGCTTTTCTTTATTGGGGCCGGGTCCGATTACGTTCTTAAGCATTTTGCGCACAACCCGACACGATTTCGGGGGTCGATTCGGCTAGAGTGAAATCACTATTCAACACTCGGAGAACACGACCATGAACCTGAAGACCATGACGTTGGCCCTGGTGATGACCGGCGTTGGAGTACTGGCCGGATGCTCGTCGCCTTCGGTTATCAACCAACGCGACGGATCTTCGACCGTAGCGCCCGACGAGCCCGAATACGACAAGAAGTCGGGCATGTATGAATACGAACAGAACGGCAAGAAGGTTCAGATCAACAAGGACGACGTGAAGTCGATCGAAGAGGTCAAGTAAGCCAGCCTGACTCTTTACTGTCTGCACCAAGCAAAAGCCCCGGCTGTCATGGCCGGGGCTTTTGTTTTGGTGCGGAACGAACGGGCGCAGTTTACTTGCCCGCGTCCTCGGCGTGGTAGCGGCCCACGCGTTCGACTTCGTTCTTGGAACCCAGGATCACGCTCACGCGCTGGTGCAGCTTTTCAGGCTGGATGTCCATGATGCGCTGCGTGCCGTTGATGGCCGCGCCGCCCGCCTGTTCGATCAGGAAGCTCATGGGGTTGGCTTCGTACATCAGGCGCAGCTTGCCGGCCTTGCCGGGTTCGCGCGCGTCCCACGGGTACATGAAGATGCCGCCGCGGGTCAGGATGCGATGCACGTCCGCCACCATCGAGGCGATCCAGCGCATGTTGAAATCCTTGCCCAACGGGCCGGTGGAGCCAGCCAGGCAGTCGTCGATGTAGCGCTTGACCGGCGGGGCCCAGTGCCGCATGTTCGACATGTTGATGGCGAATTCCTTGGTGTCTTCCGGCACGCGGATGTTCTCGTGCGTCAGCACCCACGATCCCATTTCGCGATCCAGGGTGAAGCCCACGACGCCGTTGCCGATGGTCAGCACCAGCATCGTCTGGGGACCGTAGACGGCGTAGCCGGCCACCACCTGCTTGTTGCCCGGCTGCAGGAAGTCGTCTTCGCAGACGGGGGCGCCCGACACATCATGCGGCGCGTGCAGCACCGAAAAGATGGTGCCGATGGAGACGTTCACGTCGATGTTCGACGAGCCATCCAGGGGATCAAACAGCAGCAGGTATTCGCCCTTGGGGTAGCGGTTAGGGATCAGATGGATGGTTTCCATCTCTTCCGAGGCCATGGCCGCCAGGTGGCCGCCCCATTCATTGGCTTCCAGCAGGATCTCGTTGGACAGCACGTCCAGCTTCTTCTGGACTTCGCCCTGGACGTTTTCGCTTTCCAGGCTGCCAAGCACGCCGCCCAGCGCGCCCTTGCTGACCGCATGGCTGATGGCCTTGCAGGCGCGCGCCACCACTTCGATGAGCAGCCGGACTTCCGGCGCCAGGGCTTGGGCGGAGCGTTGCTGCTCCACCAGGTATTGAGTCAGTGTTTTACGTTTCAAAAGGATCTCCCTATGCGGCGAATTCTAAAGCCTTGGATACGATTTCCTGCACGTTGCGCGACAGACCGTCGTGCTGGCGCACTTTTTCAAGCGCGGCCTGCATGGGCGCGCGCAGCGTGGGGACGAAGCGCGACCAGTTGTCCAGCGCACGCGCCAGGCGCGCGGCGATTTCCGGGTTCAGCGCGTCCAGCGCCAGCACCTGCTCGGCCCAGAAGGCATAGCCCGAGCCGTCCGGATGGTGCATGCCGCGGGCGTTGTTGAGGCAGAACTGGAAAATCAGCGCGCGGGCGCGATTGGGGTTGCGCAGCGTGAAGGCCGGGTGCTTCATCAGCTCCCGGGCGGTCTGCACGGTTGTCGAGCGGGCGGCCGCCTGCAACGCGAACCACTTGTCCACCACCAGTGGATTGGCGCTCCATTTCGTATAGAAAGCGGCCAGCGCCTGCTGCGGGAAGTCGCCTTGTCCGAAATTGATCAGGGCAGTCAGCGCGGCCATGCTGTCGGTCATGTTGCCCGCATTGGCGTACTGTTGTTCGGCCAGGCGCTGGGCTTCGGGCTCGCCGGCCGCCATCAGGTGGCTGAGCGCCAGATTCTTCAGGGCGCGCATGCCGGCGGGAATCGGGGCAGGGCTGTACTCGCCCGGCGTCTGGTTCTCGTCGAAGGCGCGGCGGAACTCGGCCTGGAGTTGACGGCCCAGTTCGGCGCGCAGGAAGTCGCGTGCCACGGCCAGAGCGGGCGGATCCACCTGCTGCATGCGTTCGGCCAGTGTCTTTTCCGACGGCAGCGCCAAGGCGCGCGCACGGTAGGCGGCATCCAATGCGGGATCGGTGAGCAACGCGCGCCAGGCGTCGATGAAAGCCGCCTCGGCGTGCAGCGTACGGCCCGCCTGGCGGGCGTCCGCGAGCGCCAGAATCTGGCGGGTGGCCAGTTCCTGGCCGGCTTCCCAGCGCGCAAACGGATTGCCGTCGTGTGCGGACAGCAGCGCCAGTTCTTCGTTGGACCAGTCGTAATCCACGATGACCGGCGCGGAGAAGTCGCGCAGCAGCGAAGGCACGGGCCGTTCGGCGATATCTTCGAACACCCATTGCTGGCTTTGCGTGGTCAGTTCCAGCAGTGCGGTGTCCACGACGGCGCCCTCGTGGCGCAGCGGCAGCGCATTGCCATCGCGGTCCAGCAGGCCGATCGCAAAGGGAATGAGGAAGGGCGCTTTGACGTAGTCCGGGCCGGCCTTCTTTTCGACGCCGACGGGCGGGCACGACTGGGTGAGTGTCACGGTGCAACGGCGCGCGGCGGCGTCGTGATCGAGCCTGACCGAAACGCGGGGCGTGCCGGCCTGCCGGTACCAGCGGCGAAACACTGACAGGTCGCGGCCGGGATGCTGCTTGACGTAAACCGATTCCATAGCGGCGACGAAATCGTCGCACGTGACGGCCTGGCCGTCGTGGCGGCGGAAGTATTCGTCCATGCCCGCGCGGAAGCCGGTTTCGCCCAGCAGCGTGTGCTGCATGCGGATGACCTCGGCGCCTTTTTCATACACGGTGGCCGTGTAGAAGTTGCCGATCTCCTGGTAGCTTTCCGGACGGATCGGATGCGCCATGGGGCCGGCGTCTTCGGGGAACTGCGCGGCGCGCAGCGCCACGACGTCATCGATGCGCTTGACGGCGCGCGCGCTGGCCGCGGCTGCGGCGTCCATGTCGCGCGCCATCATGTCGGCGCTGAATTCCTGGTCGCGGAAGACTGTCAGGCCTTCTTTCAGGCTCAGTTGGAACCAGTCGCGGCAGGTGACGCGGTTGCCGGTCCAGTTGTGGAAGTATTCGTGCCCGATTACCGATTCAATACCTTCGTAGTTCGCGTCGGTGGCCGTCTGCGGATCGGCCAGCACGTAAGCCGCGTTGAAGATATTCAGACCTTTGTTTTCCATGGCTCCCATATTGAAGTCATGGACGGCCACGATCATGAAGCGGTCCAGGTCCAGTTCAAGCCCGAAGCGGCTTTCGTCCCAGCGCAGCGAACGCACCAGCGAATCCAGCGCCCATTCGGTCTTGGTTTCGGAGCCGGGGTCGCTGTAGACCTGCAGCAGCACATCGCGGCCACTGACCGTCTTGACTGTGGTTTCGCGATGCGTGAGGTTGCCCGCCACCAGCGCGAACAGATAGCAGGGCTTGGGGAACGGATCTTCCCATTCGACCTCGTTGCGGCCGTCGGGCAACTGGCGCGAGGCGATCAGGTTGCCGTTGGACAGCAGCACGGGATACTCGGGCTGCGCGCGCAGCGTCACGCGATAACGCGACATGACGTCGGGGCGGTCAGCAAACCACGTAATGCGGCGGAAGCCTTCGGCCTCGCATTGCGTGAAGAAATTGCCGCCCGACACGTACAAACCCATCAGGGTGGAATTGGCGGACGGCTTGCAGCGGCTGACGATTTCAACCGTGGCGTCGGCAGGCAGGCCACGCAGCGTGAGGGTGTGCTCGGACAGCTGGTAGCTGGCGGCGGGCAGCGGCTCGCCATTCACGCCTACCGACACGAGTTCCAACTCTTCTCCGTCCAGGATCAGGACGGCGTCGGCGCTGGCCTCAGGCCTGCGCTGCACGTGCATCGTGCAGCGCACTTCGGTCGCGTCGGGCGCGAGGTCGAAGGCGAGGGCGACTTCGGGAATTTCGTAGGGGTAGGGCTGGTAATCCTTGCGGTAAACGGTAACGGGCGTGTCGGTGCGCATGGGATTTGCAGTCCTGTATGAACAAGAAGGCTATTGTAGTGGCTGGCCGATGAGCGGAACCTTGGGCTTACGGGCTAGCCTGAAAACTTTTGGCAAGCGCTTATGTCAAAGCTCGTTATGATGGCGCCGTCGTGCGCTGAAGGAGTTGCAAATGTCCAGGTCGTCTTGGTTCAGCAGTCTTGGCCGGTGGGCCGGTATTCTTGCCGTCCTGGGGGCGATGACGTTGACGGGCTGCGCCGCGCCGACCGTCTCGGCCCGCGTGACGTCGTTTCAGCAATGGCCGGCGGCTGTCGAAGGCCAGACCTATCAGTTTGTTCCCGCCGACCCATCCCAAATCAATAATCTGGAATATCAGTCGTTCCAGGACATGGTGCGCGCGGGTATCGGCGCTACGGGTCTGGTCGAAGCCCGCCAAGGCGTAAAGGCCCGCTTCGAGGTGTCGTTCCGTTATGGCACCACACAGACGCAGGTGATGGTGCGCCGTCCGTACGATCCGTATTTCTATGGCGGCTATGGCGGTTTTTATGGGCCAGGACCGTGGGGCATGGGCGCGGGTTTCTGGGGTCCGGACTGGGTCGACGTGCCCATGGTGGTCCAGCGCAATTCGCTGTCGCTCTTCATACGGGATACCCAGCAGGGCGGTGCCGAGGTATACCGTTCGACCGCCTTCATTTTGAGCGAGCGCGATGATTTGCTTCGCACCATGCCCTATCTGGTGCGCGCCATATTCGACAATTTCCCCGGCAATAACGGCGCTGAACGAGAGATTCAATTCCCCGCGCGTTGAGCCGGGAAGGTTCTCGGCGGTGGTTTCCTAAAATAAAAACGGCGCACCATGATGGTGCGCCGTTTTATTTCTTACTGAGGAATAGGTTTTATTCCTTGATAAGAAAACTCTCGCGGGTTGCGCCGCCGGCTTCTTCGGCAGCGAGCCAGCGCGGCGCCTTGCCGCGGCCGCTCCAGGTTTCTCCGGTTTGCGGGTGGCGATACTTGGGCGCCACCGCGCGCTTCGCGGCGCCGCCTGCGCGGGCGGGGGCGCTGGCCTTGCGGCGGCCACCCGTGGCAGCGCGGGCGGGCTTGCCGGCGCCGTAGGCGGCGATGATTTCTTCAGGCGTGATGTCGTACTCGCGCATCGACGTGATGATGGACGTGATCACCGGCTTGCGGCGCTTCGTCTGGAGGACTTCGGCCTTCTTTTGGAGCTTGTTGATTTCCTTTTCGATCTTTGCTTGCAGAGCTGCGTAGGTTTCTCGGGCCATGGTTTATTCCTGATTATGGAACTGCTTTAATCGCCGGCGAAGTTATGTTTATTTGTTGTGCTTCGCATAATACAGAATTTAAGTCGGGGTATCGCCATTCTCAGACTAATTACTTTGTATCAAAAGCGCGGGAAGGCTTATCGCTTGCGGGTCGCCGCAATTTTCACAACATAGGAAGCAATATCTTAAATTTGGGACAAACTGAAACAAGTGGCCGCTTGGCTAACGGGTTTGCATTGGGATCGTTAATTGTCGGACAACTCCAAGAATGGCTTGCAGGCTGACGAAATCGTCGGTCTGCAAGCCAGTGCGGGGAACTATCGAAGCGCGTCTGGCGTCAATAACCGAGCGCTCGCTGCGTGCTGAATTTGTCGCAAACGCACGCGTTATACATTATGGCTTTGTGACCCCCTGCGGTGGTATACCCCCGGAACAACGGTGTTCCGTCCCTCGGATTTCATTTTGTTGTCAGGTCGTACGACAAGATCGAAATCGTCTGATAGGCAATGCGGTCCGGGCGTAATTGCTTAACTTGATACTTAACTTGATGCCCAGTATGCCGCCCCCATCTGTATGGGCAAGATAATGCGAGATCATTTTGTCCCGCATAGCGTGCCGCATTTGCCACTACGGCGCACCGCGACTTTTGGTGTCCGGCGCGACGCCGGGTCCTTGTCGGCGGTACGATACGGTCTTGAGCGCCATGACGCGCATGCGCGGCCCCGGTGCCGTTCCTGAACTGAGCCTATGAAAATCATCGATCCCGCCATTGCTTCCCTGGCCACCGCCAAATCCCTTCTGCTCGACCCCTGGGGGCTGACCGAAGCGGACATGGCGCGGGCACTGGGTGAAATCTTCACCCACAAGGTCGATTACGCCGACCTGTATTTCCAGTACACGCGCAGCGAAGGCTGGAGCCTTGAAGAAGGGATTGTGAAGACGGGAAGTTTCTCCATCAGCCAGGGCGTGGGTGTCCGGGCCGTCAGCGGCGAAAAGACCGCATTCGCCTATTCGGATTCCCTGTCTCCCGACGCGCTGCTGTCGTCGGCGCACGCCGTGCGCGGCATCGCGCGCCGCGGCGCCGGCAAGGTCAAGGTCGCCGCTCACGTCGAGGCCGAGATCGGCCGTAGCCTGTATGCGGACATCGACCCCGTCGCCAGCCTCAGCGCGCCCGAAAAGGTCGCACTGCTCGAGCGCATCGAGCGCATGGCGCGGGCGCGCGATCCCCACGTGATCCAGGTCATGGCCGGACTGGGCGCGGAATACGACGTGGTGCTGGTCGCGGGCAGCGACGGCCGCCTGGCCGCAGACGTGCGTCCCCTGGTGCGCCTGTCGCTCACCGTGATTGCCGAACGCAATGGCCGTCGCGAAATGGGTCACGCCGGCGGCGGTGGGCGGCTGGGCCTGGCCTACTTCACCGACGAGATGCTGCAGGGCTATGTCGAGCGCGCCGTGCACGAAGCCATGGTCAACCTCGAGGCGCGTCCCGCACCGGCCGGCGAAATGACGGTTGTCCTGGGCTCGGGCTGGCCTGGCATCCTGCTGCACGAAGCCGTCGGCCATGGCCTGGAAGGCGACTTCAACCGCAAGGGATCCAGCGTGTTCTCCGGCCGCATCGGCGAGCGCGTGGCGTCCAAGGGCGTCACCGTGATCGACGACGGCACGATTCCCGACCGCCGCGGTTCGCTCAACATCGACGACGAAGGCAATGCCACGCAGCGCAATGTCCTGATCGAAGACGGCATTCTGCGCGGCTACATGCAGGACACGCTGAATGCGCGCCTGATGAAGACCGCGGCCACCGGCAACGGCCGCCGCGAGTCCTTCGCGCACCTGCCGATGCCGCGCATGACCAACACGTACATGCTGGCCGGCGACAAGCCCGCCGACGAAATCGTCGCCTCGGTCAAACGGGGCCTGTATGCCGTCAACTTTGGCGGCGGCCAGGTCGACATCACCAACGGCAAGTTTGTGTTCTCGGCCTCCGAGGCCTACATGATCGAAGACGGCAAGGTTACGTATCCGGTCAAGGGCGCCACGCTCATCGGCAATGGCCCCGACGCCATGAACCGCGTCACCATGATCGGCAACGACCTGCAGCTGGACTCTGGCGTGGGCACCTGCGGCAAGGACGGCCAGAGCGTGCCCGTCGGTGTCGGCATGCCGACGGTCCGCATGGAAGGCCTGACGGTCGGCGGCACGGCCTGATGGCATAAATGGGGGCGGCATCCGGCAAAAATCCGGCGTGACGCCCTCAAAAAACTGTGCTAGAGTCGGTCCCCATGAAATTCGCGTCCCCCGCCTTTTATTTTTATTTTTTTGGTTTTCTGAAGCCGCTGGCGGAGGAAGGGACGCGCTCAATCTGAAGTTTGGACAGAATCCCCCCAAAAAAGCCGCCAGCAGATCTGGCGGCTTTTTTTATGCCGCCGTGGCGGGCAACCCAGGAGCAGTACCGTGTCGCACAACACCGATGACCTTCGTATTCGAGAAATCAAGGAACTGAATCCGCCCTCGCACGTGATGCGCGAGTTCGCGTGCACCAAGGAGGCGTCCGAGACCGTCTTCGCCGCGCGGCAAGGCATGCACCGCATCCTGCACGGCATGGACGATCGCATGATCGTCGTGATCGGTCCGTGTTCCATCCACGACACGCGCGCCGCCATCGAATACGCCAAGCGTTTGAAGCCCGTGCGCGACCGCCTGAGCGCGGACCTGGAAATCGTGATGCGCGTGTACTTCGAGAAGCCGCGCACGACCGTGGGCTGGAAAGGCCTGATCAACGATCCCGACCTGGACGGCAGCTTCGACATCAACAAGGGCGTGCGCGTCGCCCGCGAACTGCTGCTGGACATCAACAGCATGGGCTTGCCGGCGGGATGCGAGTTCCTGGACATGATTACGCCGCAGTACATCGCGGATTTGGTCTCCTGGGGGGCGATCGGGGCGCGCACGACGGAGAGCCAGGTGCACCGCGAGCTGGCGTCGGGCCTGTCGTGTCCGGTGGGATTCAAGAACGGCACGGACGGCAACGTGAAGATCGCCGTCGATGCGATCAAGGCGGCCTCGCAGCCGCACCATTTCCTGTCGGTGACCAAGGGCGGCCATTCGGCCATCGTGTCCACGGCGGGCAACGAGGACTGCCACGTCATCCTGCGCGGCGGCAAGACGCCGAATTACGACGCGGCCAGCGTGGACGCCGCTTGCCAGGACGTGTCCAAGGCCGGTCTCGCGCAGCGCATCATGGTCGACGCCAGCCACGCCAACAGCAGCAAGAAGCCGGAGAACCAGCCGCTCGTCGTCGAAGACGTGGCGCGCCAGATGGAAGCCGGCGATGCGCGCCTGGTCGGCGTCATGGTCGAAAGCCATCTGCTGGGCGGCCGCCAGGACATGGTGCCGGGCCAACCGCTGGTGTACGGCCAGAGCATCACCGACGGCTGCATCGACTGGGATGCGTCCGTGGCCGTGCTGGAGCGCCTGGCGCAAGCCGTGCGCGAACGCCGCCGCGTGGCGCTGACGTCTGGCAAGTAAATCCGGCAAGTGATTCCGGCAAGCGATTCCGGAAAATGAGGGGGGTTCACGCCGCGCACCGTCAGCCTGGGGCGGTGTGCGGCGCAGCACGCGAGGCGGCGTAGAATATTCGGATTATCGAACCCGGGAAACCACGAGATCATGAACGCTCCCTTGCACGCCGAATCGTTGCGCCGCGCGGTTCCGGCCGCCTGTCTGGATGCCCTGCGTGCGCACTTTGGCGACCGCCTGTCGGAATCGGCCGCCGTGCGCGAACACCATGGCCGCGACGAATCGCCTTACCCCGCCATGCTGCCCGACGCCGTGGTCTTCGCGCACTCGACGGAAGATGTCGCATTCGTCGCCAAGGTGTGCAACGAGCACCGCGTTCCCTTGATTCCGTACGGCGCCGGCTCGTCCCTCGAAGGCCACATTCTTGCGATCCAGGGCGGCATCAGCCTGGACCTGTCGCAGATGAACAAGGTTCTCGCCATCAACGCCGAAGACCTCACCGCCACGGTGCAGGCCGGCGTGCTGCGCAAGCAGCTTAACGAAGAGATCCGCAGCACCGGTTTGTTCTTTCCGATTGACCCGGGCGCCGACGCCAGCCTGGGCGGCATGGCCGCCACCCGCGCGTCTGGCACCAACGCCGTGCGTTACGGCACGATGCGCGAAAACGTCATGTCGCTGACCGTCGTCACCGCGGACGGCCGCATCATCCGCACCGCGGGCCGCGCCCGCAAGTCGTCGGCCGGCTACGACCTGACGCGCATTTTCGTGGGCAGCGAGGGCACGCTCGGCATCATCACCGAAGTGACCGTGCGCCTGTATCCACAGCCCGAAGCCGTGTCCGCCGCCGTCTGCAATTTCCCGACGCTGGACGCCGCCGTGCAGAGCGTGATCGAGATCATTCAGATGGGCGTGCCGATCGCGCGCGTCGAGTTCATGGACGCCGCCAGCGTGCGTGCCGTCAACCTGCACAGCAAGCTGACCCTGCGCGAAACGCCACTGTTGGTATTTGAATTTCACGGCAGCCCCGCCGGCGTTCAGGAGCAGGCCGAAACCGTGCAGGCCATCACGGCCGAACACGGCGGCATGGACTTCGAATGGGCCGAGCGTCCCGAAGACCGCAGCCGCCTCTGGACTGCGCGCCACAACGCGTATTTTGCGGGCCTGCAGTTGCGTCCCGGCTGCCGCGCCAGCACCACCGACGTCTGCGTGCCGATTTCGCGCCTGGCCGACTGCGTGCGCGACACCGTCGAGGAACTGGACCGCGCAAGCTTCCCGTACACCATCGTCGGCCACGTGGGCGACGGCAACTTCCATGTGCTGATGCTGCTGGACGCTGACAACGCGCAGGAATGGCAGGAATCGGAAGCCATCAATCACAACCTCGTGCGCCGCGCCATCGCTGCCGATGGCACCTGCACGGGCGAGCACGGCGTCGGCCTGCACAAGATGCAATTCATGGCGGAAGAACACGGCGAAGACGCGCTGGATCTGATGCGCAGCCTGAAGCACGCGTTTGACCCGAACAACATCCTGAATCCAGGCAAGATCGTGTCCTGGTAATCAACAGGGGGAGGCTGCAAACGCCTCCCTCGATCCGTCAGCGCCTGCTGCTTTTACGCGACAGGCTGCTTCACGGTTTACGGCCGGTTACGTATGAACTTGCCGCAAATGCCGGTAAATGCGTCAGGTGCGGGTAAATCCCGGCCTGATTAACATGGGCACACGCGCTATTGTTGCGCTCATGAATTCACTGGTCGAAACCGGCCTGGCACAAGCGCAGGCGCCTTATTCGCAGCAGCAGCTCATCGAGGCGTTGTCGGCCGCGTTGCCCGCGCACTGTGTGCTTTATCGCGAAGAGGACACCCGTCCTTACGAATGCGATGGCCTATCCCTTTACCGCTCGATTCCCGCGGTCGTCGCCTTGCCCGAAACGGAAGCGCAGGTGCAGGCCATCATGCGCATCTGCAAGCGCCTGAACGCGCCTATTGTCGCGCGCGGCGCCGGAACGGGATTGTCGGGCGGCGCCATGCCGCACAGCCAAGGGGTGTTGCTTGGGCTGTCCAAATTCAACCGGATCAAGCATATCGACCTGGCCAGCACGACCGCGATCGTCGAGCCGGGCGTGCGCAATCTTGCGATCTCCGAAGCCGTGTCGCCGTATGGGCTGTATTACGCGCCGGACCCATCGAGCCAGATCGCGTGCTCCATCGGCGGCAACGTCGCGGAAAACTCTGGCGGCGTGCATTGCCTGAAATACGGCCTGACCGTGCACAACGTGCTGCGCGTGCGTGTGGTCACAATCGACGGCGACGTGGTCGAACTGGGATCGCACGCGCCGGACGCGCCCGGACTGGACCTGTTGTCTGTGTTCGTCGGGTCTGAGGGCATGCTGGGCGTCGTGACCGAAGTGACCGTCAAGCTCATTCCCAAGCCGGCCTGCCAGCAGGTCGTCATGGCCAGTTTTTCCAGCGTCGAGGCGGCAGGCAACGCGGTCACGCAGGTGATCGCGGCAGGCATGATTCCGGCGGGTCTTGAAATGATGGACCGCCGCGCCACGCACATGGTCGAGCCGTTTGTCCGCGCGGGCTACGACATGGACGCGCAGGCCATCCTGCTGTGCGAATCGGACGGCACGCCCGAAGAGGTGGCGCACGAGATCGCGCGCATGGAGGCCGTGTTCCGGCAAGCCGGCGCCACGCGCTGCCAGGTGTCGGCATCCGAAGCGGAACGGTTGAAATTCTGGGCGGGGCGCAAGAACGCGTTTCCGGCTGCCGGGCGCGTGTCGCCCGATTACTACTGCATGGACGGCACGATACCGCGCCGTCATCTGGCGCGCGTACTGGGCGCCATTGAACAGATGGAAGACGAATTCGGCCTGCGATGCGCCAACGTCTTTCATGCCGGCGACGGCAATCTGCATCCGCTGATCCTGTTCGATTCGAATAAGCCGGACGAGGTGGAGCGCGCCGAGAAATTCGGTGCGGCCATTCTTGAGCTGTGCGTGCAAGTGGGAGGAACCGTGACCGGAGAGCACGGTGTGGGAATGGAGAAGATAAATCAAATGTGCGTGCAATTCTCTCGCGAAGAACTCGACGCGTTCCTGGCAGTCAAGCGGGCCTTTGATCCGCCGTGCCTGCTGAATCCTGAAAAGGTCATCCCCACGCTGGCACGCTGCGCCGAATACGGCAAGATGCACGTCCATGCGGGAGAACTGCGCTTCCCCGATCTCGCCCGTTTCTAGGACGTATCCCTTATGGATTTTGTCCTGTCGGAATTGTGCGACCAGGTCATGACGGCCCGTGCCGGCCACAAACCCCTGTTCGTGATGGGCGGCGGCAGCAAGCGGTTCTACGGTAACTACCGTCCCGTGCGGCCGCAGGATGGCCATTGCCTGCTGGATATGACGCCGTACCGCGGCATCGTCAGCTACCACCCATCCGAACTCGTGGTGACGGTGCGCGCCGGCACGCCGCTGGCCGAACTGGAGGCCGCGCTTGCCGAGCACGGCCAGATGCTGGCTTTCGAGCCGCCGCATTTTGCGCCGACCGCGACGGTGGGCGGCTGCGTCGCGGCCGGCCTGTCGGGCCCGCGCCGCATGAGCGCCGGCGCCTTGAAGGATTTTGTGCTCGGTGCGCAACTGCTGGATTCGGAAGGACGCATCCTTTCCTTTGGTGGCGAGGTCATGAAGAACGTGGCGGGCTATGACGTGTCGCGCCTCCTGGCCGGCTCGCACGGCATCTTCGGCGCCATCCTGGAGGTGTCGCTGAAGGTCGTGCCCAAGCCGATGGAAGAGATGACGCTGGCGTTGCCCGCGACGCAAGCGCAGGCGCTGGCCAACTTTGCCTTCTGGCGCGGCAAGCCGCTGCCGATCTCGGCATCGAGCTGGTCAAGCGATGCCGACGGCGCGGACGGCATGACGATGGTGCGCCTGTCGGGCGCGCCGCCCGCGCTGGCCAGCGCGCGAGCGCTGATCGGCGGCGATGTGCTGGCGCCCGATGCGGCCGACGCATGGTGGCGGTCGTTGCGCGAGCAGACGCACCCGTTCTTTGCGCCAGACCGGCCATTGTGGCGGCTGGCCCTGCCGCCAACCACCGCCGATCTGGAACTGGGGCCGATGCTGGTGGAGTGGGGCGGTGGCCAGCGTTGGCTGAGCGGTCAGCGCGATGCCGCCGAAATGCGCGATATGGCGGCCCGACATGGCGGTCACGCGACGCTGTTCCGGCCCGCCGATACCCCGCCGCCCGCCGATGGCGTGTTCCATCCGCTTGCGCCGGGTGTCGGCGCAATCACCCGCAGGCTGAAGCAGGAACTCGATCCCGCCGGCCTCTTCAACCCCGGCCGCCTGGTCCTGGAGCTGTAGGACATCATGCAAACCAATCTGGCTTCCTGGGCGAGCGGCACCGATCTGGGCAACGAGGCGGACGCGATTCTGCGCCGCTGCGTGCATTGCGGATTCTGCACGGCCACCTGTCCGACGTATCAGGTTCTGGGCGACGAACTGGACAGCCCGCGCGGACGCATCTATCTCATCAAGCAGGTGCTGGAGGGCAAGGAGCCCACGCAATCCACGCAGCAGCATCTGGACCGCTGCCTGACCTGCCGCAATTGCGAGACCACCTGCCCGTCCGGCGTCGAGTACGGCCACCTCGTCGACATCGGCCGCAAGATCGTGGACGAGCGCGTGGAGCGGTCGTGGGGCGACAAGACCAAACGCACGTTGCTGCGCAAGGCAATGCTGTCGCCGATGTTCGCGCCTGCCATGCGTCTGGGTCAGAGCCTGCGCGGCATCCTGCCCCAGGCCCTGCGGCGCAAGGTGCCGGAACGCCGCGACGCCGGACCGCTACCGCAGGTGGCGCGACACGATCGCCAGGTCCTGATGCTGGCGGGCTGCGTGCAGCCTGCCATGATGCCCACCATCGACGCCGCCACCATCCGCGTGCTGGATGCGGTCGGCATCGGCGCGCGCATCGCGCCGGGCGCCGGTTGCTGCGGCGCGGTCAGTTTTCACCTGGACGCGCAGGACGAAGCCGTGGCGCAGATGCGCGCCAACGTCGACGCGTGGTGGCCGCTGGTGCAGGACGGCAAGGTCGAGGCCATCGTCATGAATGCGTCGGGCTGCGGCGCCATGGTCAAGGAATACGCGCACCATCTGCGCCACGACCCAGCGTATGCGCAGAAAGCCGCCGACATCGTGGCGCTGGTGAAGGACGTGGCGGAGATTGTCGCGCCGCACGCCGACATGCTGCGGTCGCGTCTGCCGGCCGGTACGCGGGCATCGTTTCACCCGCCGTGCACGTTGCAGCACTGGCAAGGGCTGCGGCCGTTGTCAGAGCAATTGCTGGTCGATCTGGGATTTGAGCTGCAGCCGTTCGCGGACAAGCATCTGTGCTGCGGATCGGCGGGCGCGTATTCGGTATTGAATCCGGACATCGCGCTGGAGCTGCGTGACCGCAAGCTGGGCGCCATCGCGGTGGGCAGTCCCGATGTGATCCTGTCGGCCAACATCGGGTGCATCGGCCATCTGCAAAGCGGCACCGATACGCCGGTGCGCCATTGGGTCGAAGTGGTCGACGAGCAGTTGCGCCGCGCTGCGCAGGGCTAGCCGGCCGCGCAGCGCCTGGCGTTGGGGTTACTCCACGGCCTTGACCATGTCTTCGAGCACCTTCTTGGCGTCGCCGAAGACCATCATCGTGCGGTCCATGTAGAACAGTTCGTTGTCCAGCCCGGCATAGCCCGAGGCCATGGAGCGCTTATTCACGATGACCGTGCGCGCCTTGTAGGCCTCGAGGATGGGCATGCCGGCGATGGGTGACTTGGGATCGTTCTTGGCGGCCGGGTTGACCACGTCGTTCGCGCCCAGCACCAGCACCACGTCGGTCTGGCCGAACTCGCTGTTGATGTCTTCCATCTCGAAGACCTGGTCGTAAGGCACTTCGGCCTCGGCCAGCAGCACGTTCATGTGGCCGGGCATGCGGCCGGCCACCGGGTGGATGGCGTACTTCACGGTCACGCCCCGCGCAGTCAGCTTTTCGGCCAGTTCCTTCAGGGCATGCTGGGCCCGCGCGACAGCCAGGCCGTAGCCCGGCACGATGGTGACGCTTTCGGCGTTGGTCATCAGGAACGCCGCGTCGTCCGGGCTGCCCGACTTGACGCTGCGCTGCTGCGCATCGCCTGCCGCCGCGCCGCCGCCCGCTTGCCCGCCAAAGCCGCCCAGGATCACGTTGAAGAACGACCGGTTCATCGCCTTGCACATGATGTAGGACAGGATGGCGCCCGACGAGCCCACCAGCGATCCGGCGATGATGAGCATGGGGTTGTTCAACGAGAAGCCGATGCCCGCGGCCGCCCACCCGGAATAGCTGTTCAGCATCGACACCACCACCGGCATGTCCGCCCCGCCGATCGGGATGATGATCAGCACGCCCAGCACGAAGGCGATGAGCGTCATGATGATGAACGGCGTCCATTCCTGCGTGAGCATGAACCAGAGGCCGCAACCCAGCATCGCCAGCGCCAGCGCCAGATTCAGCATGTGCTGGCCGGCGAACACCACCGGCGCGCCCTGGAACAGCCGGAACTTGTACTTGCCGGACAGCTTGCCGAAGGCGATGACCGAACCCGAGAACGTAATGGCGCCCACGAACGTGCCGATGAAGAGCTCGAAGCGGTTGCCGGTCGGGATGGCCATGCCGGGCGGCGCGATGCCGAAGGCGTGCGGCTCGGCCACGACGGCCACGGCGATCGCGACCGCCGCCAGGCCGATCATGCTGTGCATGAAGGCGACCAGCTCGGGCATCTTGGTCATCTCGACGCGCTTGGCCATCAGCGTACCGATGGAACCGCCGACCAGCAGCCCCAGCACGACCCAGCCCAGCCCGATCGTGGCCGTGCCGCTGCGCGCCAGCCCGATGATGAGCGCCGCGGTGGTCACCACGGCGATCGCCATGCCGGCCATGCCGAAGGCGTTGCCCAGACGCGAGGTGGTGGGATGCGACAGGCCCTTGAGCGCCTGGATGAAGCAGACCGAGGCAATCAGGTAGAGCAGGGTGACGAGGTTCAGCGAGATCATTTCGCTTCCTCCTTGCCCGGCTTGCGGTCCTTCTTCTTGAACATTTCAAGCATGCGCCGCGTCACGAGAAAACCGCCAAAGACGTTGACGGCGGCCAGCGCCACCGCGAATACGCCCATGCCGCGCGCCAGTCCGCCTTCGGTCAGCGCGGCGGCCAGCATCGCGCCGACGATGATGATCGCGGAAATGGCATTGGTGACCGCCATGAGCGGCGTGTGCAGCGCGGGCGTGACGTTCCAGACCACGTGATAGCCGACATAGATGGCCAGCACGAAGATGATCAGATTCATCAGGGTGGGGTTGATCGCTTCCATGGTCACGTCCTCCGCGTCACATTGCCGCCTTCGCACACCAGGCAGGCTGCCACGATTTCATCGTCGCGCTGGATCGCCAGCGCGCCGTCCGCATTGATGATGAGCTTCAGGAAATCCAGGATGTTGCGCGCGTAGAGCGCCGAGGCGTCGGTCGCGACCAATCCGGGCAGGTTGGTCAGCCCGATGATCGTCACGCCGTGCTTTTCGACGATTTGCCCTTTTTCCGACAGCGGGCAGTTGCCGCCACGTTCGACGGCAAGATCCACCAGCACCGAGCCCGGCTTCATGGCCGCGACCGTGTCCGCCGAAACCAGCGTGGGGGCGGGGCGTCCCGGGATCAGCGCGGTGGTGATGACGATGTCCGCCTGCTTGCAGCGTTCGGACACCAGCGCGGCCTGGCGCGCCATCCAGGCGGGCGGCATGGACCGCGCGTAGCCGCCCGTGCCTTGCGCGATCTCGCGCTCTTCCTCGGTCTCGAACGGCACGTCGATGAATTTGGCGCCCAGCGATTCGACCTGTTCGCGGGCGGCGGGCCGTACGTCGGAGGCTTCGACCACTGCGCCCAGCCGCTTGGCGGTGGCGATCGCCTGCAGGCCGGCCACGCCGGTGCCCAGGACGACGGCGCGCGCGGCTTTCAGGGTGCCGGCGGCAGTCATCATCATGGGGATCAGCCGGCCGTAGTGATGGGCCGCAAGCAGCACGGCCTTGTAGCCGGCCAGGTTGGCCTGCGACGACAGCACGTCCAGGCTTTGCGCGCGGGTGATGCGCGGCGCGGCTTCCAGCGCGAAGCCGGTCAAGCCCGCGGCGGCCATTTGCGCCAGACCTTCGGCGTCGAAGGGATCGAGCATGCCCACGACCACGGCGCCCGGCTTCATGCGGGGCAATTCTTCGGGGGCGGGCGCGCGAACCTTCATGACCAGTTCGGCGCCCAGGGCATCCTGGGCTGAACCGAGCGTGGCGCCCGCGGCGACATAGGCCTCATCGAGATAGCGGGCGGCGGCGCCGGCTCCACTTTCCACAACGACGGTGTGCTTGCCGCCCACGTACTTCTTGACGGTCTCCGGTGTTGCTGCGACACGGGTTTCCCCGTCTCGGGTTTCCTTAGGTATCCCGATGTGCATCGACGCCTCTCCTCAGAAGGTTCGCCGTAGTTATACACGGAATGTGCGCTCTCACGCCTCCCCCGTTTTGGCCGCTTGCGCCGGGCCAAAAAAAAAACCCATGGCGAACCATGGGGCGTGGGGCTTGCAACCCGGCGTCTGGACGGGCGGCGTTTCTTATGCCGTCTGCGCGCGGGTCCAGGTGATCAGCGCGGCGGTAAGGTCGCGCAGATCGGCCTTCAGCCGGCCGTAGTTGTCGGTCGGACGAAGCGACACTTCGTCCATGTAGAGCTTGCGGTTGATCTCGATCTGCAGGCTGTGGCGGCCTTGTTGCGGGCGGCCGAACGCGCGCACCAGTTCCACGCCCTTGTAGGGATCGTTCACGGTGACGTTGTAGCCGCGCTCGCGCAGCCAGGCGGCGATGAATTCGCGGAAGGCCGGATCGCTGGTGCTGCCGTCGCGGTCGCCCAGCACAAAGTCGGGATGGACCAGGCCCGGGCGATCGGTGGCGAAGGCGCCGGCCACGCTGGGCATCGAGTGGCAGTTGATGTGCCAGACCTTGCCGAACTTGCGGTGGGCGTTGTCCAGCACCTGACCAAGCGCGGCGTGATAGGGCTTCCAGCAGGCATCGATGCGGTGGCGCACTTCGTCCACCGTGAGCTTGCGGTTGTACAGCGGGGTGCCGTCATCGAGCATGCGCCAGATCAGACCCTTGCCCAGCTTGACCTTGGGCGAGGGGTTGATTGCGTCGGGCCATGCCGCGTCCAGCAGCAATTCGTCGATCTCGTCGGCGGCGCGGTTGGCGTCGATGTAGGCGCGCGGAAACGCCGCGGCGATCATCGGCACGCCCATCTCGATGGCGTCGCCCCATAGATCGTCAACCCAGGTGTCCTCGGCCGTGCGCAAGGCGCCAAAGTCCACCGCGGCGGCGAAATCGGGGGGGTAGGTCGTGCCGCTGTGCGGGGAATCCAGCACGAGAGGGACCGAGATTTCCGAATCGGGATAGTGCTGCGGGAGGTCGAAGCGGTAGGACAGGGGCTGGGTAAGTCGCATAAGGGGGTACTGCGTTCGTGAATCGGAGGTCCTCGCGCGCCACGGGCGCGCGAGGACCGAAGACCGGTTAGTCGATCTTCACGTTGGCTTCTTTGGCGATGCGCTTGTTCTTGGCGATTTCAGCCGAGATCTGCGCGCCGAATTCGGCCGGGGTGTTGGCAGCGGGCGAGGCGCCGAGGGCAGCAAGGCGGCTCTTGACGTCTTCTTCGGCGCTGACCTTCTGGACGGCGGCGTTCAGCTTGGCCAGCACGGGGGCGGGCAGCTTGGCCGGGGCGACCAGACCGAACCACGAGGCGTCGTTCACGGCCGGCAGGCCGGCTTCGGCGAACGTGGGCACGTTGGGCAGCGATGCGACGCGCTGCGGCGAGGCGACGGCCATGGCGATCAGGCGGCCGGACTGGACGTGCGGCAGCGTGGAGGGCAGGTTGTCATACATGACGTCGACCTGGCCGGCCAGCGCGTCGTTCAGCGCGGGGCCCACGCCACGGTACGGCACGTGCATCAGGTCGGTGCCCGAGGCCATCTTGAACAGTTCGCCCATCATGTGCGAGACCGAACCGTTGCCGGCCGACGCGTACGTCAGCTTGCCGGGCTGGCTCTTGGCCAGCGTGATGAATTCGGCGATGGTCTTGGCCTGGACCTTCGGGTTGATGGTCATGATGTTCGGCACGGCAGCCAGGTTCGAGACGGGCGTGAAGTCCTTCTCGCCATCGAACGGCAGGTTCGGGTAGATGGCCGGGTTGATGCCGTGCGTGCTGACGGTGGCGATGCCCAGGACGTAGCCGTCCGGCGCGCTGCTGGCGACGAAGGCGCTGCCGATCGAGCCGCCGGCGCCGCCGCGGTTTTCCACGACGACGGTCTGGCCCAGTTCCTTGCCGAGCTTGTCGGCGAACAGGCGGCCGACGATGTCGGTGGTGCCGCCGGGCGGGAAGGGAACGATCAGGCGGATGGGCTTGCTGGGATACGCATCTTCAGCGTGCGCGATACCCGAGGTCAGCGGCGTGGCCAGGGTCGCGGCGGCGACACACAGGCCCAGGACTACATTACGGCGTTGCATGAATTCCCCTACTAATGAATGAACAGCGGATGCGCAAAGGCAGACGCAAACCCGACGATTCTTTCCTGGCGGGCAGGTTTGCGCAAACGAAAGATTCTCCGTAAGCTATGACTTTTTTTCATACCTCTTTTCGGCAGGCCCTCGTCGGCGTTACTTTTCTGTAACATCCGTCGCCCGTGCCTTTGCCGTCATCATGCCCGCAGGGCAAGGGAGCCCCACATTCGGTGGGGGCTGCAGATGAGGCGTTTCTGTCCCTCTTTAACGGATCTCCAGGCGTTCGAAGTTGCCGCCCGGCACAGCAGTTTCACGCGCGCCGCGCAGGAATTGTGCGTGACGCAGGGGGCCGTGAGTAAACAGGTGAAACATCTGGAAGAGTTCGTCGGCGTTGAACTATTCCTACGAATCAGGCAAGGCCTGGTTCTGACCGAAGCCGGCCGCAGCTATCTGGCCAAGATCCAGGCCGGTCTCGGCCAGATCGAAGCGGCCACCGTCGAGCTGATCGCGCACCAGGGGCGCGGCGGCACGCTCAACCTGACCTGTATGCCGACGTTCGGCGCGCGGTGGCTGATTCCGCGGCTGACGGCCTTCATGCGCCTGCGGCCCGACATCCACGTGGAATTCCTGCCGCACCGCCAGGGCTACGACTTCTCCACACCCGAATTGGACGCCGCCGTGCGCTTCGGCGAGGGGCTGTGGCCCGGCAGCGGCGCGGACTACATCGTGGGCCGCGAGATCCTGCCGGTCTGTAGTCCCCGCCTGATCGCGGGCGGGTGCCAGTCGCCCGAAGACCTGCTGGCCTATCCGCTGCTGCACCATACGTCGGCCCTGGAAGGCTGGCGCGACTGGTTCGAGCAGGCCGGCTGCGATACGCGGCGCAGCCTGGAAGGCGCCCGGTTCGATCAGTACGCGCTGCTGTCGCAGGCGGCCGCGGCGGGCTTCGGCGTGGCGCTGATCCCGCGCTGCCTGATCGAGGACGAGCTGCGCGACGGCAAGCTGGCCATCGCGATGCAATTGCCGATCCGCGCGCGGATGGGCTATTACCTGTGCTACCCCGAGCAGAAGGCCAATCTGCCCACCCTGCAGGCCTTCCGCGCCTGGCTGATGGAAGTGTCGCGCGCCGCCGAACCGCAGCCGCGGGAAGACGCCTTGTCCGATCTAAAATAGCCGCATCATGAGTCAAACATCCACCAAGAAAGGCCGCGTTGTCGTCGGCATGTCCGGCGGGGTCGATTCTTCGGTCACCGCCTGGCTGCTCAAACAGCAAGGCTACGAGGTCGTCGGCCTGTTCATGAAGAACTGGGAAGACGACGACGATTCCGAATACTGCTCCACCCGCCAGGATCTCCTGGACGCCGCCAGCGTCGCGGACCTGGTCGGCGTCGAGTTCGAATACGTCAACTTCGCCGCCGAGTACAAGGACCGCGTGTTCGCGGATTTCCTGCGCGAATACTCCGCGGGCCGTACGCCCAACCCCGACGTCCTATGCAATGCCGAGATCAAGTTCAAGGCGTTCCTCGACCACGCCATGGCGCTGGGCGCAGAACACATCGCGACCGGCCATTACGCTCGCGTGCGCGAAGTGCCCGCCGAGGGCGGCGGCTCGCAGTTCCAGTTGCTGAAGGCGCTGGACGCATCCAAGGACCAGAGCTACTTCCTGCATCGCCTGAACCAGGCGCAGTTGTCGCGCACGCTGTTTCCGCTGGGCGAGATCCACAAGACCGAAGTGCGGCGCATCGCGCACGAGATCGGCCTGCACAACGCCGCCAAGAAGGATTCCACGGGGATCTGCTTCATCGGCGAGCGGCCGTTCCGGGAATTTCTGAACCGTTACCTGCCCACCGAGCCCGGTCCCATCCTGACGCCCGAAGGGCAGAAGGTCGGCCGCCACGAAGGGCTTTCGTTCTACACGCTGGGCCAGCGCAAGGGGCTGGGCGTGGGCGGCGTCAAGGGCCGCCAGCGGGACGACGGCACGGCCGAGGCCTGGTACGTGGCACGCAAGGATCTGGAACGCAACGTGCTGTACGTCGTGCAGGGGCATGACCATCCTTGGCTGCTGTCTGGCGATCTGAAGGCGCAGGACGCGAGCTGGGTGGCCGGTCACCCGCCGGCAGCGGGCGCCTACGGCGCCAAGACCCGCTATCGGCAAGCCGACGCGGCGTGCCGCCTGGGCGATGCGGCGCCCGAGACGTTTTCGCTGGATTTCACCGAGCCGCAATGGGCGGTGACGCCCGGGCAGTCGGCCGTGCTATACGATGGCGAGGTTTGCCTGGGTGGCGGGATCATTATTTAAGCAGTCCCCGCTGCACGTAACCAAGGCCCCCCGGAGCCATGCCCGCGGGGCCTTGTTCATGACAATAAAACTGAGGAGACGGTTGTGGATGTGACGATGGTGATCTGCCTGCTGGTGTTGGGCGGAGTGGTCGGCTTTGCCGCGGGCCTGCTGGGCATTGGCGGCGGCATGCTGCTGGTTCCCTTTTTGACGATGCTGTTCACCTGGCAGGGCATGCCGGCCGACCTGGTGGTGCACGCCGCGATCGCCACGTCCATGACGTCGATCCTCTTTACCTCCATTTCCAGCGTGCGCGCTCACCAGCAGCGGGGCACCATCAAGTGGCGCATCGTCGCGGCGATGGCGCCGGGCATCATCATCGGCGGGCTGCTGTCGGGCGGCGCGGTGTTTGCCGCGCTGAGCACGCTGTGGCTGTCGCTGTTCTTCGCGTTGTTCGTGGGCTACTCCGGCTGGAGCATGCTGCGCAACAAGAAGCCCAAGCCCACGCGCCAGATGCCGGGCGTGGTCGGCACCAGTGCGGCGGGGGCGGGCATCGGCTTCCTGTCGGGCCTGGTCGGCGCCGGGGGCGGCTTTCTGTCGGTGCCGTTCATGGTCTGGTGCAACGTGGCCCTGCACAATGCGGTGTCGACCTCGGCGGCCCTGGGCTTTCCCATCGCGCTGGCCAACAGCGTGGGTTATATCGTTTCGGGCCTGAACGAAGCCCAGACCTATCCGGGGATGCTCGGCTTCATCTACTGGCCGGCATTGCTGGCGCTGGTCTGCACCAGCGTCCTGACGGCGCCGCTGGGGGCGCGCATGGCCCATCGCCTGCCGGTGCAGACGCTCAAGCGCGTGTTCGCCGCGCTGCTGTTCGCGCTGGCGGCGTACATGCTGTTCAAGGCCTGGCAGACCTGGACGGTTTGATCGATATACGGAAAACCGGCCGCAGAAAGCGGCCGGACGAAAAAACGCCCGGTCGAGCCGGGCGTTTTTGCGGGCATTTCTGGCCGGCCGTCAGGCCGTCTTGGGCACCGTGTCGATGAACGACTGGCGCTGCGACAGCTTGTCGTACAGGCGGGCCAGATTGGGCTGGCCGGTGCGCCAGTCCAGGGTGGCAAAGCGCAGGTCCAGGTAGCCCAGGGCACAGCCGACCGCGATGTCCGCGAGGCTGTAGTTGATGCCCATGCAATGGGCGTTGTCGCCCAGGCTTTTGTTCATGGCGTCCAGGCTGGCGTGGATCTTGCCGTATTGGCGTTCGATCCATTCGGGGCTGCGCTGGGCCTCGGGGCGCTGGTTTTCCTTGACGATGGTCACGCAGGCGTCCAGGACGCCATCGGCGATGGCTTCCCAGCATTTGACGGCTGCGCGATCGCGCCCTTGCTGAGGAATCAGCCGGGCCACGGGAGACAAGGTGTCCACGTATTCGACGATGACGCGCGAATCGAACAGGGCGCCGCCGTCTTCCATCACCAGGCAGGGGACCTTGCCCAGCGGGTTGTACGTTTGGATCTGCGTGTCGGCGGACCAGACGTTTTCGAGTTCAAGCCGGTAGTCCAGCTTTTTCTCGGCCATGACGATACGCACTTTGCGCACGTAGGGACTGGTAAGCGAGCCGATCAGTTTCATGGAGTCACAAGCGGAGTCGGAAAGCGGCCGAAGTATAGCAGGCTGTATGACGGCCGGAATTGTCCGCAGGGCGGAATCTTCGTCAGTTTGCCACAATGTCAGGCGGCCCCGGATGATAAAATCGCCGGGTTTTCCCATCCGTCGCTTTTTCCCTACCAGACCATGCAAATCGCCGATCAGCTGAGCCAACTTAATGCCCTTTCGCCACTGGATGGCCGCTACGCTTCCCGGGGCGACGCACTGCGCGGTCTGCTGTCCGAAGCCGGCTTCATGGCGCACCGCGTCGAAGTCGAGGTCGCCTGGCTGATCGCCTTGTCGGACGCCGGCCTGCCCGAGCTGCCGGCCTTCTCCGAGGCCGCCCGCGCGCGCCTGGCCCAGTTGGTCGCCAACTTCTCCGAGGCGGACGCCGGCCGCATCAAGGATATCGAGCGCGTCACCAACCACGACGTGAAGGCCGTCGAGTATTGGCTGAAAGAAAAGGTCGCCGATGACGCCGAACTGGCCCGCGCCGCAGAATTCATCCACTTCGCCTGCACGTCCGAAGACATCAACAACACCTCGCACGCGCTGATGCTGTCGCGCGCCCGCGACCAGGTCGTGGTGCCGCGCCTGCGCGAAGTCGCCGCCAAGCTGAACGACCTGGCCGTCGCCAACGCCGATCAGCCGCTGCTGTCGCGCACCCACGGCCAGCCCGCCAGCCCGACCACGCTGGGCAAGGAATTCGCCAACGTGGCCGCGCGCCTGAACCGCGCCATCGCCGCCGTCGTGGCCGTCGAGCCTCTGGCCAAGCTGAACGGCGCAACGGGCAACTATAACGCCCACCTGTCCGCCTATCCCGAAATCAACTGGCCCGAGTTCAGCAAGCGCGTGCTGACCGGCCTGGGCCTGACCCAGAACCGCCACACCATCCAGATCGAACCGCACGACTGGATGTCCGCGCTGTTCGACGCGATTACCCGCGCCAACATCATCATCCTGGACCTGGATCGCGACATCTGGGGCTACGTGGCGCTGGGCTACTTCAAGCAGCGCCTGAAGGAAGGCGAGGTCGGTTCGTCGACCATGCCGCACAAGGTCAACCCGATCGACTTCGAAAACTCCGAAGGCAACCTGGGGCTGGCCAACGCCGTGCTGCGCCATCTGGCCGACAAGCTGCCGATCTCCCGCTGGCAGCGCGACCTGACCGATTCCACCGTCCTGCGCAACCTCGGCGTGGGCCTGGGCTACTGCCTGGTGGCGTGGGATGCCTGCATGCGCGGCCTGGGCAAGCTCGAAGTCAACACGGCTGCCATCGACGCCGATATCGACGCCTGCTGGGAAGTGCTGGCCGAGCCGGTGCAGACCGTCATGCGCCGCTATGGCCTGCCGCAGCCGTACGAGCAGCTCAAGGCCTTGACGCGCGGCAAGGGCATCACCGAAGAGGCTCTGCGAGAATTCATCCAGGGCCTGGCGCTGCCTGAAGAGCCCAAGGCCCGCCTCCTGGCGATGACCCCGCGCTCGTACATTGGTCTGGCTGCCGAGCTGGCCCGGGCGGTATAGTCGCCGTGCCGCGCGCGTTACGCGCGCGGCTTTCACGTTGTACCTACGGGAGAAATCAATGAAGAAGTTGTCCACGCTCGCTGCGCTGGCCTGTATGACGGTGGGTCCGCTGCTGGCAACGTCCGCCTCCGCGCAATTCGCCAAGCCCGAAGATGCCGTCAAGTACCGCCAGTCGGCGCTTGCACTGATCGGCTCGCACTTCGGCCGCATGGCGCCGGTGGTCAAGGGCCAGGCGCCCTATGACGCCGCGCAGATCAAGGCCAACGTCGATGTGCTGAAGACGCTGTCGGCATTGCCGTGGGCGGGTTTCGGCCCGGGTACGGAAGGCGGTGACGCCCGTCCCGAAATCTGGAGCGACGCGGCTGGCTTCAAGCAGAAGCAGCAGGCGTTTCAGGACAACATCGTGAAACTGTCGGCAGCCGCCGATGCCGGCGATCTGGACAAGCTGCGCGCGGCCTTCGGCGACGTCGGCGCCAGCTGCAAAGCCTGCCACGATTCGTACCGCAAGAAGAAATAAGGCATCGGGCCGTTGTCAGATCCGGCCCGTCATCCTGGCAAGCAAAAAGCCCCGTCAAGGGGCTTTTTTCATGGGCTGTTCGCTTGGGCAGAGTCAGGAGAACGACATGTCGGACACGACCTCGAGCGATCGTATCCACAGCACCAGCCCGGTCACGCAGGCGCCCAGCAACAGTGCGCGCAGCCAGATGGCCAGGCCGTCCTGCGCGGGCGGCGTGCCGGCGGGCACGTCCTTGGCATCGACGTTGCCGGTGATGATGGCACGCACCAGACGCTTGCGGCGCACCACCACGTACCACGTGACGGCCAGCAGGTGCAGGACGACCAGGCCGATGATGACCCATTCATTGAGCTTGTGCCAGGACGTCATGGCGCTGGCGGTGGCTTCGGATACGTGTCCGAACAGCGGACCCTGCGTCATGATGTCGTCCGTGGTGAACAGGCCGCTGACCGCCTGAAAGCCCACGACCAGCAGCAATGCCATGACCGACAGGGCGCCCAGCGGATTGTGGCCGGCGGGCGCGGCGGCGCCCTTCAGGTAGCGGGCCACGGCGCCGGGGCCGCGAACGAAATGCGCGAACCTGGCATAGCGCGGTCCGGCAAAGCCCCACAGCACGCGGAAGATGATGAGGCCCAGCGCCGTACAGCCGAACCGCACGTGCCAGTCCATGTACAGGCCGCCCAGTTTCACGCTGACGAACGCGCCGACGATGCAGACGACAAGTCCCCAGTGAAAGAGGCGGGTGGGAAGGTCCCAGATGCGGACCGCAAGACGATTGTTATGCATGGTGAGATCAGCGGGCTGAAGTTGCTGGGAATTTATCACGCACAAAGCAAACCGCCGCGGGGTAAGCGCGGCGGTGTTGGTCTGCTTAGCGAGCGTTGCGGCGCACCGGTTCAATGCGATGCACGTGCTCGTGGCGGAACCGGATGCGCTGGGCGGGCGTCTTTTGCGCGGGCGCGCCGCACGGCACGACTTCGGTGGTGTAGGTGGTGGTGCCGTTGATCGGCGCGTTGAAGATGACCGTGGCGCGGATTTCGGGGCCGTTGGCCGGCTTCAGGTAGACGATGTCGCCGATGTGGATGGGCATGTCGTCGAGCTGCGTATGGGCCGGGCGGCGGATCAGTTCGGTGGTGGTGAAACGAGTATTCATGTTGTGTTCTCTTTAGGTTCTAGTTATTGGAAAAGCTGCGTCTTGTCATGGTGCGCGCAAGCCGGGCAAATGCAGGGCACTTGGCCGGACCTTCGCGAAGCGCCTTGTCCGCCGGATGTATTGGACAGGCGTTACATGACACTAACGCATTGCTGCTGCCGTTCTTTTGCGCATTCTCATGTTTTTTGCGCGCCGGGCCGGCGTGGTGATGCCTTCGTCCAGTCCTGGCGGGCATCGGTCGGGCTGCAGGGCGCAGGCGCGCCATACACGGGCATGGTTGCCGGCGCGGTAGCGTGCGCCGATGCAGCCCTGGGTGCGCACAGAGTGGGTTGGCTCTGGCGCTCGCGGTGGTTGGACCGCGGCATGCGTCGCTGCTTCCGGAAAAGCAACGTGTTGTTTGGGTGTATCTGCTTCAGGCCGATCCGGACTGGCGGATGGGCGAAGGCGTGGGGTTTCCGATGGTGCTCTGGGTTTGCGTATTTTGCGTTGTACTTCGCAAGGACGCAGAGCTTACGGGAGGCGGATCTGTTTGCGGCAACCGCTTTTTTGCGGCCAGCTTGGGGTGAGCAGTTCGTGGCGGACATGGCGTACCGGGGTACGACTGCGCAGATCCAACCGACGATAATATCGGAGAATACGCGATTATGCAAGCATTTTCGGCCGGATAGGCATCCGGCCGAGCAAATACGCGTTAGTGCGCCGCGGGACGGGCCTGGCGTTGGGCCTCGATGATCAGGCCTTCCAGGCGCGGCGACATGCGCAGCGCCACTTGGGCGCTGGTCGTGCCGTCGGGCTGCGGCAAGGTTTCCAACGCCAGTTCGATGCGCTCGTCGTCAAAGGCCTCGGGCGCCGCTTGAATCTCCACATAGCGTTCCAGCAGCGCGTCCACGGCTTTCTGGGCGTCCGCCAACGCTTCTTCCGACAGCTTGCCGTGGCCGAGGTACTGGTTGACCACCCGCGCCAGGTCGTTCATGAAAAGGAGCAAGGCGTTCGCGCCGCGGCAATCCGGGAGCGTGAAACCCCAGGGCAGGGGAGAAGCGTTCTGAGTCATGGGGTCAGCCAGTGTGAGTTGCGGGCGGCCGGGCGCCGCCGAATCCGCGATTTTAGAGGACGCGGGCGCCGGGGGCATGCGCGCCGCTCTCCCTGTGTCAACTCGCTTCGATGGCAACAAATTTCGCCCCATTCGGATCCGAGCTCGGGGCTACCGGATAATCTTCCCGTAATCTGCAGAATCGGAGTGCAAAAGGATGCGCATGGGTTGGGTTCGCGCGTGGGTGGCGGGCATGGCGGCGGTTTCGATGCTGTTGCTGGCGGCCTGCGTCAACAAGGAGCCGCAGGAGCGCGCCGCGTTCATACAGGTTCTGCAAGTCCGCATGAACAACGTGACGCTCGTGCCGATCGGTCTGTTGAGCAAGCAGGAAAAGGACGCGATCGGGGATTACGACGACGCCTACGAAGTAATGACGGATTTCCAGGACGCCATGGCCAAGGCGGCCGCGCCGCTGCGCGAAGTGCTGTCCGTGGAGACGATCCGGTCGGTAAGCGAGATCGTGGAGCGCAAGGCCAGCCTGCAGGCGGCGCGCAAGACGCTGGCAGACAGCGCCGCGCAGGTCCAGGCGGCGCGAAGCAAGGCCGACAAGGCGCGCGCGGCCTTGACGCTGCCCGCCGATCTGGCACCCGTGTATGACGGCGTCTACGACGAGGCGGTGACAGCGCCGGCTGCCGACATGATGGAGGCCGCGGCCAGGATGGACTCGGTCGCCCGCGACGCGCTGGGCATTGCGGACTTCGTGGCTGCAAATGGCGCGGACGTCACCTTCGAGGATGGGCAGACGAAGGTGGCGAAACCGACGTTGCAACAGGAACTGAACCTGCGTCTGCAAGCGCTGAATGCGCAGTCCGACGGTCTTGAAGCCGCCCGCGCCACGCTGCTGCAGGCAGCGAGCGCCGGCTCGAAGGCGCCATAGCCGTGGATCAGCCTCGTCTCAATGCAAGCGGCGCCAGGCGGCGCTTTGTACAATGCGGCTCTCGCGGCGCATGCCGTGCCTTGGACACACCATGAGCGAATCTTCAGGCGTGCATTACAGAACCTTCGTGCTTTTGCTGGTGGTGGTCACCATCGCGTTCGGCTGGCTGTTGTGGCCTTTCTATGGGGCCGTGTTCTGGGGCACCATTCTGGCCATTCTTTTTGCGCCCTTGCAGCGCCGCCTGGTGGTGCGCATTGGCGGCCGGCGCAATCTCGCCGCGCTCATCACGCTGCTGCTGGTGCTGCTGCTGGTGATTCTTCCGTTGGTCGTGATCAGCGGCTCGCTGGTGAGCGAAGGCGCGAGCCTCTATCAAAGCATCAAGTCAGGCCAGATCAACTTTGGCGCGTACTTCCAGCAGGCAATGGACGCCTTGCCGCCGTCGGTGCACGCGCTGCTGGCGCGCTTCGACCTGGCCGATATTCCCAGCCTGCAGGACAAGCTGAGCGCCGGCGCGATGCAGGCAAGCCAGTTCCTGGCGACCCAAGCCCTGAACATCGGACAGGACACGTTCCAGTTCGTGGTCAGCTTCGGCATCATGCTGTATCTGCTCTTCTTCCTGCTGCGTGACGGGCCCCAGCTTTCGGCCCGGCTGCGGCGCGCGGTGCCGCTGAGCGACATGCACAAGCAGCACCTGTTCCGCAAATTCACGACCGTCGTGCGCGCCACCGTAAAGGGCAACGTCGCGGTGGCGGCGGCGCAGGGCGCGCTGGGCGGCATCATCTTCTCAATCCTGTCGATCCAGGGCGCGTTGCTGTGGGGCGTGATCATGGCGTTCCTGTCGCTGCTTCCGGCGATTGGCGCGGGACTGATCTGGGCGCCGGTGGCCGTGTACTTCCTGCTGACGGGCTCCGTGGTCAAGGGCGCCGTGCTCATCGCGTTCGGTGTGCTGGTCATCGGCATGGTCGACAACATCCTGCGCCCCATTCTCGTGGGCAAGGATACGAAGATGCCCGATTACGTGATCCTGATCTCCACGCTTGGCGGGATGGCGCTGTTCGGCCTGAACGGCTTTGTCATCGGTCCGCTGATCGCGGCGCTGTTCATGGCAAGCTGGGATCTGTTCTCGCCCGCGGCAAGTGATCCGACGGTCGTCCCCGCAGCGAGCGCGCCGTTGCCGGGCAACCCCGTCGCCGGCACGCCGGCGGCAGCGGGCGGCGCCACTGCCGGTACGCAGGCCGCGCTGGCTCGGGACCGCCAGTCCCGCGACGATTGACCGAGCCGGGCGCCCATGTGCGCCCGGCCGGGTGTATGGTGTAGCAGCGCCGGTCATTGCGGCCGGCCTTTCGTGTCAACTTCGCCAAACAGGAGCGCGTTGGATATGGAATGGAAACTGCATCGGTCGGGCTGGATCGAAGAACGCAACTTTGACATCGAATTTGCCGAAACGCCTGACGGGTACCACACCCGCGTACGCGTCTTCGGCTTTCCCATCCTGGAAGACACCAAGCACGTGTTCCCCAACGAGGCGCTGGCCGAAAAAGGCGCGCTGACGCTGCTCAAGAGCCAATTTACCGGCACGCCGGATCTGGAAGAGACGTAGGCCGCAAAAGGCGGCAGCGGGCGCGTTCTGCAATAATCTCTGAGTTTCCATCCAGGCCTGGCGGGGGTGCCGGGAGGGCGTACGGGGAGGCGCATGAGCCCACGGGTGTTGTTTAGGTCGAACGTCCGCGCAGTGCGGAACCTGAGTGGCGAGGCGCGCCATGTCTGACGGCGAAACGCGTGCGGGCGTGCGCCGCCGCCAGGCGCGCCGCTACTCCATGCGCACGGGCCTGCTGGCCCTCGTCTTTGCCTGTATCACCCCCGCGCTTATCGTGGCGACGGTCGCGGTCTACGAAAGCTACGTCATCCAGAAGGAACGCATCTTTCGCGACACCATCTTTCTGGCGCGCAATCTCACGGCAATCCTCGATCGCGAGCTCACGGGCGTCGAAGCCGGCTTGCAGATGCTGGCGTCATCGCCGGACCTGGTCGAAGGAGACCTTGCCGGTTTTCATCGCCGTGCGCGCGAGTCCGTGCGGTTCCAGATCGTCGACAGCTACGTCCTGACCAACAAGGAAGGGCGCCAGATCATCAACACGCAAGTGCCCTACGGCACGGCGTTGCCGTCCACCGGCGCGCCGGATGAGCTGCTTCGCGTCTTCCAATCGCGCATGCCGGTGCTGACGGGGTTGTTCACCGGCGGTCTGACCAAGGATCCCACCATCGCGCTCGGCGTTCCGGTCGTGCGAGGCGGGGAGGTGGTCTACAGCCTGAATGTGGGGCTGTCGCCCGAACGCATCGGCAATGTGTTGGGCCGCCGCGCCTTGCCCGAGGGCTGGGTGGCTGCCGTGCTGGACGACGCCGGAACCATCGTCGCCCGCACCCGCGACACGTCGAAATTCGTTGGCCAGAAGGCGGTGCCCGCGCTGGCCCGCGCCGTGCAGCAGGAAGGCGAGGGGTCGCTCGAAACGATCACCAAGGAAGGCACGCCGGTCTACACCGCGTTCAGCCGGTCGGCACTGTCGGGCTGGACGGTTGCCGCCGGCGCGCCGATGCAATTGCTGACCACGGACCTTTATCGTTCCATTGCGTGGATCGGCATGGGCACGTTGTTCGCGTTCGGCCTGGGGCTGTGGCTGGCGATCAGGCTGGCGAGCCGGCTGACGTCGGCCGTGCAGGGGCTCGTCGCGCCGGCGCTGGCGCTGGGCGAGGGCCGTACCGTGGAACTGCCAGCCACACGTATCAAGGAAGCCCAGGAAGTGGGCGCCGCCATGCTGCAGGCGTCGCGCATGCTGGCGCGCGCGCAGCATCTGGCGCACTACGATCCGCTGACTGGTCTGTGCAACCGGGTGCTGTTCGGCGAACTTGTGCTGCGTGAGCTGGCGGTCGCGCAGCGCAGCGGCGAGGCGTTCTCGATCCTGGCCATCGACCTGGACGGCTTCAAGGCCGTCAACGATATGCATGGTCATGCCGCGGGCGATACGGTGCTGAAAGAGGCCGCCGACCGCATGGCAAGCGCCATCCGGGTTTCCGACGTGGCGGCACGCCTGGGCGGTGACGAGTTTGCCGTGTTGTTGCTGGGCGCCAATCAGGAAAACGCGCGGCTGGTTGCCGAGGCGCTGGTCGAGAGCCTGTCGCTGCCGTATCCCAACGTGCGCGTCGCGGTGTCGGCGAGCATCGGCATCGCCGTGTATCCGCAATCGGGCACGACCATGCTGCAGTTGCTCGAGCGCGCGGACGTGGCGTTGTATCGGGCCAAGGGTCTGGGCAAGCGGCGGGTGGCGCTGGATCAGTAAGCCCGCCGCGTGGCCGGGCGTGTCAGGTGTCGTGGCGCGGCGCCAGCGCAGTCAGGACCTCGCCGGATCCCAGGCGATACCGCTTGTCGTCCAGCGCGATGACGGCGTCACCTTCGGACGTTCTGAATATGTAGCGCCCGCCGGTTCGCGGCAGGATGCCGGCGCCCGCATCCTCCGCCCGCAAGAACACTTCAATGCGGTAAAGCCGCCCCGAATCCGTGCTTGCCAGCACGTCGCTCATCCTGCGTGTCGAAATAGCCATGCCGCGATTTCTCCGTTCGGTTTTCGCTAAACTTGCCGCCTTGGCGCCGGGCCAGCCCAGTTCTCATACAGGCACGGCGCGCAATCGGAAACGGTAATGCAATTGAATCCTGGCCGGAATGCGGCCACTTCCCTCGGCTTGCTGGCGATCCTGCTATGGGGCACGGTCGTCGGACTGATTCGTGGCGTCAGTGAAAACTTTGGCCCGATCGGCGGCGCCGCGCTCATCTATACGGTGGGTTCGATCTTCCTGGTGTTGTTGCTGGGCTTCCCGAAGCTGCGCACGTTTCCCCGGTCCTATCTCATCGTGGGCAGCATGCTGTTCGTCGCTTACGAGATCTGCCTGTCGCTGTCGCTGGGATTCGCGGCCGATCGGGGGCAAGCCATCGAGCTGGGCATCGTCAACTATCTGTGGCCGTGTCTGACGGTCGTGTTTGCCATGCTCATCAATGGCCAGCGGGCAAGCATCTGGGTAGCGCCGGGCATCTTGTTGTCGGTGATCGGCATCGTGTGGGTCGTGGGCGGAGCCGGCGGGCTGTCGTATGAACGCACCGTGGCCAATGTGTCGAGCAATCCTCTTAGTTATGGGTTGGCGTTCAGCGGCGCCATCATCTGGGCCGTGTATTGCAACGTGACCAAACGCTTTGCCGACGGCAAGAACGGCGTCGCGCTGTTTTTCGTGCTGACCGCTGCTGTCCTGTGGATCAAATATGCGATCAGCGCGGAACCCGCGCTTGCGTTCACGGCGCCCGCCACGATCGAGCTATGCGTGGCCGGCGGCGCAATGGCCAGCGGCTACGCATTCTGGAACGTGGGGATACTGCGAGGCAACCTGACCTTGCTGGCCACCGCGTCGTACTTCACGCCGGTCTTTTCCACCTTCTTTGCCGCGCTCTGGTTGGCGACGCCGCTCACCCTGTCGTTCTGGCAGGGCGTGGCGATGGTCACCGCCGGTTCATTGTTGTGTTGGGCGGCAACCCGCGGCAGACCGGCCCGCAACGGATAGTCCGGGCCTGGTCTACGGTGGGGGAGACTACTCGACGAGCATCGTCAGGGCCACGGCGAACCCCAACGGGACCAGCATCAGCGATGCAAAGGTGGAACTGACAATCGCCGCCGATATCTTCAGCCAGGGCTCGGGCCCCGCGCTTCGTATCGTTTGAATCACCAACGCGACGATACCCATAACCATCAAACAGCTCATGAAAACTGCCAAGTAAGTCATGTTGTCTCCGTCCTCGCCTGATTTAGGGGATTCGGCGCCGCTTTGCGGTCTTATGTTTGAGACGATTGTGCGCCTGTATTGCAGGACTGCACCCTAGGGTTTTCCTTGCAGGCAGGGCGCTTTGTGGCGGATTAGCCGCGCAGTCTGCAGCATGAAAATCGTGTGCAAGCGCAGCATTTTTCACGCGCCGCGTCCGTCCGTGGCGGGCCCCCGCGATTGCGCTACGATGGCGTCATCGAAACACGGAAGAGGCCGCCAGATGCCGCAAGAACTACGTCCCGGCACGCGCGCCACCTTGCAGGTCCGGCAGCTCGCGCCAGGTGAATTCGCATGGATCATCACGCTGCTTGATCCTGAATCTGGAAATGTGCGCAGCACCAATTACTCGGACAAGCGATACACCAGCCAGGATGAGGCCTCTGCCGCCGGCAAGGCCGCGGTCGTTGCTTTTCTTGCGGGCGAGACGCCCGAACGTGCCGCTTCCGTGGTTGGCGGCAAGCGCAAAGACTGATCGCTGATTCGTTTTCCTGAAGGCGTTGAACGCCTCGAGGGTCTCAGGCACGCCATTTGCTGATGCTCAATCGAAGCGCGACTTGCGCTGCTTGAGGAGAGGCAACATGTCCCAGATCCCGCACCGAGAACCCGGTCAACCCGACGATCTCACGCCGGACGATCCGGCGCTTCCAGGTACCGCCCCTGCGGACGATCCGCGTCCGGACCCGGGTCGTCCCACCGACAATCCCGACGTCATCGACCCCACGCCGCCCGCGCCGGACCCCCGTGCTCCGGGCACCATCGACCTGGCCTGATTGCGGCCGGCGTCACTTCACCCATATCCATTTATCGAAGCAAGGAGGTTTCCATGCGCTCCATCCTGTTGTGGCTGCTTGGCGTGCCCATTCCCATCATCATTCTGCTGGCGCTGTTCTGGCACTGAAGGCCGGTTCGTCATTTCCGCTTTGGCACCCGCGTCCGCGCGGTTGCGTAAGACTCTGGACAAGGATCGATCATGCAAAATACGTCTTCATTGAGCCAACCCTATGCCGATGGCGTGCCTCCACGTGAGTCCGCCATTTCGGCCGTGTCGTGGGCGGCGGTCTTCGCCGGCGCGGTGATTGCCGCCGCGCTCTCGCTCGCATTGTTTGCCGGTGGCACCGGCCTGGGCTTCCTGTCCGTATCGCCGTGGGGCGACGAGGGCGTGTCGGCCCCGACCATCGGTATTGGCATCATTGTCTGGATGCTGCTCACTCAGATCCTCTCGTACGGCATTGGCGGCTATGTCGCTGGACGCCTGCGCACCAAGTGGGTCGACGTGCACTCGGATGAGGTCTACTTCCGCGACACCGCGCATGGCTTTCTGGTCTGGGCGCTGAGCGCCGTGGTCAGCGCCGCGCTGTTGGGGTCGGCCCTGGCGTCCATGGCATCGGGCGTGGCCAAGGCCGGCGCATCGGTGGCAGCCACTGCCGGCACCGCGGCAACTGCGGCCGCGACGGCCGGCGCGGCGGGTGCAGGCAGCAACGGTGGCATGGAACGCGCCACCGACTATCTCACCGACACCCTGATGCGTTCGGAACGTCCCGAGGCCAACACTGACCCGGAAGCGGCACGTGCCGAAGTGGGCCGCATCGTTGCCATGAGCATCACCCGTGGCGAGATGACGCCCGCTGATCGCGATTACGTGGTGAAGGTCGTGGCCGCGCAGGCCGGTGTTGAGCCCGCCGTGGCGCAACGCCGCGTCGACGAGGCGATCCAGAACGCCAAGAAGACCGCGGAAGAAGCCAAGGTAAAGGCCAAGGAAGCCGCCGACGCGGCGCGCAAGGCCGCTGCGGCATTCGCGTTGTGGGGCTTTGCGTCGATGCTGATCGGCGCGTTCGTGGCGAGCTTGGCGGCGACGTGGGGCGGCCGCCGGCGCGATACGGTGTATCGGACTTGATGGGCTGAGGCCTGTATTGTCCGAATGAAAATGGCCCGCACGGTGTGCGGGCCATTTTGTTCTTAACGTTCGGTACTTTCGGTTCAGCTTGTCATCAACGGATTATGAGTCCGTTGCCGTGACAAGCTTGAAATGACGCTTCGGAAGAGGCGCGCTTCGACGAAAAGTTCATCGTGAGCAGGCGATGTTGCCAAAAGCGGCGGCGTCAACATTCGGCCGATTAGCGGCGGCTGCGCGCAAAGAAATTCCCAACGCTCCCATGACCTTGAGAATCGTCGCGAAATCGGGGGACCGCTCACCAGATAGCGCCTTATACAAGCTCTCGCGCGACATGCCCGTGTCCTTTGCGATCTTCGTCATCCCTTGCGCACGGGCGATATCGCCGAGCGCCTTTGCAATGAACGCCGCGTCTCCATCACTCTCCTCGATGCAAGCGTCCAGATAAAGCGCCATCTCTTCGGCGGTACGGAGCCGCTCAGCGATGTCGTATTTTTTTGTTTGAAGCTTTGCCATGTTTCTGCCCCTATGCGTATGGAGCCTGATTTCCAAGGCGTGATTGCCACTAGTGCAATCACGCCGCATCGTCGCTCAAAGGCAAGAGATCAAAGGCTTGTAGCCAATCGGTAAGCTCTTGCAATGTCAGCTTGTTGCGTGGACTTGTTGCCTCCTGCGAGGAGGATCACAAGCGTCCCGTCCTGCCGCTGCGTGTAATAGACCCTGTATCCCGGGCCGATATCAATCCGAAGTTCCGATACGCCTTTCTCGAGATTTCGGTGGTCACCCGGATTGCCGGCACGCAGCCGTTGAATTCGTGCCTGGATTTTTGCGCGAGCCCGCAGATCTTTTAAATCTGCTTCGAACTCGTCATAGTCTTCGGTGCTTTCCAGGTCTTTCATCTCTGGCGCCTAACATCTTCACCCCCCCACTGGTTGGTCGCGGACGATGTAATGTATCCGAGCGGATACGAAAAATCAAATTTTTGTATCCTATAGGATACGTGCGAGGTGTTCGGTGGCGTGGGGTGCTGATCCTTGCCATTGGGATGGTATGCGTGATGGATAGTGAACCCAAGCAGCTGCGCGCACTGTTGAACGCCCTAACGAAAAAGGCCCGCACAATGTGCGGGCCTTTTGAATTCTTTGGTGGCGCATCCCTGATTCGAACAGGGGACCTGCGGATTATGATTCCGTCGCTCTAACCGGCTGAGCTAATGCGCCATCCCTTTTGCTGAACAGTTTGCGTTGCAATTGCTGCTCAACGAAGAACGAAATTCTAGCACGAAGTTTTTTGGCAGTGCAAGCGAACCGGCGCCATTTTTTTCAGGCCTGGCCTATCCGGTGTTCCAAACGGCTCGCCAGCGGCGCAAATCCCCTCATTCATCCCGAGCCAGCCGGATCCCCGAGAACTGCCACCGCGCCTCGGGCGGAAAGAAGTTACGGTAGCTAGGCCGGATGTGATCGCGCGGCGTGGCGCAGGAACCGCCCCGCAGCACGTACTGGTTGCACATGAATTTGCCGTTGTACTCGCCGACCGCGCCAGCGCTGGGCTTGAAGCCGGGGTAGGCGTCGTAGCCGCTCGACGTCCATTCCCACGCGTCGCCGAACAGTTGCACCGGACCGCGCTGGCCGTTGCGTTCGGGGGCGGGGCGTGTGTCGAGGTGACCGTTTTCAAGCAGGTTGGCGCGGGCCGAGTAGGTGTTTTCGGACATCTGCCGGGCGGCGTGTTCCCATTCGGCTTCTCGCGGCAGGCGTGCGCCCGCCCATCGCGCATAGGCGTCGGCTTCGAAATAGCTGACGTGTGTGACGGGCGCCTCCAGTTCCAGCGCCTGCATGCCGCGCAATGTGAAGACGCGCCAGCCATCGTCGTCGCTTTCCCAATACAGCGGGGCGCGCCAGCCTTGCGCGCACACCATGTCCCAACCCATGGACAGCCACAGTTCGGGCCGGTCGTAGCCGCCGTCGTTGATGAAGTCCAGGAATTCACGCTGGGTCACGAGACGATCAGAAAGAGAGAAGGGCGCCAGCAGGACGTCGTGAGCCGGACCTTCGTTGTCGAACGCAAAGCCGCGTCCGTCGTGGCCGATGCGCGTGATGCCGCCCTCGTAGCGGGTCCAGCCGGCGTCCGTGGCGGGCGGCTGTGCGGGTTGGCCGGGCGCCACGTAGGCGGGTTTGAGCGGATTGGCCGACAGCATGTGCTTGAGATCGGTGAGGATCAATTCCTGGTGCTGCTGCTCGTGGTTCAGGCCAAGTTCGAGCAGGGCGTCGAAGTCGGCATCGTTGCCGCCCAGTCGCGAAATCAGCGCGTGCATCGCTTCGTCGACGTATTGGCGGTACCGCAGCACCTCAGCGAGCGGCGGGCGCGACAGGAGGCCGCGCTGCGGGCGCGGATGTTTTGCGCCGACAGCGTTGTAGTAGGAATTGAACAGCATCCGGTATTGCGGATGGAAGGGCGGCGTCGATGTGTCGAAGCGCGCCAGCAGGAACGTCTCGAAGAACCAGGTGGTGTGGGCCAGATGCCATTTGACGGGGCTGCAGTCCGGCATGGATTGCACCTGGCAGTCTTCGGGGCTCAGTGGCGCGGCCAGCGCGGTCGTGGTCGAGCGCACGGCGTCGTAGCGGTCGTGCTGTCCAGCCTGTCCGCTCGCGTAGGGCGCGATGGCGGGATGGGTCAGCAGGCATGCGGGGTCCATGGCGATCCTCCGGGGGGCGTCGTGGGTGGTCCCGCGTCAGGCGCGGGCGCTGAAAACAGAAAACCAGTCTCGGGCATCCGACCAGTGTTCGACATTGCCAAAGCCTGCGCGATGGAGCAGGTCGCTGAAGGCCTGTGGCGTGAACTTGTACGAGTTCTCCGTATGGATGCGCTCGCCGCGCTTGAAGTCGCGATGGCCGCCGGGCCAGGTCACGCGTAATGCGCGCTGCGCTTCCAGGTGCATCTCGACCCGCGAGCGTTCGCTGTTGAAGATGGCCACATGGCGCCAGTCGTCGACATTGAAGTCGCTGCCCAGCACCGCGTTCACGTGGCGCAGTAGATTCAGGTTGAACGCGGCCGTCAGATGCAGCGCGTCGTCGTACGCGGGTTCAAGCACGCTTCTGGGCTTGACGCGGTCAACGCCGATCAGCAGCCCGCCGCCGGGACACGCTTCGCGAATCCTCCGCAGCATGGCGTACGCGCTGTCGGGACCCAGGTTGCCGATGCTGGAGCCGGGATAAAAGAAGAGACGTTGCTGCGTTGGGATGTCGGCCGGCAACGCAAGTTCATGCGAGAAATCCTGCCCCACGGCCGTGATCCGCATGTCGGGATAGGACAGCTTCAGCCGGCGGACAGCCGCCTGCAGATAGTCGGCAGAAATGTCGACCGGCACATAGTGGCTGGGACGAAGGCTTGAAAACAGCCGCTCGGCCTTGACGCAGTCGCCGGCGCCCAGATCGATCATGGCCTGCACCGGACCGACGTGGCGGGCGATATCCGCGCCATGGCGTCGGAAGATTTCGTCCTCGCAGCGCGTCGGGTAGTACTCGGGCAGCTGCGTGATGGCCGTAAAAAGCGACGAGCCGAGGGCGTCGTACAGAAACTTGGGGTCGATGTGGGCCGGGCTGTCCAACAACCCGTCGTGCAATTCGATCTGCTCGGCGCTTTGGTGCTGCGGTTCTTGCGCGACGAATTCAGGAGAAACGGCGGCAAGGAGTGCGGAAGGGGAAACCATGCGTTCAGTTCCTTTTTGGGGCGGTTGAAGCGCATTGCGAAGACCTATTGTGGCGGCCGAGGGGGTTCGGGTGTCAAGCGCCAAGCCTCTGAATGCAATGGACTTTTACGAAATCGAAAACGCGTTTGGCCGGAAGCGACAAGGTGTTTGCCTCACCTTGGGCACGGGCCAGACAGCGCCATCAGCAAGTTTCGCGCCGCTGAAATATCGGTTTACGGCTGGTTGCGAAAGCTCGGGCAGTTATGGCCGTTGCTATGGACAATGGGGCTTCGGCCATGCGGAACGATGTGTCCCGCAGTCCTGGCGATGCTGCGTTGCATCAGGCAATGGTGGTGTCGCGGGTACGGTCCAAAAAAAACAAGGAGCTACCATGAATCGAAAGCACCAGCGCGCTGAAATGGCTTTGCATCGTGAACGCGTGAATGACAGCTTCCACGAGCTGCTCGCCGGAACGGAAGACCTCTTGCGTTCGACTGCGTCGTATACGGGCTCCGAAATCGAATCGGCGCGTGCACGCCTGAAGCGCCAACTCGCCGATGCGCGTGAATCCGCGGGCGGCTGGGAAGTCGTCGCGCGCGAACGGGCCCGCCGGGCCACCGCTTACGCGGACGAGTACGTGCATGAGAATGCGTGGAAGTCGGTCGGCGTGGCGGCGCTGGTGGGCGCCGTGCTCGGCTGCATTTTCGTGGCAGGCAATCGGCGCTAGAGGCGCATCATGAGCCCATTACCGGCCGAGAGCCGGGGTGGGCCGCACAATACCTTGCACAAACTGACGGTCGACGCGCGCCGGTGGGCGCGCGCCGTGCTGTTTGCGTGCGTCGCGTCCGTGCTCGCCGCCTGCGCCAGCGTCCCCGACGCGCAGGAACGGCACGCGCGCGCCTCGCAGGCGGGCCTGTCCGCGGATGCCGCGCAGGACAGTTACCGTCGCGGGCAAGGCATTGCTGCGGACCCTCAAACACCGAAGGACGACTTCCTTGCCAGGCACCTGGCAGTTGAACAGGCGGTCAGCGGCGCGCCGCTGGTCAAAGGCAACCGCGTGCGTCTGCTGGCCGACGGCCCCAGCACGTACAAGGCGATGCTGCAGTCCATTGGCCAGGCGCGCCGCTACGTCCACATGGAAACCTACATCTTCGACGACGACGCCGAAGGCCAGCGCTTTGCCGAGGCGTTGATCGCGGCGCGCAACCGGGGCGCCGAGGTCTCATTGATGGTGGACGCGGTCGGGACGATCAAGACGCCCGATGCGTTGTTCCAGCGGATGCGCGATGCGGGCGTTCAGGTGGCCGTCTTCAATCCCGTCAATCCGGTCAACGCCCGGGCTGGCTGGTCGCCGAACCAGCGCAATCACCGCAAGGTGCTGGTCGTTGACGGCAAGGTGGGCTACCTGGGCGGCATCAACGTCAGCAGCGTGTACGAGTCGTCGTCGTTCTCCGGCGGGGGCGGCTCGGGCTCGGGCGGCGGCTCGGGGGGCGGCTCCGGCGATAAGGCGGGCGACCCGCCGGAAGACGCCGATTCCGCGCCCTGGCGCGACACGCATCTGCGCATCGAAGGCCCGGCGGTCGCCGAACTGGAGCAGGTGTTGCAGACGGGTTGGGCGTCGCAGGCGAAGGAGCCCATCAAGGGCGGCGATTCGCAGGTCGCGCCGCCCGTCGGCAACACCACGGTCCGCATCCTGGCCAACCAGCCCGATCGCAGCGACGGCTATACGGTCTATCTGACGCTGATGTCCGCGTTCGAAAGTGCGCAGAAATCCATCCACATCACGATGGCGTACTTCGTGCCGGACCCTGCGTTCATCGAGGTGTTGCAGTCGGCGGCGCGGCGGGGCGTGGACGTGGTGCTGGTGCTGCCGGGATTCAGCGACTCGTCGCTGGTGTTCCACGCGGGGCGGTCTCACTACACCGATCTGCTGCGTGCCGGCGTGAAGATCTACGAACGGCGTGACGCGCTGCTGCACGCGAAGACGGCGGTGGTCGACGGCGTCTGGTCGACCGTCGGTTCCAGCAACATGGATTGGCGCAGCTTTGCGCTGAACTATGAGATCAACGCGGTGGTGCTGGGCCCCGAGTTCGCGGCCGAGATGGAAGCGCTGTTCCAGCGCGATGTGGCCGATGCCGTGCAGATCACGCCCGAGGCCTGGAAGGAGCGCGGCCTGGACGACCGCTTCATGGAGTCGTTCTCGCGCATGTTCGAGCGCTGGCTGTAGCGAACGCGGCAGGCGGGCTTGGCGCGATGTGCTGCGACAGGCCCGCCCGCCGCGCCGCTCAGGAATTGCCGGCTGCGGCGGCCTGGGCGGCGTGCTCGCGCGCGAGCGCGGTGGTGATGTCGTGCGTGGGCTGGAACGACTGCGCCTGCGCCATCGCCCAGCCTGCGCGAAAGACCTGATGCCGGAATTCACCGCGCAGCAGTTCGCCGGGCGCCAGTTCCGGAAACAGCGCGGACAGAAGGCGAATCTCGCTGGGCGAGATGCGGCGCGCGATATGGTGAGGACGCAGTTGGCTGGGGTGGGTCAGGCCTGCCGCGGCCAGCAGTTCGGCAAGCGCGTGCAGCGTGTTCTTGTGGAAGTTCGCCACGCGCTGCGCCTTGTCCGGCACAACCAGCGCGCGTTGCCGCAACGGGTCCTGCGTGGTGACGCCGGTGGGGCACTTGCCGGTGTGGCAGGCCTGGGCCTGGATGCAGCCGATGGCGAACATGAAGCCGCGCGCGGCGTTGCACCAGTCCGCGCCCATCGCCATCACGCGCGCCATGTCGAAGGCGGTGATGATCTTGCCCGACGCGCCGAGTTTGATGCGGTCGCGCAGGTTCACGCCGATCAGCGTGTTGTGCACCAGGCGCAGCGCCTCGCGCAGCGGCGTGCCGACGTGATCCACGAATTCGACGGGCGCCGCGCCCGTGCCGCCTTCCGCGCCGTCCACCACGATGAAATCGGGCGTGATGCCGGTTTCCAGCATGGCCTTGACGATGGCGAACCATTCCCACGGATGCCCCACGCAGAACTTGAAGCCGACCGGTTTGCCGCCCGAAAGCTCGCGCAGGCGCGCCACGAACTTCATGAGGCCGATGGGGCTGTCGAACGCGGAATGGCTGGCCGGCGAGTTGCAGTCCTGCCAGGGCGCCACGCCGCGCGCTTCGGCGATCTCGATCGTCACCTTGCCCGCCGGCAGGATGCCGCCGTGGCCGGGCTTGGCGCCTTGCGACAGCTTGATCTCGATCATCTTGACCTGCGGCGTACAGGCGTTGCGCACGAAGGCTTCTTCCGAGAACGCGCCGTGCTCGTCGCGGCACCCGAAGTAGCCCGAACCGATGTTCCACACCAGGCTGCCGCCGGGCTGGCGATGGTAGCGGCTGATGCCGCCTTCGCCCGTGTCGTGCGCGAAGTCGCCTTGCCGTGCGCCTTCGTTCAGGGCCAGCACCGCGTTGGCCGACAGCGCGCCAAAGCTCATGGCCGATACGTTGAACACCGACATGGAATAAGGCTGCGTGCAATCAGGCCCGCCGACGGTCACGCGAAAGTCGGTGTCGTTGATGTGTGAGGGCGACATGGAATGGTTGATCCATTCGTAGCGGTCGCCGTAGACGTCTTCCTGGGTGCCGAAGGGGCGCTTGTCGATCTCGCGCTTGGCGCGCTGATACACGATGGAGCGTTGCGCGCGCGAGAACGGCGAGGCCTGCGTGTCGTCTTCCAGGAAATACTGGCGGATCTCGGGGCGGATGAATTCGAACAGAAAGCGCAGGTTGCCCAGCACCGGATAGTTGCGGCGAATGGCGTGGCGCGGCTGGATCAGGTCGTACACGCCCAATGCGCCCAGCAGCGCCAGCGGCACTGCTGCGGCAAGCCACCACAAGGATGCGGTGGCGGCCAGGACGGCGGTGATCACCGCGCCGGCCAATGTCAGGAAAAAGGCCGTGAAGCGGCCGGCTATCCAGTTCATGTGCATCTCCGTATTTCGGAATGGAGCCACCATACACCAGCGCGGCCGTCTGGCGGATGAATGGCGCGCCCCACATGCGCGTGGTGCCGCGGGTCTCGCGCAGCCATGCGGCGCGCCGAAACCCGCATGGTTGCTGGCGTTACGGCGAGCCAAAAAAAATGGCCTCCTGCATCAGGAGGCCATTGTTGGAACACAGTTTCTCAGCAACTGGACGCCGAGGGCGTCTTCTCGACGGCCAGGCCGAACAGCGGACGCAGGCGCACGCCCAGCGCGCTGCCGGCGAAGGCGGCAGGCAGCCACAGCCAGGCATGCAGGCTGCCCGACAGGATGCCGCTGAAGTAGGCGCCGATGTTGCAGCCGAAGGCCAGGCGCGCACCGTAGCCGAGCAGCAGGCCGCCGATTACCGCACCGGCGAGCGAACGCGCCGGCACCTTCCAGACGGGCGCGAACTTGCCCGCCGCGCTGGCGGCGGCCAGTGCGCCCAGCATGAGGCCGATGTCCATGACGGTCGTGACGTCCTGGCGCAGCGGCGCGGCCAGGGACGGCTGCTTGGCCCAATAGGCCCAGGTGGCGACGTCGCCGCCCACCGCATCCAGCGCCTTGGCGCCCCACAACGCGAATGCCGACGTGATGCCCCACGGGCGACCGGCCAGCGCCAGCGTCGCGAAGTTCAGCACGACCAGCGCCACGCCGCCCCAGATGAGCGGCCACGGGCCCTGCAGCAACGAGGCCGGGCGAGCGGTGCGCGATGCAAAGGAAATGACGTGGCCGTGGCGGCGCTTTTCCAGCACGGTGGCGATCCATGCGATCAGGGCAAAGACGGCCAGGTTGGCGAGGATGGCGGGCGCCAGGCCCCAGGTCTTGATGAGCGAGGTGGGCGCCAGTGCGGGCAGGCTGGACCACCAGCCGAAGTTGGCTGTGGCGATGACCGAACCCACGATGAAGAACAGCAGCGTGACCACCATGCGGGTGTTGCCACCGCCTACCGCGAAGAGGGTGCCCGACGCGCAGCCGCCGCCCAATTGCATGCCGATGCCGAACAGGAATGCGCCCAGCACGACCGACACGCCCGGGGGCGACACGAAGCCGTTGACCGGCTGGCCGAACAGCGTGCCGGCGGCCAGGAAGGGGAAGAACAGCAGCACGCCCGCGGCCAGCATCAGCATCTGCGCGCGCAGGCCCGCGCCGCGGCGGTCCGATACGAACACGCGCCAGGCTTGCGTGAAGCCAAACGAGGCGTGGTACAGCGTGACGCCGAGCAGCGCGCCGATCACCCACAGCGCGCCTTGGCGCCAGCTGACGGTCTGGTTGAGATACAGCGCGCCGGCCAGCACCAGCAGCAGCGCGATCCACAGCGGCTTGCGGTTGATCTGGATGGGCGGCAGGGCCGGGGACAGGGGCAGGGAGGAAGCGTTGGCGCTCATGGGCAATCCCGAGGATCAAGACGTAAATGCAAACGGGTGCGTAGTCGCACCCGTGGGAATAGCCGTCAGTCTAGTCCTGTCGTTAAATTTCTCAAACGAAGGAATTGTGCTTTAACGATAACTGCAGGTTATATAAAGTGCTCGCGCGTTCACGAGACGGGATGCGCGCTGATCCACGCCACAAGCAGACTGACCGTCAGCACCGACGCCACGGTGCTGACGAGAATGGCGCGCGACGTGACGCGGGCATCGCGCCCATACATCTTGGCCAGCATGAAGGGGCCGGTGCCGATGGGCAACGCGCTCATCAGAACCGCAGTCCAGGCCCACAGCGGCGGCATCGAGAACACGTAGAAGGCCAGCACCGCCGTCGCGGCCGGCTGCAGCAGCAGCTTGCCCAGCACCAGGCGCAACACGCCGGGACCGGAACTGGCGGTTTCGGTCTGCGCGAGAAAAAGGCCGATGGTTACCAGCGCACACGGACTGGCCGATGCGCCCAGCAAGGCCACATAGCGGTCGACGCCTTCGGGCAACGCCACGCCGGTGGCGGCCCAGCCAAGACCCACAACCGGGGCGGCGAGCAGCGGGTTGCGTACCAGCGCGCGACCCACCTTGAGCAGCGTCGCGGGTAGATTGGGTGTCTGCTGGCGGTCGAACTCGATCAGCGCGATGGCAAAGCCGAAGAGCACACTGGCGGTCAGCAAGGTGGTGAACGTGGCGGGTGCCAGGCTGTCGGCGCCCAGCAGCGCAAGGCATAGCGGAATGCCCATGTAGCCGGCGTTGGCGTAGGACGCCGCCAGGCCTTCGATGCTGCGGTCGGTCAGCGACTGCGGTCCGCGCTTGCGCGGCACGAATGACACCAGGAACGTGATGGCGACGCCGCCCGCGAATGCGCCAACGAATCCCCAGTGGGCCATGTGCGCCAGATCCACCTGCGTCATGGCGCGGAACAGCAGCGCGGGCAAGGACAGGTACACCACGTAGCGGTTCAGTGCGTCGGTCGCGTTGGTGCCCAGGATGCGCCAGCGGGCGGCCAGCCACCCGGTCAATATCAACGCAAAGACCGGCAGGGCGGCGGTGACGACGGCGTTCATGGGCGAGGGCGCGAAGGCGGAAAGGCGCTCATTCTACTTGCCGCCGTCGCCGGTCTTACCGGTTTTGCGCGTGACCAGCAGGATGCCCAGCGCGGCCAGCGCCATGCCGGGCCAGGCCAGCGGCGGGATGGGTTCGCGCAGGATCAGCAGCGCGATGATCGCCGTGCAGGGCGGCACCAGGAAAAACAGCGCGGACACGCGCGATGCTTCGCCGTGGCGGATCATGGCCAGCAGCAAGGTAATGGCGACGAGCGAATTGCCGACCACCAGATACGCCAGCGAACCCAGCAACGGGCCCGTCCAGTCGATGTGCATCGGTTCCAGCCAAAATGCCAGCGGCGCGGACACGGCAAGTCCGACGCCGTACTGGACAAAGTTGGACGCGACCGGATGGATCTGGGCGCCGAAGCGCTTTTCGTAGAGCGTGCCGCCGGTCAGGCACAGCAAGGCCCCGACCGCGAAAGTGAGTCCCAATGGCGCCAGCACATCGATCGAGGCCTTGGCCACGATCACCAGCGCGGCGCCCGTCACGCCCAGCGCCAATCCGGCCCAGCGCCGCGCGTCGACGCGTTCATGCGCGAGGGCCGGCGCCAGCAGTCCGATCAATATGGGTTGAAGTGAAGTGATGAGGGCCACCCCGCCCGCCGACATGCCCTGCTTGAGCGACAGGTAGGTGAAGCAGAAGTAGCCGGCCTGCAACAGCAAACCGACCATGGCCAGATGGCCCCATGCGCTGGCGCGGGTGGGGAGCGGCGGGCGAAGGGCGAGCAGCAGGGGGGTCAGGATCAGCAGCACACAGGCGTAGCGCAGCGCCAGAAACGTGAGCGGATCGGCGTAGGCCAGGCCCACCTTCAATACGACGAAGCCGCTGGACCACAGCACGAGAAAGAGCGCGGGTGCGGCTTTCAACCAGGCAGGGGGTGCGGCAGGCGTCATGGCGGACCAGGGGCGGCAAGGGCAAGCCGCGATCGTACCCCTTTTCGCGCGTTCTTCATCCCTGCCAAAATGCGGCGTAGGATTCAGTTATTCATTTGCTGCAACGTAGGGGGAAGGACATGTCGGCCAATAGACAAACAACGGTGCGTATCGCGCTGGGGACCTGGGATCGTTTGCGCGACGATGCATATTCGGTGCGCCATGCGGTGTTCGTGGTCGAGCAGAACGTACCGCCGGAAATCGAGATGGACGACGACGATGCCGTGTCCGTGCATGCCGTTGCTTACGGGCCCGATGGCACGCCGATGGGCACGGGGCGTCTCTTGCCCGACGGTCACATCGGCCGAATGGCGGTTCACAAGCGGGCGCGCGGCATGGGCGTGGGCGGACAGTTGCTTGATGCGCTGATCGGCCAGGGCCACGGCGACGGCCATCGCATGCTGGTGCTGCATGCGCAGACGCATGCTGCAGGCTTTTACGAGGCGCATGGCTTCAAGGCCGAAGGCGAGGAATTTGTCGAGGCGGGCATTCCGCACGTGGTGATGACGCGCACGTTGAAGTAGGGCGCTGTCCGGTCATGCACCGCAGCCGATGGGCTGCGGTGTAGTCCGCGAACAGCGAAAGGCCGCGCCTGCGAAACAACGAACCGCGCCAAAGAACCGTGCCAAAGAACCGCGCACGCAAAACAAAAACGCGCGCACAAAGCAAAAACCCCGAACGCTTTCGCATTCGGGGTTTTTCTTTTGGCGCATCACGACAGGTACCTCGTGATGTAGTAATTGGTGCCCAGGAGAGGACTCGAACCTCCACACCTTGCGGCACACGGACCTGAACCGTGCGCGTCTACCAATTCCGCCACCTGGGCGCTGTTGCTTCACATGTTGCGTCGCTTTCGCTTCGTTTCGTGTTCAGCAGCAGAGGAACGAGATTATGCACACTTTTTTTGATGTGTGCAAGTCGTGCTGCTTTTTTTTCACTTTTTTTTGGGCGGGCCGCGAACAGGCCGCTTTCGATATAGTGTCGCCCATGTCTCGAGCCCTCTGTACGCGCTGCCTGCGCCCGCTGTCGCATTGCCTTTGCGCGTTGATTCCATCGTTGTCTTGCCGTACCCGCGTGGTGGTGCTGCAGCATCCCAGCGAAGCGCGCCACGCGTTGAACACGGCGCGTCTTGCGGTGCTGGGACTGGCGGGGGCGCGCCGTGTGGTGGGCGAGTACTTTTCGGAGTCTGATTGGGCAGTGCCGGATCATGCGCCGCGCCTGCTGTTTCCCGGAGAGGGCGCCGAGGTGCTGACGCCGGGTTATGGCCAGGACCTGGGCATGCCCGTCCGGCTGATCGTGCCGGACGGCACATGGGGGCATGCGCGCAAGCTGCTGCACATCAATCCGGCGCTTGCCGCGCTGCCTCGCGTGATGCTGCCGCCGGGGTTGACGACACGCTATCGGGTGCGCCACGCCGACGTGGCAGGCGCGCTGTCCACCATCGAAGCGGTGACGCACGCACTGAACGCCATCGAGGCGCCGCGCAACTTTGACGCGCTGCTTGCACCGTTCGAGGCGTTGATCGATGGGCAGATCGACGGCATGGGCGCCGATCTTTATGCGCGTCATCATTTGAATCGCAAGGTGCCCTGGCGATAACCGAAGCGAGGGCGGTGCGGCGCTGATATCTGGCGTGCGCAGATTCCGGCAAGCGATCACAGAAAGAAAACACAAAAGCAAAAGCCCCGGAAACCTTTCGATTTCCGGGGCCTTTTAGCCTTATTTCACCAAGCCAGTCGCAAACTGCCTTGATTAGAATTCCGTGGTGCCCAGGAGAGGACTCGAACCTCCACACCTTGCGGCACACGGACCTGAACCGTGCGCGTCTACCAATTCCGCCACCTGGGCACTGAAAGATACTGTCAGAACTATGTGCTACGCTGCGTTCCAGTCACTTGGGTTGGTTTTAAGCGTCGACCTAATCAGCCAGCTTTGAACTAATCCATGCGTCTGAATGCAGTTGGTTTTACAATCGGTTTTTTCAAACCCGGTTTTCTAAACCGTTCTGACCATTTCTGCTTCAGTGTTCAGCCTTGGGCGAACCACAGAAGCTGCGCATTATATACGGAAAATTTAGCTTTGGCAAAACGATCGAATAACGAATCCAATAAAAACAGATCAACACCCTTGCCCGAAGCGCCGCCGGACTTCGACCCTGATGTTCCGTCCCGTGAAGCCATCCTGACAGCGCTGCGCGCCGCGGGTTCGCCGTTGTCTCCGGCAGAGCTGGCTGAGCGTATGGGCGTCGAGCGCGAGGCGACGTTGGTGGGGTTTGAACGCCGCCTGGGTGCCATGGAGCGCGACGGGCAGTTGCTGCCCAACCGCAAGGGGGTGCTGCTGCTGGCGACCAAGCTCGACTTCGTGGCGGGCAAGGTGCTGGGTCATCGCGACGGCTTCGGTTTCCTGCTGCGCGACGACGGCGGTCCGGATCTGTTCCTGTCCCCTCGCGAAATGCTCAAGGTGCTGCATGGCGACCGCGTGCTGGTCAAGCCGGGCGGCGAATACCGGGGCAAGCCGGAAGGCACCATCGTCGAAGTCATCGAGCGCCGCACCAACAAGCTGGTGGGGCGCTTTCTGCACGAACATGGTCTGTCCATCGTCGTGCCCGAAGATCAGCGCATCAAGCACGACATCCTGATTCCGCCCAGCGACACCAATGGCGCCCAGCACGGGCAGGTGGTCGCGGTGGAAATCATGGCGCAGCCCACGCGCCATACGCAGCCGCTGGGCCGCGTGGCCGAGGTGCTGGGCGAGATCGACGATCCCGGCATGGAAATCGAAATTGCCGTGCGCAAGTTCGATGTGCCGGTCGACTTCACTGATGGCGCCTTGAAGCAGGCCGCGCGCCTGCCCGACACGGTCCGCAAATCCGACCTGAAAGACCGGGTCGATCTGCGCGACGTGCCGCTTATCACCATCGACGGCGAAGACGCCCGCGATTTCGACGACGCGGTGTATTGCGAGCCGGTGGAGCTGGGCACGGGCCAGCGCAAGCGTCCGGGGTGGCGCCTGTTGGTGGCCATTGCCGACGTCAGCCATTACGTGCGTCCGGGCGATGCGCTGGACGACGATGCGATCGAACGCGGCACCAGCGTGTATTTCCCGCGCCGGGTCATTCCGATGCTGCCCGAGTCGCTTTCCAACGGTCTGTGTTCGCTGAATCCGGACGTCGACCGCCTGGTGCTGGTGTGCGACATGGTCATTCCGGCCAGCGGCGCCAAGGCCGGCACGGTCACGGCGTACCAGTTCTACAACGCGGTCATGCACTCGCACGCCCGCACCACCTACACGAACATCTGGGCGGCCCTGCAGCAGCCGGGCGGGCCTGCCGCGCATGCGATGCGCAGCGTGATGCCGCAGGTCCAGCATCTGTACGAGCTTTTCCAACTGCTGTCGCAAGGCCGCAAGAAGCGCGGCGCCATTGATTTCGATACTGTCGAAACCAAGATCGTCTGCAACGAGCTGGGCCGCATCGAACAGATCGTGCCGTCCGTGCGCAACGACGCGCACAAGCTCATCGAAGAGTGCATGTTGGCCGCCAACACCTGCGCGGCGGACTTCATGACGCGCAGCAAGCATCCCGGCCTGTACCGCATCCACGAAGGCCCCACGCCGGAACGCCTGCAATCGCTGCGCGAATTCCTGCGCACGATGGGCCTGTCGCTGGGCGGGGGCGACACGCCCACCGCCAAAGACTACGGCGATTTCCTGGATTCCGTGCGCGGGCGCCCCGACTACCAGTTGCTGCAGACCATGTGTCTGCGCTCGATGCAGCAGGCGGTGTACAGCCCCGACAACATGGGTCACTTCGGCCTGTCCTATCCGGGCTACAGCCACTTCACCTCGCCGATCCGCCGGTATCCCGACCTGCTCACGCACCGCGTGATCAAGGCGCTGCTGGCGGGGCAGCGGTATGTGCCCAGTCTGGACGACCACGCCGTCGTCATCGGCCGCACGCAGCGCGAACACGAACACGCCATCTGGGAAAAGATGGGTCTGGTGCTATCGGCCAGCGAGCGCCGCGCCGACGAGGCCTCGCGCGATGTCGAGGCCTGGCTCAAGTGCTGGTTCGTCAAGGAGCGCGTGGGCGAAGACTTCAGCGGCACAGTCACCGGCGTGGCGAGCTTCGGCATTTTCGTCACCCTGGACACGCTGCACGTCGAGGGCCTGGTGCACGTCTCGGAGCTGGGCGGCGAGTACTTCCAGTTCAACGACGCCTTGCACGAACTGCGCGGCGAACGCACCGGCATGCGCTACCGCCTGACGGACAAAGTGCAGGTGCAGGTGTCCCGCGTGGACCTGGAAGCGCGCCGCATCGAGTTCCGGCTGGTGCAGGGCACGAGTTTCGACGCGCTGCGCAAGGCGGCGGCGCGCGGCCCCGATGAGCCCATGCGCCGCGTCAAGAAGGCCGCGTCCCCCAAGCCCGCCGGCCTGAAGGGGCAGACTGCAAAGGAACGGCGCGCCGCGGCCAAAAAGGCCAGCAAGCCGCCCAAGGCCACTCAGCGGGCCGCGCCCGCCAAGAAGGCCACCCGCAAGCGCCACTGAGCGGCGGCGGGGATCCTTATGGCCATGCCGTCGTTTGGCGGTGTGGCTGTAAGGGGTAACATTGCGGTTATTGCCGGTCCTGTCCGGTGGCCCGCCCCCTCTGGGGCGGGTATTCGTTTATCTAAAGGTATTGCTTTATGGCGTCGACCCAAGTCCTGGCCGGGTTTCACGCGGTTGTCGCGCGGCTGCGCCACGCGCCCGAGTCGATCAAGGAAATCTACGTCGAGGCCTCGCGCCGCGACAAGCGCATGCAGACATTCATCGAGCAGGCCGAGCGGGCTGGCTGCCGTCTGCATCCGGTTCCCATGGAGCGCCTGGACGGCCTGTCGCGCGGCACCCGTCACCAGGGCGTCGTGGCGCTGGCCGACGAGCGCCAGTTGGCGGTGGATGTCGACGAAGTGCTCGACGTGATCGAAGGGCCGCCGCTGCTGCTGATTCTTGATGGCGTGACCGACCCCCACAATCTGGGCGCGTGCCTGCGTACCGCCGACGCGGCGGGCGTGCACGCGGTGATCGCGCCGCGTGATCGCGCCGTTGGATTGAACGCCACCGTGCAGCGCGTTGCGTGCGGCGCGGCGGATACGGTTCCGTATTTGATGGTGACCAACCTGGCGCGCACCATGCGCAGCCTGAAGGATCGCGGCGTGTGGCTCGTCGGCACGGACGATCAGGCCACTGACAGCATGCACAAGATCGACGCGCGCCAGCCGATGGCCTGGGTCATGGGCGCCGAAGGCGAGGGCATGCGCCGCCTCACGCGTGAAACCTGCGACCAGCTCGTCAACATCCCGATGCTGGGTTCCGTGGAAAGCCTGAACGTCAGCGTCGCCAGCGCCGTCTGCCTGTACGAGACCGTGCGCCAGCGCCAATCGTGATCCGTCTAATCCTGTAGATACCCTTCTTTCTTGCGTCTGCCCATCATGCACCAGAACGGCTTTACCACCACGATCCTCCATTCCGACCGCAATCAATCCGTCGAGCACGGAGCGGTGCACAAGCCGATGCATCCGTCGTCCGAGTTTGCCTACGACGACGCGCGCGAGCTGGCTGCCGTGTTCCAGGGCAAGGCGGGCTTCACTTATGCGCGCCAGGGCACGCCGACCACGACCGCGCTGGAAGCCAAGATCAGCCAGATGGAAGGCGGCAAGGGCACGGTCAGTTTCTCGACCGGCATGGCTGCGCTGGCCGCCATCTTCACCACGCTGCTGCGCCGGGGCGACCACCTGGTGTCCAGCCAGTTCGTGTTCGGCAACACCAACAGCCTGTTCGGCACGCTGCAGGAACTGGGCGTGGAGATCACCTTTGTCGACGCGACGGATTCGTCGCAGGTGCGCGCCGCCATCCAGTCCAATACGCGCATGGTCTTTACCGAGACCATTGCCAACCCGGGCACGCAGGTGGCCGACCTGGCCGTGATCGGCGAGATCTGCCGCGAAAAGGGGCTGGTCTATGTGGTGGACAACACGCTGACCTCGCCGTGGATGTTCCGGCCTGCTTCCGTGGGCGCATCGCTGGTGATGAACTCGCTGTCCAAGTACATCGGCGGTCATGGCAACGCGCTGGGCGGCGCCGTGACCGACACGGGCCTGTATGACTGGGCCGGCAACGAGAATATCTACGAGGCCTATCGCAAGGGAGCGTCGACCGGTTGGGGCCTCACGCAGATCAAGAAAAAGGGCCTGCGCGACATGGGCGGCACGCTGGCCGCCGAGCCGGCGCACCGCATTGCGGTGGGCGCCGAGACGCTGGCGCTGCGCATGGCCAAGCACTGCGCCAATGCACTGGCGCTGGCGCGCTTTCTGGAAGAGCACCCGGGCGTGGCGAAGGTGCATTACCCGGGCCTTGCAAGCCATCCGCAACACGCGCGCGCCGCGGCGCTCTTCGGCTCGCGGTTCGGCGGCCTGCTGGGCGTCGAGCTGGCAGATGGCGTCGATTGCTTCGACTTCCTGAATCGGCTGCGTGTCGTGCTGATGGCGACGCACCTGGGTGATACGCGCAGTCTGGCGCTGCCGGCCGCCCACACCATCTATTACGAGATGGGCGCGGAGCGCCGTCAGCAGATGGGCATTGCGGACAGCCTGATTCGCGTGTCGGTGGGCATCGAAGACGAAGCCGATTTGCTGTTTGATTTCGATCAGGCGCTCAATGGTTGCCTGAAGGGATAATGCGGCAGGCGCGGCTCCCGCCAGGGCTGCGCCGACAACGCAATCGGGGTAGGAACCCATGCTTATACAGATCGCAGAAGTCTTCACGCCGCAAGAGGCGGCCGACATCCGCCAGCGGCTGGATGCCGCAGACTGGGTAGACGGCAAGGTCACCGCCGGCCATCAATCGGGGCAGGTCAAGCACAACCGGCAATTGCCCGAACAGCATCCCCTGGCGCAAGAGCTCGGCACGCTGATCCTGCAGCGCCTGTCGGGCAACAATCTCTTCATGTCGGCTGCGTTGCCGCGCAAGATCTTCCCGCCGCTGTTTAATCGCTACGAAGGCGGCGAGGCCTTCGGCTATCACGTCGACAACGCCGTGCGCGGCATCGCGGGTTCACCGGAGCGCGTGCGCACCGACCTGTCCGCGACGCTGTTCTTCTCGGATCCCGATAGCTACGACGGCGGCGAGCTCGTTATCGACGACACCTATGGTCCGCGCGCCGTGAAGCTGCCGGCAGGGCATATGGTGCTGTATCCGGGCACCAGCCTGCACAAGGTCAACCCCGTGACGCGCGGCGCGCGCGTCAGTTCGTTCTTCTGGATGCAAAGCCTGGTGCGCGAAGACAGCCAGCGCGCATTGCTGCTGGATATGGACGTGGCTATCCAGCGCTTGAACCAGGATGTGGCGGGGCATGCGTCGATCGTGCAGCTCACCGGCATTTATCACAATCTGCTGCGTCGCTGGGCCGACGTTTGATGAAGCTTAAAGTGTTTATTTGGGGTGTCGTGCAAACCCCGAAATTCGCGTTTTTGTTTATTGCGAAAACGGCTAAAAGCTAGTATTGACGCGGGTTGCGGTCAGGTTTTCTCTTGACAGCCGCTCTACGCCAAGGCCTAATACACCTCTGCGTCGCTGACGGTTTGCAGGCAAAAAGCCAGCAAATCCTAAGCGGCGCAGCAGTTTAAAAGTTGTGCTTTGCAGCGCAAGAAAAAAGTTTATCCACTGTCTGTTCGTCGTTTGCCTGGTCTCGCGTCCATTTGTGGCATCCATCCTGACGGCCATGAACTCCGCCCCCCCGGCAGACTCCACACCTTGTGAGGGGTACACCTGCATGAACAAAACCGAACTCATCGATCACATCGCCAGCAAGGCCGATATCTCCAAGGCTGCTGCCGGCCGTTCGCTCGACGCCCTGATCGGTGCCGTGAAGACCACGCTGAAGAAGGGCGGTACGGTCACGCTGGTCGGTTTCGGCACGTTTGCCGTGTCGGCTCGCGCCGCGCGCACTGGCCGTAACCCGCGCACCGGCGAAACCATCAAGATCAAGAAGGCCAAGGTGCCGAAGTTCCGTCCGGGCAAGGCCCTGAAGGACGCCGTCAACTGATTGACGGCAGCGGATCGCAAGGCGCCTGGCGCTGCGATTTGCCCACAAGTACGCGGTCCGGTATACTCCGGCCCGCGTATTGCTTTTGAGTACCCCAAATTGGTAATTCCCGCGTGCTAATCGCGCCGGGCAATTGCACTGAAATGGGTGCTTAGCTCAGTTGGTAGAGCGGCGCCTTTACACGGCGTAGGTCACAGGTTCGACCCCTGTAGCACCCACCAGAAGCACACGATCCCGGTTGGGCAGGCACACCGCGCCTCGTTCCGGATTCGCATCTAACCCGCACACGGCGACGTGGCGGGTTTTTTGTTTTTCCGGTGGGCGTTTTCAGTGCCGCTACGCGCGAGCGTCCGCCTTTTTTCGTAAGCGTTTATTGATTCCGCTTTGATCTCCGTCAGCGGTGTTACGCTGTTCCATTCGAAATACAACGTGCGAATCATTCGCATTTAAGATACTATGTCGGGCTTGTACCGGTCAGCCGGCGTCGCCGTTTTGTGCGCGTCATTTCTCTGGCTGGCCGGAAAAGTCAATGCACCCTGGCTGATTCATGCCTAGTCTTCAACCCGGTTGGAATTCTTCTTCGCGGTCTTCTTTTGGTATACGCGCAGGCGCTGGCCTGGCGGTCGTCGCGCTTCATGCAGCGGTGATCGGCGCCATCTTCATGGCGCCGGAAAGTCGTCCTGAATTGGAGGAACCCGAGGCAATCATGGTGAGCGTGGTGGATGCCCCCATCCCCCAGATCGCCAAAGCCGAACCCACTCCCGAAGTGCCGCAGCCGGTGACCGAGACGCCGCCCGAGCCTGAACCCGAGATCGAGCCCGAACCCGAGCCCGAACCCGAGTTGAAGCCGGAGCCGGAGCCGGAACCCGAGCCCGAACCGGTGGTGGAAAAGCCGCCGATGCCGGCGCCCAAGCCGCCTCCGCCCAAACCCAAGCCCAAACCCAAGCCAAAGCCCAAGCAGGAAGTCAAACCCGAGCCCAAGCCCGAAACGCCGCCGCAGCCGACGCCGCCCAGTGGTGCGCCGGAAGGCACGCAGGCGCCGCAGGGCCCGACGCAGGGACCACCTCCCGATCAGCCCGTGCTGGTCTCGAGCATTGAGTTCCAGGGCGCGCGTCCGATGCCCAACTATCCGATGGCATCGCGCCGCATGCGGGAAGAGGGCCGGGTCGTGGTGCTGGTGGAAATCAATACCCAGGGCTTGGTCGAGCGGGCAACCATCGATGCTTCGTCGGGCTTTCCGCGCCTGGACGAATCGGCGCTGGCAGCCGCCCGCAAAGGCCGCTTCAAGCCGTATACCCGTAATGGCGTGGCTTATCCCGCCAAAGCAAAAATTCCGTTCGATTTCGTAATGAGGAACTGAGATGTCCAACGCACTGCATAGCGCCACTCTGGTGGCGCAGGCGACCACCAGCCCGGCAGCGCCGGCTGCAGGCGCCGCGCCCGCGGCCGCCGCGGCCGCACCCGCAGCCCAGCAAGCCGCCACGACGGGCGGCGACGTAGTCCAGCAGGCTGCTGGCGCCGTTCAGCAATCGGCCGACGCGCTGCACAGCGCCGCGGCGGCGCTGCCGGCCGCGCCTGCGCTGCCGGCCGCGCCTGCGCCCGCGCCGGTCCCCGACATGGGCTTCCTGCACTTCGTCGCCCAGAGCGACTTCGTGGGCAAGAGCCTGTTCGTCATCCTGATCCTCATGTCGCTCGTGACCTGGTATCTCATCCTGGTCAAGGCAGGCAGCAACGTCAGCATGCGCAAGCGTTCGGCAGACTTCCTGAACAAGTTCTGGAATGCCAGCTCGCTGGAACAGGTCGAGCACGAAATCAACACGCACGGCGCGCGCGATCCGTTCTCGCATCTGGCCAGCCACGCGATGCACGCGCAGGCGCACCACAACAAATTCGGCGCCACCAAGCTGGAAGAGTCGGGCAGCAATTCGGATTTCGTCACGCGCACCATGCGCAAGGTCATCGACGAAGAAACCGCCAAGCTGGAAAACGGCCTGACCGTGCTGGCCTCGGTGGGTTCGACGGCGCCGTTCGTCGGCCTGTTCGGCACGGTGTGGGGCGTGTATCACGCGCTGGTCGGCATCGGGCTGTCCGATGGCGTGACCATCAACCGTATCGCCGGCCCGGTGGGCGAAGCTCTCATCATGACGGGCCTGGGCCTGGCGGTGGCCATTCCGGCGGTGCTGGCGTACAACACCTTCGTGCGCAACAACCGCGTGTACTTGTCGCGCCTGGATGCCTTTGCACATGACCTGTTTGCGTTCCTGACCACCGGCCAGCAAGTTGCGCTGTCCGACGGCAAGGTGCGCGCGCTGCGTCGCCAGAACGGCCACGCGGCTCAACGCGGGAGCGAATAATGGCCTTTGGCAGCTTTGAGGGTAAAGGTTCCGGAAGCCATGCGGTGTCCGAGATCAACATGGTGCCCCTGATCGACGTCATGCTGGTGCTGCTGGTGATCTTCATCATCACGGCGCCGCTCCTGGCGCACTCGATCAAGATCAACATGCCCCAGGTGGCTGCCGAGCAGATCGAGGAAGAACCCAAGACCGTGGACCTGGCGATCGACGCCGCGGGCGCACTGTTCTGGGACGAGAAGCCGGTCAATATCGACGACCTGCCCAATCGCTTCAAGTCGATCGCCGGCACCAAGCCGCAACCCGAGATCCGCATCCGCGCCGATCAGAACACCCGTTACGAAACGCTGGCCAAGGTCATGGCCTCGGCGCGCCGCTCGGGCATGACGCGTATCGGTTTCGTCACGACGCCGCCCTCGGGTGGTGCTCCGGCGGCGGGTGCTCCCGCTTCGGGCGCACCTGCCGCGGCTCCGGCCCCGGCACCGTCCGGCCGGTGAACGAATCCAGGAAGGGGGCGCATTTCGCGCCCCTTTTTTTTTGGATCGCGCTAGAATCGCGGCATGCGAGTTCTGGTAATCGAAGACGACACCACCCTGGGCCATGCGCTCCAGGAATTCCTGGCCGACCAGGGTTATGCGGTCGACTGGCTGACTGAGGGCGACCGGGTTCTGGGCGCGCTGGCGGGCCAGCCGTATGACCTCATGCTGCTCGACCTCAATCTTCCCGGCATGAGCGGCCTGGACGTGCTGCGGCAACTGCGGCAGGACGGCAATCAGGTTCCCGTGCTCATCCTCACCGCTCGCGATGGCATCGAAGACCGCGTTGCCGGTCTGGACGCCGGAGCGGACGACTACGTCACCAAACCCTTCGAACTGCCCGAGCTGGCCGCGCGTGTGCGCGCCTTCGGCCGCCGCCGTGCCGGCCAGGCCCAGCCGCTCATCGAAGTCGGCCCGCTGGTGTTCGACACCGTCGGCCGCGAAGTCCGCGCCAATGGCCAGCGCCTGTCGCTGTCGGTGCGTGAACTTTCCGTCCTCGAAATGCTGATGGCCCGCGTGGGCCGCGTCGTGACCAAGCGCCAGATCGTCAATTCCCTGTCCGCCTGGGACGCGGATTTCAGCGAGAACGCCGTCGAAGTCTACGTGTACCGCTTGCGCAAGCGCCTGGAAGGCACGGGCGCCAGCATCCAGACGGTACGTGGCTTTGGCTACATGCTGGATGTGGAAACGGCCTGACGGGCCGGCCGCGGCCGGCGATCGCCGTCCGCGCGTTTTCATCCGCCTCATCGAGGGCTTCGCGCCATGACGCAGGAACGCACCCCCCAACCGTCTCCGGCTGCGCGCCCCCCCATGCTTCCCTCCCGATCGCTTGCCCGGCATCTCGTCATCCGGTTGATGCCGCCCATCCTGCTGCTCGTCCTGCTGGATCTGGCGGCAACCTGGGTCATCACCCACAAGATCGACATGTCGCTGTGGATGCTGGAAGACTTCTTCTGGCTGATGGTCGTGGGCCAGGTGGCGTTGATCGCGCTGTTTGCATGGGTGGTCATGCAGGGTGTGCGATCCGGCCTGCGGTCGGTGAACCATCTGTCTGAAGAAATCCGGCAGCGCTCCATCGACGACATGCAGCCGCTGGAGGTTGCAGGCGTGCCGGTCGAGATCGAACCGCTGGTCACGCACACCAATGATCTGCTGCTGCGGCTGGATGCGTCGCTGGCCGCGCAGCGGCGCTTCATTGGCCACGCCGCGCATCAGTTGCGCACGCCGCTGTCGGGCCTGCGGCTGGAATCCGAACTCATGCTGGCGCGCCCCTTGCCCGACGACGTTCGGGCCCGTGCAGAGCGCATCAAGGCCGTCAGCGACCGCATGATCCGGCTGGGCCAGCAGCTGCTGGTGCTGGCCCGCGCCGATCCCAATGCGCGCCCACAGGACAGCTTTGTGCGCATCGACCTGTGCGAGTGGGTGCGGGTGCATGGCGCCGAATGGTTTCCGCGGGTGCGCGAAGCGCACTACGAGCTGGATCTGGCCGCGCCCGAAACGCCCATCTGGATCGACGCGGACCCCTTGCTGCTCGCGGAGCTGCTGGGCAACCTGATTGATAACGCGCTGCGCTATGGCAACCCGACGGGGCGCATCACGCTGATCGTGGGCGCTAATCCGCCCTCGCTGACCGTCGAAGACGACGGGCCAGGCATTCCGCCCGAAGAGCGCGACCGCGTGTTCGAGGCGTTCTACCGGTCGCCCACCGCGACGGCCGGCGGCTCGGGCCTGGGACTGGCCATCGTGCGAGAAATCGCGCACGCGCACGGCGCGTGGTGGAAGCTCACCAGCCGGCCCGACTTTTCCGGGACGCGGCTGTCCGTCGTATTCCCCGGCCCTCGCAAGGGGGCTCAACTCACTCGCCAAGAACCCGCATCATGAGCCAAGGCACGGTCAGCGCTGCTTCTTTGCCCCCAGGTCACCCGGGCGGCGCCCACGCCCCATCGTCGCGAGCGGCGCTGGTCCTGGGCGCGCTGGGCGTGGTGTACGGCGACATCGGCACCAGCCCGCTTTACACGCTGCGCGCCTGCCTGACCGGCCTGAGCGTGCATACCGACCTGGAGCCGGCCCATCTGCTGGGCGTGCTGTCCATCCTGTTCTGGATGCTGATGGTGGTGGTGTCCCTGAAATACGTGATGCTGGTGCTGCGCGCGGACAACCGCGGCGAGGGCGGCACGCTGGCGCTGCTGGAACTGGCGGTGCGCGCGCGCGAGGGCAAGCTGCGCTGGGTGCTGATCGTGCTGGGCATCTTCGGTGCGGCGCTGTTCTACGGCGACAGCATGATCACGCCGGCTATTTCGGTGTTGTCGGCGCTGGAAGGCATCGGCATCGTGTCGCATACGCTGGACCACTGGGTGGTGCCGATCGCGCTGGTCGTGCTGATCGCATTGTTTGCGATCCAGTCGCATGGCACGGCCGCCATGGGCAAGCTGTTCGGTCCGGTGATGTTCCTGTGGTTCGCCACGCTGGCGGCCCTGGGCGGCTGGCAGATCTGGCAGACGCCCGAGGTGCTGGCCGCGTTGAACCCGATGTGGGGGCTGCGCTTCATCGTCGAAGCGCCGTGGGTCAGCTTCGTGTTGCTGGGCGCGGTGGTGCTGGCGCTGACCGGGGCCGAGGCCCTGTATGCCGACATGGGCCACTTTGGCCGCCCGGCGATCCGCCGGGCCTGGTTCAGCATGGTGCTGCCGGCGCTGACGCTGTGCTACTTCGGCCAAGGGGCGCTGCTGCTGCGCGATCCCACCGCCATCCGCAATCCGTTCTTCCTGATGGCGCCGGAATGGGGGCTTGCCCCGCTGGTCGCGCTGGCCACCATCGCCACCATCGTGGCGTCGCAGGCCGTGATTTCGGGCGCCTATTCGGTGACGCGCCAGGCAGTGCAGCTGGGCTTCTGGCCCCGCATGCAGATCCTGCACACGTCCGCGATCGAGAAGGGCCAGATCTATCTGCCGCAGGTCAACGCGCTGCTGCTGTGCGCGGTGCTGATCCTGGTGCTGTGGTTCCGCAATTCCGACAACCTGGCCGCGGCCTACGGCTTTGCGGTGACGGGCACGATGTTCACGACTTCGGTGCTGGCGTTTGCGGTGCTGCCGCGCGGCAGCACGGGCATCAAGCGCATGATGTGGTTCCTGGTGCTGGGCCTGTTGCTGCTGCTGGACGTGCTGCTGTTTTCGGCCAACGTCTTCAAGATTCACGAAGGCGGCTGGCTGCCGCTGGTGGTGGCGATCGTGGTGTTCACGCTGATGATGACGTGGCGGCGCGGCCGTCGTCTCTTGTCCGACATGCAGCAGCGCGACCGCCAGCCGCTCAAGGAATTCATGGAGCAGCTCGAGCAGTATCCGCCGTCGCGCGTGCCGGGTACCGCCATCTTCATGACGATGAATTCGGGCAACGTGCCGCCGGCGCTGCTGCACAACCTGAAGCACAACAAGGTGCTGCACGACCACGTACTGTTCCTGTCGATCCAGTCGGCCGACGTGCCGTATATCGCGCCCGAAGAGCGCTTCGAGGTGAACAAGCTCAGCGCATCGAGCTGGGCTGCGACGGTCACCTACGGCTTCAAGGAAGATCCGGACGTGCCGGAGGCGCTGCGCCTGATTGCCGAAGCGTATCCGGAGCTGGACCTGGAGCCGATGCGCACGTCGTTCTTCCTGTCGCGCCAGACGGTCGTGGCGGCCAGGAAGCCCGCCTTGTCGCGGTGGCGGCGCGCGGTGTTCTCGTTCATGGCGCGCAATTCGACCCGCAGCACCAAGTTCTTCAAGATCCCGGCGAACCGGGTCGTGGAGATGGGCATGCAGGTCGAGCTGTAGCCGCCACGCTGCCCGCGTCGCGGCCTCGCCGCGCCGGGCCACAACAGCCAGGCGAAAAAAAACCCTCGGTGTGGAAACCGAGGGTTTTTGTTTGGCCTTGAAGAATTACTTCTTCGAGGTCGTGTCTTTCAGTTGGGGCAGCGACGTGCCGCTGGAGGCGAGCAGGCCGGTCTTGACGTACGTGAACAGCTTTTCGCGCGTGTCGACGATGTCGAGGTTGCGCATGGTGAGCTGGCCGATGCGGTCCGCCGGCGTGAAGGGGGCATTTTCCACCTTCTCCATGGACAGACGCTCGGGCGCGTACGTGAGGTTGGGCGACACGGTGTTCAGCAGCGAATAGTCGTTGCCGCGGCGCAGTTCGATGGTGACTTCGCCAGTGACGGCGCGGGCCACCCAGCGCTGGGCGGTTTCGCGCAGCATGATGGCTTGCGGGTCGAACCAGCGGCCCTGGTACAGCAGGCGGCCCAGCTTGCGGCCGTTTTCGCGGTACTGCTCGATCGTGTCTTCGTTGTGGATGCCGGTGACCAGGCGCTCGTAGGCGATGAAGAGCAGGGCCAGGCCCGGGGCTTCGTAGATGCCGCGGCTCTTGGCTTCGATGATGCGGTTTTCGATCTGGTCGCTCATGCCCAGGCCGTGACGGCCGCCGATGCGGTTGGCTTCGAGCAGCAGTTCGACGGGATCAGCGTATTCGACGCCGTTCAGGGCGACGGGCTGGCCTTCTTCGAAGCGGACCGTGACTTCCTCGGCCTTGACGGCGACGTCGTCGCGCCAGAACGCCACGCCCATGATGGGCTTGACGATGCGGATGCCGGAATTCAGGTGTTCCAGGTCCTTGGCTTCGTGCGTGGCGCCGAGCAGGTTGGAGTCGGTGGAGTAGGCCTTTTCAGCCGACATCTTGTAGTCGAAACCGGCTTGGCGCATGTATTCGGACATTTCCGAACGGCCGCCGAGCTCGTCGATGAAGCGCTGATCGAGCCAGGGCTTGTAGATCTTGAGTTCAGGGTTGGTGAGCAGGCCGTAGCGGTAGAAACGCTCGATGTCGTTGCCCTTGAACGTGCTGCCGTCGCCCCAGATGTTGACGTTGTCTTCCTTCATGGCGGCGACCAGCATCGTGCCGGTGACGGCGCGGCCAATGGGCGTCGTGTTGAAGTACGTGATGCCGGCGGTCGAGATGTGGAACGCGCCCGACTGCAGGGCGGCGATGCCTTCGGCCACGAGCTGCGCGCGGCAGTCGATCAGGCGGGCGTTTTCGGCGCCGTAGGCCAGGGCCTTGCGGGGAATCTCGTCGTAGTCGGATTCGTCGGGCTGGCCCAAGTTGGCGGTGTAGGCGTAGGGGATGGCGCCGTTGTTGCGCATCCAGAGGAGCGCAGCGCTGGTGTCCAGGCCGCCGGAAAAGGCGATGCCGACTTTCTGGCCGGTGGGCAGGTTCGGGAGGATAGTGGTCATTGTTTGAGGTGAGACGCCAACAGGACTTTGACAGCAACGAGCCGCCAAACAAGAAAATAGCCCGCCATTTTAACTCTTTTGAGGGGGGCTGGCCGCCGGGGTTGCGGCGCGGGGGGCGCCTGGCGCGAACAGCTCGGCAAGCCGCAGGCCGCGGATCAGCTCGCCCGTGGCAGCGGCCAGCCGGGTGGCTGGGCGATGGCGGGCGCTGGCCAGCACCAGGTTGTTGGTGATGGTGGGCGAGCCGATGGCGCACAGGGACAGTTCATGCTCGGCGGCCGGCCCGCGCGCCGCCGAGCGCGGCAGGATGGCGTAGGCATCGCCCTGCGCCGCCAGTTCGACGATGGTCTGCACGGCGTCGACCTCGGCCGCGACCTTGAGCCGCACGCCCTGCGCGCGGCAGACGCTTTCGACAAGGGTGCGGATGGCGTTGGGCAGGCTGGGCAGCACCAGTGGATAGTCGCCCAGCCGCGCGACCGGCACGCGGGCGGGCAGGGGCGGCTGATGGCCCGCCGCGGCGGCAAGGACCAGGTCTTCGCGGAACAGGGACTCGTAGACCAACTGCGGCGACGGGGCCGGGTCGTAGAGCAGGGCCAGGTCCACCCGGCCGGCGAGCAGCCATTCGCGGACCTGGGCGCTCAGGCCTTCGGCCACTGCGATGGAAGCATCGGGAAAATTCTGGCGGAATGCCTGCACCAGCGGCGGCGTGAGCACGCGCGCGATGCGTGGAGGCAGGCCGATCATGACCTTGCCGGTGGGCGTTTCGCGCAGCGTCTGCAGATCCTCCTTGGCGCGCTCGGCCAACGCCAGCAGGGCGCGAGCGTGTTCCAGGAATCTCAGGCCCGCTTCCGTGGGCTCGGCGCCGCGCCCGTTGCGGTAGAGCAGGTGCTGCCCCAACTCCAGTTCCAGCAGCCGCACCTGGCGGCTGAGCGTGGGCTGGGCGACGTCCAGCATTTCCGCCGCGCGCGAGAAGCTGCGGCGCTCGGCCACGCGCACGAAGTACTCGATCTGCTTGAGATCCATCGGGATATTAGGTTTTTCGATATCAGAAATATACGGTATAGCATTGTTCGCCCTCCGGCATTCCGCGACCATGGCGCTTTCCATGCAGGATGTCCCCGTGCCCGATTGCCGTCCGCCGCTTGCCTCGCCCTCCCGTCCCCGCCACGCGCTGCCGCCGGGCGCGTGCGACGCGCATTGCCACGTCTTCGGACCCGGCGATGTGTTTCCGTATGCCGAAGGCCGGTCGTACACGCCGCCGGACGCGTCGTTCGCCAGCATGGCGGCGCTGCATGCTCATCTGGGCATCGAGCGCGCGGTCGTGGTGCAGGCCAACTGCCACGGATCGGACCACCGCGCCTTGCTGGATGCGCTGGCGCGCAGCGAAGGGCGTTATCGCGGCGTGGCGCTGCTGGGGGCGGACGCCACGGCCGCCAGCGTGAAGGCGCTGCACGAAGGCGGCGTGCGGGCCGCGCGTTTCAACTTCGTGCCGCATCTGGGCGGCGCGCCCGAGCCGGCGGTGTTCGACCACGTGGTCAAGCTGATCGCGCCGTCGGGATGGCACCTGTGCCTGCACGTGGACGGCGCGATGCTGCCCGAACTGCTGCCGCGACTGCTCACGCTGCCGGTGCCGTTCGTCGTGGACCACATGGGCAGGCTGAAGGCGGCCGATGGGCTTGATTCACCGGCGATGCGCGCGTTGCTCAGCCTGGCGGACGTAGGCCAGGCGTGGGTCAAGGTGTCCGGCATCGACCGGATCGCCGCCGGCCGCCGTCCCTTTGTGGAAGGCATTCCCTTCGTGCGCGCGCTGGTTGAGGCCTTGCCGGACCGCACCTTGTGGGGCACGGACTGGCCGCATCCGAATGTGGCCGGCGATATGCCGGACGACGGTGAACTGGTCGACACGTTTTTCGAAGCATGCCCGGACGCCGGACTGCGCCAGCGCGTGCTGGTGGACAACCCGGCGCGGCTTTACGGATTTCAGTAGCACAGAGAAAGCGGAACGAGGGCCAGGAAGCCCCCGCCGCAAGCACATCCCCATCAACGAGGAGACACCATGTTCAAGAAAATCATCTCGGCCGCCGTGCTGAGCCTGGCCGCCGCTGGCGCGGCCCACGCCGACGGTCCCGTGCGCCTGATCATCGCGTTCCCGCCGGGCGGCCCCGTGGATCTGGTGGGCCGCGTGCTGGCCGAGCAGCTGGGCAAGGAGCTCAAGCAGAACGTCATCGTCGAAAACAAGGCGGGCGCCAACGGCAACATCGCGGCCGCCTACGTGGCCAAGGCGCCGGCCGACGGCTCGGTGCTGTTCCTGACCAGCGTGGGCGCGGTGGCAATCAGCCCGGCGCTGTACAAGGACCTGCCGTATGATCCCGCGCGCGATTTCGCGCCGGTCTCGCGCGTGGTGAACAACGCCACGGTGTTCGTGGTGAATCCGTCCAACCCGGCGACGGACGCCGCCGACTTCGTGAAGAAGTCGCAGGCCGCGTCGCAGTCCGTGGCCATCGGCTCGTCGGGCATCGGCAGCATTCCGCACCTGACGCTGGAAATGTTTGCCGATTCCAGCAAGGCCAAGGTGCTGCACGTGCCTTACAAGGGCGCGGCGCCCGTCATCAACGACGTGATGGGCAATCAGGTGTCCGGTTTCTTCGGCGACGTGCCCGGCCTGATCGGCCATATCCAGGGCGGCAAGCTCAAGCCGTTGGGCCTGGCCGCGCCGACACGCCATCCGCTGCTGCCCGACGTGAAGACGATGGCCGAGCTGGGCATCCCCGGCGTCGAATCGAACAACTGGTACGGCCTGGTCGCACCCGCAGCCACGCCCGCCGCTACCGTCGACAAGCTGAACCAGGCTGTGCGCGCCGCGCTGGCCAACGAGGCCGTCCGCGCCCGCCTGGAGAAGTTCGGCGCCGAGGCCGCGCCCAGCACGCCGCAGGAACTGGGCGCGCTGATCGCCGCCGACCGCGAGAAATGGACCGCGCTGATCCAGCGCAAGAACATCCGTCCGGAGTAAGCATGAGCGCCCGCCGAATCGAACCCGTGGTGCCGGGCACCCGCCCGGAGCTGGCCGTGCTGGAGGCGCGCATCGCTGCCGCGCGCGGCCGTATCTCGCCGCTGTATCAGGTGCTGCTGAACAGTCCGGCGGTGGTCGAGGGCTGGGAAGCCATGCTGACCGCGATCCGGCAGAAGACGTCGCTGGCGCCGCGGTTGCGCGAGCTGATCATCCTGCGCGTGGCGACCTTGAACAATGCGCCGTACGAGTTCGAGGCGCACGTGCCGCACGCGCTGGCAGGCGGCATGCCGCAGGCCGTCATCGACGTCCTGCGCGGCAATCCCGCGCCAGATCAGGTGCAGGGGCTGGAACCGGGCGAAGCCGAGGTGCTGGCGCTGACGGATGCCATGACCCGCGACATCGAGGTGCCGGACGCGGTATTTGCACCGCTGCGCGAGCGCTACGATGATGCGCAACTGGTGGAACTGACGGCGACGGTCGGCGCGTACAACATGGTGTCGCGCTTTCTGGTCGCCTTGCGCGTCGGACATTGAAGGAGATGGCTGTGCAGGAAACGATGTTGCTGGTGTCGCTGGGGGAACGGTTTGACGAGGCGCGCGCCCGGGATCTGGCCGAGCGTCTTGCGGACGGGCTGGCGGAGGTGAAGATCAGCGCCTTTGCCGCGCTGGAAGCCGAGGAAACCTACGTGACCGTGCGCGGGGTCCGTGCATTGCCGGAGATCCAGGCCCGCCTCGCTGAACTGGCGCCCGGCGCGCATGCGCGGGTGCTGCACCGGACGCTGGATTTGCCCGGCGCGTCGGCGGGGCAGGAGGCGCCGTGGCACTACATCGTCGAAACCGACGTGCTGCCCGAGGCCGAGGCCGACCTGAACGCCTGGTACGACCAGGAGCATCTGCCGGGGCTGGCGTCTGTGCCCGGCACGGTGCGCGCGCAGCGCTGGGAATGCCGCGATGAATCGCCGCGCTACCTGGCCTGCTACGACCTGCACACGCAGGAAACCTTTGGCAGCCCGCCGTGGCTGGCGGTGCGCGCGACCGACTGGAGCAGCCGCGTGCGGCCGTCGTTCCGCAACACGCGGCGCACGATGTTCAGGAAGATCCTGTAGCGCCAAGCGTTTTAGAAAGCAGGAAGTCAAAAGCAGAAGGGCCCGGACATCGCAGGATGTCCGGGCCCTTCTCATGCGTGCAGGACGGGTTTAGTCGACCTGTCCGAGCAGCAGGAATTCCATCAGCGCCTTCTGCACGTGCAGGCGGTTTTCGGCTTCGTCCCAGACCACGCTCTGCGGTCCGTCGATGACTTCGCCGGTGACTTCCTCGCCGCGGTGGGCGGGCAGGCAGTGCATGAAGACGGCCTGCGGGTCGGCCGCGGCCATCATTTCGGCGTCCACGCACCAGTCGGCGAATGCCGCGCGGCGCTCTTCGTTTTCGGCCTCGTAGCCCATGCTGGTCCACACGTCGGTGGTGACCAGGTGCGCGCCCTTGCAGGCTTCCATGGGGTCCTTGAACTGGCGCAGCACCTTGTCGGACGGCGTGCCGATGCGCGAGGCTTCGAGTTCGTAGCCGGCCGGCGTGGACACATGCAGCGTGAAGCCCAGCATTTCGGCCGCGTGCAGCCACGTGTAAGCCATGTTGTTGGCATCGCCCACCCAGGCGACCGTCTTGCCGGCGATGGGGCCGCGGTGCTCGATGTAGGTGAAGATGTCGGCCAGGATCTGGCACGGGTGGAATTCGTTGGTCAGGCCGTTGATCACGGGCACGCGCGAATGCGACGCGAAGCGCTCGATGCGGGTCTGCTCGAACGTGCGGATCATGACGATGTCGACCATGCGCGAAATCACGCGCGCGGTGTCTTCGATGGGCTCGGAGCGGCCGAGCTGCGAATCGTTGGACGTCAGGTTGATGACCGAGCCGCCCATCTGGTACATGCCGGCCTCGAATGACACGCGGGTGCGCGTGCTGGCCTTTTCGAACACCATTGCCAGCGTGCGGTCGTGCAGCGGCATGTGGGGTTCATAGCGTTTGAACTTTTCCTTAATCAGGCGCGCGCGGTCCAGCACGTAGGCGATCTCGGCGGACGAGAAGTCCTTGAACTGCAGAAAGTGCCGCAGCGGGCCGTTTTGAGTCGTGGGAGGAGTCATGTTGATGTCGCAGGTCATTGGGCCCCGCCAGGCTCGTGGCTCGGCAGGGACGTTGATTATGGTTTTTCGGCCAGGAACTGTTGAATGAGCGGCACCAGCAGGGCGACGATCTGGTCGGCCTCCTGGCGCGTCAGGATCAGCGGCGGCAGCATGCGGATGACGCGGTCGCGCGTGACGTTGATGAGCAGGCCTGCTTCCATGGCGCGCAGCGCAAGGACGCCGCAGGGGCGGGCCAGCTCGATGCCCAGCATGAGGCCGCGGCCGCGGATGTCGGTCACGCCGGGCGTGCCGGCCAGCGCGCTGGCCAGGCGGTCTTTCAGGTATTCGCCCACGTCATGGGCGTTTTCAAGCAGGTTTTCGGATTCCAGCGCATCGAGCACTGCAAGGCCTGCCGCGCACACGAGCGGCCCGCCGCCGAACGTGGTGCCATGGCTGCCCGGCGTAAACACACCTGCGGCCGGGCCCGCGGCCAGCATCGCGCCGATGGGCACACCGCCCGCCAGGCCCTTGGCCAGCGTCATGACGTCGGGGCGGATGTCGGCCCATTGGTGCGCGAACCACTTGCCGGTGCGGCCGATGCCGGACTGCACTTCGTCGATCATCAGCAGCCAGCCGCGCTCGGTGCAGAGTTGGCGCAGCGCCTGCAGGTAGGCGATGTCGGACGGGCGGATGCCGCCTTCGCCCTGCAGGACTTCCAGCAGCACGGCGGTGGTGCGCGGCTCGGCGTCGCCGGCGGCACGCACCGCGTCCAGGTTGTTGTACGGCACCTGGATGAAGCCGCTGGGCAGGGGCTCGAAGCCTTTGCGCGCCTTGTCGCTGCCGGTAGCCGCCAGCGTGGCCAGCGTGCGGCCATGCCAGGACGAATCCATGGTGATGATGTGAGCGTGCTTGTTGCCGCGCTGGTAGGCGTAGTAGCGGGCGAGCTTGATGGCCGCTTCGTTGGCCTCGGAGCCGCTGTTGTTGAACGCGACTTCCTGCATGCCGGACAGCGCCGTCAGCCGGGCGGCAAGCTCGGTCTGCTGCGGGATGTCGTAGATGTTGGAGGTATGGATGACGCGGGCCGCCTGCTCGGCGATGGCGGCGACCAGCTTCGGATGGGCGTGGCCCAGGCACGAGACGCCGATGCCGGCCAGGGCATCCAGATACTTGCGGCCGCCTGCGTCCCACAGCCAGACACCCTGGCCGTGCGTGAACGATACCGGCAGCCGGGCATAGATATTGGCCAGAGGCGAGCTCATCGCGGATCCTCCTGGGGGAATGGCATCGACAGCATGCCCGCTTGCTAGGGCGAATCAGGGGCGAATCGCGGTTCGAAAGAGGGCAAAGGATCAATCATATACAATTCGCGGCGCGGCACGCATGTTTGATCACGCCGAAGATCCGGCTTTCGTGAAAGGCGTCCCGCAGTGAAGAACACATGGCAACTCGCGTCAGACAATTCGTAATTCATGGCGTTACCGAAAGCGGTAGCCGCTTCCGCCCGAGCGATTGGGCGGAACGGCTCGCCGGCGTAATGGCACAGTTCCGGCCCGCCGGCTGTGCTGGTAACCACCTCACTTATTCGCCTTATGTGCTGCCCGTCGTGATCGATGGCGTGCGCGGGATCGTCGTCGACCTGCGCCTGCGCGACCTGGAGCCGCTGGCCTACAAGTTCGTGGTGGATTTCGCCCGCGACAACAACCTCAAGACGGAAGAACGCGAAATCTAGGCCCCCAGAACGAAAAAGCGCCCCAACCGGGCGCTTTTCTCATTCTGCGATCCCTGCACGCCGGTCAGGCGGGCCGGGCGCTACCCGCCGCACGGACAGTTTGCCCGCGCGGCGGCTGGCCACATCACTTCGCGTACACCAGGTCGCGCAGCCCCAGCGACAGCCCGGGCCAGTACGTGATGACCATCAGGCACAGGATCACCACGCCGACGAAGGGCACCAGGGGTTTGATCAGGCGCTCGAGCGGCAGCTTGGCCACCGCGCACGCGGCAAACAGGTTCACCCCGAACGGCGGCGTGATCATGCCCAGCGCCAGGTTGACCACCATGATGATGCCGAAGTGCACCGGGTCGACACCGAACTGCAGCGCCACCGGCAGCAGCAAGGGGGCCAGCACGACGATCGACGCCGAGGTCTCGATGAACATGCCGATCACAAACAGCGCGGCGTTCACGCCCATCAGGAAGCCGAACTTGGTGTCGAAGATCTGGGCGAGCCACGTGCCCAGCGCGTCCGGAATGCCTGCGCGGTTGAGCAGGAAGCTGAAGATGCCCGCGTTGGCGATCACGAACATGATGACTGCGGTCGACACGACCGATTTGTGCAGCGTGTCCGACAGCTGACGGAACGTAAGGCGGCGGTAGATGAACTTGCCCACGAAGACGGCGTACATCACGGCCACGACCGACGCTTCGGTCGGCGTGAAGACGCCGCCGTAGATGCCGCCCAGGATGATGACGGGCATCAGCAGCGCCAGCCACGCGCGCTTGAAGGCGGGCCACAGCGGCAGCCGGCCTTCGCCGTCGCGCTTGCCCAGGTTGTTGCGCTTGGCGTACAGCCAGACGTAGAACATCAGCGCGATGCCGATCAGGATGCCGGGCATGACGCCGGCGATGAAGAGTTCGCCCGTGGAGGTGTCGGTGGACACGGCAAACAGGATCATCGGGATGGACGGCGGGATGATGACTCCGAGTTCCGCCGCGCTGGCCTGTAATGAGGCGGCAAAGGGGGCCGGATAGCCGTGCCGGATCATGGCCGGGATCAGGATGGCGCCCACCGCGAAGGTCGTGGCCACGCTGGAGCCCGCGACCGCCGCGAAGATCATGCAGGTCAGCACGCAGGTGCAGGCCAGGCCGCCCTGGATGCCACCGACCACGCTCTTGGCGAATTCCACCATGCGTTCGGAGATGCCGCCGGCTTCCATCAGGTTGCCGGCCAGGATGAAGAAGGGGATGGCCACGAGCGGGTACTTGTCCAGCGCGGCAAACAGCTGCTGCGCGACGACCAGCCAGGGCAGGCCCGAGGCGCCGACTCCCGCCAGGCTGGCCAGCCCGATCGACACGGCGACCGGCACGGACAGCCCGAAGAAAATCAGCATCGAGACAATCATTAATTGGGACATGGCGATTTCTGCTGCTCAGATTCGATAAGGGGGGCGGCTCAGCCTTGCGCGTCGTTGCGCACGGGCACGTCGTCTTCTTCGCCGGCGCACCAGCGGGCCAGCACGGCAATGGCGGCAAGCGTGGCGCCCACGGGGATCGCCAGGTAGATCCAGGAAATCGAGATATCCAGGCTCGGCACGTTCTGGAAACGCACGCGATAGGTCATGTTGCCGCCGATCCAGGCCAGAAAGCCGAGAAAGCCCGCGCAGATCAGGCCGATGATGGCCTCGAGCACGCGGCGGCGCGTGCCGCCCAGCAGGTTGCGCAGCAGCTCGACGCTGATCATGGCGCCGTGGCGGAAGGCCAGGGCCACGCCCAGCAGCACGGTCCAGATCAGGAGGGCGCGGGTTAGGACCTCGCTCCAGTCGGCGGGCGAGTGCAGCACGAACCGGGCGATGACCTGGTAGAACGCGGCGGCCGCGGCGGCCACCAGCAAAAGTTGGGCGAGGGCCGAGACCAGCTTGAACAGGCCGCGGTCGAAGGCGCAGAGCAAACGCATGGTGAATTCCGTTGGCGATGGACGCGGAAAAGTGGGGCGGGCGCGCGGCGCAGGCCGGTCCCGCCGCCAGGCAAACGGCCCCGCGATGGGGGCCGTGCCGGCTTACTTGGTGTCGCGGATCGAGTCGATCAGCTTCTTGTCGAACTTCTTATAGTACTCGGGGTAGGCCGGTTCCACGGCGGCGGCAAAAGCGGCGCGGTCCACTTCGGACACCTGCATGCCTTCCTTCTTGAGCTGCTCGACGCCCGTGTTCTCGATGTTGTCGACGTAGGCGCGCATGGCCTGGGCCGATTCCTTGCCGGCCTTGTCGAAGTTGGCCTTGTCGGCGGCCGACAGGCCTTCATAGACGTTGGCGGACATCAGCACCAGGGCCGGGCCGTACACGTGCCCGGTCAGCGACAGATACTTCTGCATCTGCGACAGCTTGGCCGACGTGATCACGGACAGCGGATTTTCCTGGCCGTCGATGGTGCCCTGCTGCAATGCGGTGGCCACTTCAGGCCAGGCCATCGGCGTGGGCAGGATGCCGATCTGGCGGAAGGCCGTGATGTGGATCGGGTTTTCGGTGGTGCGGATCTTCAGGCCCTTGGCGTCCGCCGGGGTCTTGACCGGGCGCACGTTGTTGGTCAGGTGGCGAAAACCCTGTTCGCCCCACGCCAGCGCCACGATGCCGCGGCTGGGGAACTTGGCCAGCATGTCCTGGCCGATCTTGCTGTCGAGCACGGCACGGGCGTGCGGCAGGTCGCGCAGCAGGAACGGGATGTCGAAAACGCCGGTCTCGGGAACAAAATTCAGGGTTGCACCGGTCGAAACGATCGCGAGATCGATGGTGCCGATCTGCAGGCCTTCGATCACTTCACGTTCGCCGCCCAGCGCGCTGTTGGCAAACTGCTGGACCTTGAACTTGCCGTTGGTCGAGCCTTCGATGGATTTGGCCATCGCGTCGGCGCCGGCGCCGTAGTGCGACGACGTCGACAGGGCGTAGGCCATCTTCAGGGTGGTCTGCGCTGCCGCGGGCAGCGAGGTGGCGGCCGCGCAGGCGGCCAGAATCGTGGCCGCAAGCCAGGTTTTACGCATTGTCTTCTCCGGATTGGTTATCTTTATGGGCGGCTTTGCCTCCCGCCCCGGGATGATATCGGGATTCGGACGCCCTACAGGCGCTTAGTTAACATGGACGAATGATGGATTTCCCTGATATGTCACAGGCCAGGCGCCCTGGTTTCTGGTCAACCTTGCGCCTGGGCGCCCGGATGATGATGCGCGATGCGCGCGCCGGCGAGCTCCGTTTGCTGGTCCTGGCGCTGGTCGTGGCGGTGGCCGCCGTCACCAGCGTGGGCTTTCTGGCCGACCGCGTCGGCCGCGCGCTGGAACGCGACGCCGGCCAGATGCTGGGCGCCGATCTGGTGCTGGATGCCGACGAACCCGTACCCGCCGCCTTCAAGGATCAGGCGCGCGAGCGCGGCCTGACCGTTTCCGGCACGTGGCAGTTTCCCTCCATGGTGGGCGCCGGCGACGGCGCGCAGCTCGCGGCATTGAAAGCGGTGGAGCCCGGCTATCCGCTGCGCGGGGCCTTGCGGGTGGCGGAGGCGCCGTTCGCGCCCGATGCGCCCACGCGCGAGATCCCGCCCGAAGGCGCGGTGTGGGTCGACGCGCAGTTGCTGGCGCTCTTGAACCTGAAGGTGGGCGATACGCTGAACGTGGGCGACGCCCACATGCGCATCGACCGCGTCATCACCTATGAGCCGGACAAGGGCATGCAGTTCGTCAACGTCGCCCCGCGCGTGCTGCTGCGCGCCAGCGACCTGCCGGCCACGGGCCTCATCGCGCCGGGCAGCCGCATCGGCTATGCCATGCTGGTCGCCGGCCAGCCCGACGCCGTGGCTGGATATTCCGCCTGGCTGAACCAGAATCTGAAGCGCGGCCAGAAGATCGCCACCCTGGAATCGGGCCGCCCGGAAGTGCGCCGCACGCTGGACCGCGCGCAGCGTTTTCTGTCGCTGGTCGCGCTGCTGGCCGTGCTGATCTCGGCCGTGGCCGTGGCGCTGGCGGCGGGGCGCTACATGACGCGCCATCGTGATGGCATCGCGGTCATGCGCTGCCTGGGCGCGGTGCAATCGCAGGTGTCCCGCATGCTGACGCTGGAATTCACGCTGGTCGGGCTGTTCTCGTCCGCCGCCGGCTGCCTGCTGGGATTCGGCGTGCATCAGGTGCTGGTCATGCTGCTGGGCTCGCTGATCGATACGACGTTGCCCGCGCCGTCGGCCATTCCGGCGCTGCAAGGCCTGCTGACCGGATTGCTGCTGCTTCTGGGCTTTGCGTTGCCGGCGCTGGCGCAGCTGCGCCACGTGCCGCCCGCCCGCGTCCTGCGGCGCGACGCGGACAAGATCAGCGCGCGTAGCGCCTTCGGCTACGTGCTGGGCGCGGCGGGGTTTGCGCTGCTGATCTGGTGGTTCGCGGGCGATGCCAAGCTGGGCGGCGTGGTGGCGGGCGGCTTTCTGGGCGCCTTTGGCGTGTTCGCGCTGGTCGCCTGGCTGTGCATCCTGGGCCTGGCGCGCGTGCGCCGGCTGGCTGCCGGCCTGCCCGCGCTGCGCTTTGCGCTGGCGGGCGTGGTGCGCCGCCGCGCCGCCACGATCACCCAGGTCTGCGCACTGGCGGTCGGCTTGATGGCGCTGCTGCTGTTGACCATGACGCGCACCGATCTGATCCAGGGCTGGCAACGCACCATGCCGCCGGACGCACCGAACCGTTTCCTGATCAACGTGCAGCCGGACCAGCGCCAGGCCGTGACCGACGCGCTGACGCGCGAAGGCCTGGGCCGCATCACGCTGTCGCCGATGGTCCGCGGGCGGCTGATTGCCGTCAACGGCAAGCCGGTGGGACCGGACGATTATGAAGAGCCGCGCGCCAAGCGCCTGGTGGACCGCGAATTCAACCTGTCCTATGGCGACGAGATGCCGTCGTCCAACCGGATCGAGCAGGGCCGCTGGCTGACGCCGGGTTCCGCGGAGGTCTCGCTGGAGGCCGGGCTGGCGCAGTCGCTGCGCATCGGGCTGGGCGACAAGATGACGTTCGACGTGGCCGGCCAGCAGGTCGAGGTGGCGGTGTCGAGCATCCGCCGGGTGGATTGGGATACGATGCGCGTCAATTTTTTCGCCATCCTGACCCCCGCCGCACTGGCCGACATGCCCCAGAGCTGGATCACGTCCTTCTACCTGCCGCCCGAAAAGGCGGCGGTGTTGCCCGCCCTGGTGCGGGAGTTTCCGAACCTGACGGTGTTCGACGTGGGCGCCATCCTGCAGCAGTTGCAGTCCGTGCTGAATGAAGTGGGCCGCGCGGTGCAGCTGCTGTTCCTGTTCACCCTGGCCGCTGGCGTGCTGGTGCTGTCCGCGGCGCTGACCGCCACGCGCGACGAGCGCATGCGCGAGGCGGCGGTGCTGCGCGCGCTGGGCGCCACGCGCCGTCAGCTTGCCCGTTCGCAGCGCATCGAGCTGTGGGCCGTGGGCGGGTTGGCAGGCTTTCTGGCGGCGGCCGGCGCGACCGCGATCGCTTGGGCTTTATCAACCCAGGTGTTCGACTTCACCATTACCCTCAGCCTCTGGCCGTGGCTGGCCGGCATCGGCACCGGCATGCTGGGCGCCTGGGCGGGCGGCGCGCTTGCCCTGCGCGGCGTCCTGCGCACGCCGCCGCTCGTCACCCTTCGAGAAACCTGATGACGTCCCGCGTCCACACCATTACAGAACCCGTGGAAAACTCCCGCACCATGTTTGACCTTCTTGGCGGCGAAGCCGGCGTGCGCGCCCTCGTCGACCGCTTCTATGACCTGATGGACATGGAGCCCGACCTCAAGGAACTGCGCGCCGCCCACGGCCCCAGCCTGGACGAGGCGCGCGACAAGCTCTTCTGGTTCCTCTGCGGCTATTTCGGTGGTCCGGACCACTACATCGAACGCTTCGGCCATCCCCGCCTGCGGGCGCGTCATCTGCCTTTCTCCATCGGCGAGGTGGAGCGCGACCAATGGGTGACCTGTATCGGCCGCGCAATGGAAGACGAGGGCATCGAGCCCGTCCTGGTCGAGCGTCTGCTCGAATCGTTCTACGGCGTGGCCGACTGGATGCGCAACCGTGAAGGCTGACGATCAATCCGGCGCGCGGCGCACCACCTGGGATGGCCCGCTGGCCGGCGCCATGCTCAGCGATGCCCGGCGCCTTGCCGACGCAGGCCCCGAAGTTTTCAACCCCGGTCACTATGGCGACCGGGCGCGGCCGGTGGACGCCGGCGGACGTCAGGCCGCGTGGTTCGTCGAGGGGCAGGGCTGGCAGGGTGTGTTGCGGCGCTACCGCCGCGGCGGCATGATCGCCCGCATCAGCCGCGACGCGTATCTGTGGAACGGCGAGTCGCGCACGCGCAGCTTTCGCGAATACCGGCTGCTGGCCGCCCTGCGCGCGCAAGGGCTGCCGGTGCCGGCGCCGCTGGCGGCCGCCTACTGGCGCCAGGGCCCAATCTACCGCGCCGCCATCGTGGTCGAGCGCATTCCCGGCGTGCGGCCCTTGGCGCAGGCGCTTTCCGAGCCCCTGTGGCAGCCGGTGGCCGATGCCATCGTGCGCATGCACCGGGCGGGCGTCTGGCATGCCGATCTGAACGCGTTCAACATCCTTATCGGCAACGATGGCCGGGTCTGGCTCATCGACTTTGACCGCGGCACGCAGGGCGGGCTGTCGGAGCGGCAGCGCCAGGCCAATCTCGACCGCCTGCGCCGGTCGCTGCGCAAGGTGGCCGGCGAGGCCGGCGACCGGTTCTGGATGCGCCTGCGCGACAGTTACTGGACGGCCTGGGGCATCGGAATCCAGCCCTGACCGCTGGCCCGCCCGCGCCGCGGCCCGCCAAGGCGGCAATTGCGCCAATTACCCCCCAAAGTTGGGCAGGTCATCGCAAAATGGCTTTATCATTTCGCCTTTTGGTACTCCTGTCATAAACGGCATAGAGCAAGGGGGCTGGACATAATGGAACTGAAGGCGGGAATGCGCTGGGCGCTCGGCGCGGTGCTGGTCGCGGCGGCCACGTCGGCTGCGATGGCGCAGAACAAGGTCGTCAACGTCTACAACTGGGCCGAATACACGGCCCCGGACACGATCCCGGGTTTTGAAAAGGAAACCGGCATCAAGGTCCGCTATGACGTCTACGACAGCAACGACGCATTGCAGGCCAAGCTGCTGGCCGGCAAGTCGGGTTACGACGTCGTTGTCCCGTCCACCCATTACGCCTCGCGCCAGATCGAAGCCGGCCTGTTCCAGAAGCTGGACAAATCCAAGATCCCCAACTGGAAGTACCTGGATCCCGAAGTCATGGCGCTGGTCGCCACAGTGGATCCCGGCAACGAACACGCCATCCCGTGGGGCTACGGCACCAATGGCCTGGGCTACAACGTCACCAAGGTCAAGCAGATCATGGGCGACGACGTGGACCTGGCCAGTTGGGACATGATCTTCAAGCCCGAGAACGCCGCCAAGCTGAAGGAATGCGGCATCTCCATGCTGGACGAAGCCGCGCAGGTGTTCCCGGCCGTGCTCAAGTACCTGGGCAAGGACCCCAACAGCACCAACAGCGCCGACTACCAGGCCGCGATGGAAGTGCTGAAGAAGATCCGTCCGTACATCCGCCAGTTCAGCTCGTCGGGCTACATCGACGAACTGGCCGTGGGCGACCTGTGCATGGTCTACGGTTTCTCCGGCGACGTCATGATTGCCCGCAAGCGCGCGCAGGACGCCAAGAAGCCTTATGAAGTGAACTACTTCATTCCGAAGGGCGGCGCGCCGGCGTGGTTCGACCTGATGGTCATCCCCAAGGATGCGCCGCATCCCGAAGAGGCCCACGCGTTCATCAACTACATCGAAACGCCGAAGGTCCACGCAGCCATCACCAACACCATGTTCTACCCGAACGCCAACAAGGAAGCGCGGCAGTTCGTGAACAAGGATGTGGCTGAAAATCCCATGATCTACCCGCCCGCCGAGGTCTCCAAGACCCTGTACGTGATCAAGGCCTTGCCCTTGAACATTTCACGGCTGCAGAACAAGTTGTGGTCCGAGCTGAAGTTGGGAAATTAGTCATCATGAACGATAGCCGTTACTCGGCGCAGCAGGCGGACCCGGACGAGTTCGTCCGGGTCTCCGATGTGGTAAAGATCTTTGGCGATGTGGTGGCCGTGCGTTCGGTCAACCTGTCCGTCAAGCGAAACGAAATCTTCGCGCTGCTGGGCAGCTCGGGCAGCGGCAAGTCCACCTTGCTGCGCATGCTGGCGGGCTTCGAGGAAGTGACCTCGGGCCAGATCCTGCTGGACGGCGAGGACATCACCAGCGTGCCGCCGTACCGCCGGCCCGTGAACATGATGTTCCAGTCGTACGCGCTGTTCCCGCACATGACGGTCGAGGCCAACGTGGCCTTCGGCCTCAAGCAGGAAGGCGTGGACCGCGCCGAAATCCATGACCGCGTGTTCGAGGCCCTGGACCTGGTGCAGATGGCGGGCTATTCGCGCCGCAAGCCTAACCAGCTTTCAGGCGGGCAGCAGCAGCGCGTGGCGCTGGCGCGCAGCCTGGTCAAGCGTCCCAAGCTGCTTCTGCTGGACGAGCCCATGTCGGCGCTGGACAAGCAGATCCGCCAGAAGACGCAGATCGAACTCGTGAAGATCCTGGAACAGGTCGGCGTGACCTGCATCATGGTCACCCACGACCAGGAAGAGGCCATGACCATGGCGCACCGCCTGGCCGTCATGACCGAAGGCCAGATCGTTCAGTGCGGCACGCCGCAGGACGTGTATGCCTTCCCGAACTCGCGCTTTGTCGCCAGCTTCATCGGGTCGACCAACATGTTCACGGGCACCATCGTTGTCGACGAGCCCGATCATGTGGCCATTGAATGCGACGAACTGACCCGTCCGCTCTTCGTGAACCACGGGGTCAGCGAACCCCTGGGCATGGAAGTGCACGTCTCCATCCGGCCCGAGCGCCTGCTGGTCTCGCGTGAACAACCGGACGGCGAATACAACTGGGCCCACGGCATGGTCAGCCACATGGCCTGGATGGGCAGCTACGCCCTCTATCAGATCCGCCTGGACTCCGGCAAGACGGTCGAGGCCAGCGTGCCCAGCCGCCTGTTGGCCCAGATGGACGCGCCGGGCATCGACGAAGAAATCTTCGTGAGCTGGGACGCCGACAGCGCGACGGTGCTTGCGTCATGATCCGCTTTTCGCCCCGCGAGTGGCTCCCGTCGGGCAGGGCGCTGGCGGTGGTGCCGCCGTTCGCCTGGCTGGTGCTGTTTCTGCTGCTGCCGTTCCTCCTGGTGCTGAAGATCAGCTTTGCCGAGATGAAGTTCGGCATTCCGCCGTACACGTCGCTGGCGCAGTTTCAGGACGAGGCGATCCAGTTCAGCCTGCACCTGCGCGGCTACATCCTGCTGTTCACGGAAAACCAATATTTCCGCACGTACCTCAGCTCGGTGAAGATCGCCGGCATCACCACGCTCGTCTGCGTGCTGATGGGTTACCCCATTGCGTACTACATCGCCCGGTCGTCGGCGCGCGTGCGCAACCTGCTGCTGCTGGCGGTGATCCTGCCGTTCTGGACGTCGCTGCTTTTGCGCGTGTATGCCTGGGTGGGCATCCTGCGCAACGACGGGCTGCTCAACAACCTGCTGCAGGGCCTGGGCCTGATCTCCAGTCCGCTCGAGATCTACCGCACCGACCTGGCCGTGTACATCGGCATGGTCTATGCCTACCTGCCGTTCTTCATCCTGCCGCTGTACGCGACGCTGGTGAAGATGGACCTGCGCCTGCTCGAAGCCGCCTATGACCTGGGCGCCCGGCCGTGGCAGGCGTTCTGGCAGATCACGGTGCCGATGTCGCGCCAGGGCGTGATCGCGGGCGCGATGCTCGTGTTCATTCCGGCCGTCGGTGAATACGTGATCCCCGAAATGCTGGGCGGCGCGAACACGCTGATGATAGGCCGCGTGATGTGGAATGAATTCTTCAACAACGCCGACTGGCCGATGGCGTCGGCCGTGACGTGCGTGATGGTGTTGCTGCTGCTCGTGCCGCTGGTGTACTTCCAGTACAGCCAGGTCAAGCAGCAGGGCGGAGACCGCAAATGAACGGTCCGAACAAGACGCTGCGCGCCGTGGTGCTGGGGCTGGGCTACTTCTTTCTGTACGTGCCCATCCTCAGCCTGATGGTGTTTTCGTTCAACGAGTCGCCCTCGGTCACGTCGTGGACCGGGTTTTCGTTCCGCTGGTATCACTCGCTGGTCAATGACGACGCGCTGTTGCGCGCCGCCTGGCTGTCGTTCCGCATTGCCGTGCTGACGGCCACCGCGGCCGTCGTCATCGGCACCTGGGCGGGCTATGTGCTGGGACGCATGGGCCGGTTCCGCGGCTTTGCGCTGTACGTCGGCATGCTGAGCGCGCCGCTGGTGATTCCCGAAGTTGTGCTGGGCATCTCGCTGCTGCTGATGTTCGTCGAGGTGCGCGGTGCGCTGGGCTGGCCCGAGCAGAACGGCATGTTCACGATCTGGGTGGGGCATGTAACGCTGTGCATGGCGTTCGTAGCCGTCGTCATCCAGACCCGCATCCGCGACCTGGACCGCTCGCTGGAAGAAGCCGCGCTGGACCTGGGCGCCACCCCGATCACCGTGTTCTTCAAGATCACGCTGCCGCTGATTGCGCCGGCGCTGGCGTCGGCCTGGCTGCTGTCCTTCACGCTGTCGCTGGACGACGTCGTCATCGCGTCGTTCCTGTCCGGCCCCGGCTCCAGCACGCTGCCCATGGAGGTCTTCTCCCGGGTGCGGCTGGGCCTCAAGCCCGAGATCAACGCGCTGGCCACCCTGTTCATCCTGGCGGTGGGCACGTGCGTGATCCTCGCCAACCGCATGCAATGGCGCAAGGAGTCCGAATCCAAATGACGCAAACCACCCTGTATGGCCTGACCAAGTGCAGCACCTGCGTAAAGGCGCGCGACTGGCTGACCGAGCATGGCGTTGACCACGCCTTCGTCGATTACCGCGACGAGCCGGTGCCGGCCGCGACGCTCAAGTCCTGGTCCGAGCAGGTCGGCGGTTGGGAAAAGCTGGTCAACCGCGCCTCCATGACGTGGCGCAACCTGCCCGAGGACCGCAAGACGGCCCACACCGACGCCCAGTGGACCAAGCTGATCGCCGAGTACCCGGCCCTGGTGCGCCGTCCGGTCACCGTCACGCCGGATGGCGAGGTGAGTGTTGGTTTCAGTGAAAAGCGCTACGGCGAACGTTTCGCCTGAGGCCCGCGGCGGGGCCGGACAGGCCTTGCCGGACGCCTTCTTTGACCGCGACGCGGCTCAGCTGGCGCGCGAGTTGCCCGGCAAGGTGATCCGCCACCGGGCCGGCGGCCTGTGGCTGTCGGCCCGCATCATCGAAACCGAGGCCTACTACCTGGAAGAGCGGGGCAGCCATGCCTCTCTGGGCTACACCCACAAGCGCCGCGCCCTGTTCATGGACGGCGGCACCATCTACATGTACTACGCCCGCGGGGGCGATTCGCTGAACTTCAGCGCGGGCGGCCCCGGCAATGCGGTGCTGATCAAATCGGCTTATCCGTGGACCGACGCGCTGTCCGGCCCCGAGTCGCTTGAACGGATGCGCGAACTGAACCCCGATGCGCAAGGGCGGCCTCGGGCGCTGGGCGCGCTTTGCGCGGGCCAGACGCTGCTGTGCCGGTCGCTGGGCCTGAAAGTGCCTGAATGGGACGCCCGCCGTTTCGATCCCGACGCCTTGTACGTGGAAGACGTGGGCGAGTCGCCGCCGTATCTCATCTGCACCACGCGGCTGGGCATTCCGGCGGGGCGCGACGAACACCTGAGCTACCGTTTCGTGGACCCGGCCTACGCCGCGTTCTGCACGCGTAACCCGCTGCGGCGCGGGCAGCGCGCGGGACAGGATTACGTGTGGGTGGACCGGCAGGGCATCGTGCTGCCCGAGGCGCCAGCCGGCGGCTAGATGCCGGCTTCGCGCATGCGCCGGGCCAGCGATTCGCGCAGTTCGGCGTACTTGCGCTGCAGGCGGCGGCGGTTCAGGCGCTTGCTCCATGCATACAGCGGGATCAGCGGCAGCACGCCGAAGCCGTCGATCAGGTACAGGCCCTTCTTGCCGTCGGCGTTCAGGCCCACGGCGATGTTGCTGGTCGACATGTCGTGCACCACGACGTGCGCATCGGCCAGATCATCGAAGAACGCATCGAGCTGCGCTTTCAGCGCATCGTCGAGCAGGCCTTTCATGGCCAGATCGGTCACGGTCGGCGCCATGTTGCCGGCTTCGTCGGTGATCTTTTCGACCACCAGCCCCAGGCCCAGCGAGGTCTGCGCCACCCCGACGATGCGCGCCATGGGCACCTGCCACACGCCGGACGGGCGCGTCGTGGTGGTGACGTATTCCGAGATCTCGTTCAGGTACACGCGGTAGGCGCTTTCGCGCTGATATTGCTTGTACCAGCGCTTGAACGGCCGCGCTTCCAGGTAGATTGCCCGCGCGCGCATGTCCATGACCTTGACGAGCAGGGCGGGGGAGTGCGGGTGCTGGAAAATGTGCCGGTCTCCGCCCGTGGCAAGTGGCGTTGCCGAATCCAGGTTCAGCGGTCCGAACACGGACTGGAATGAGACGGCAGGCGTGCAGGCGGAGCGGTCGGCGGAGTTCAAAGAAGCGAGGGGTATCCATGCAGATGGCCGCCAGTTTAATCCTCTTGCTCCCGCCGCGCCTTCACGCTGGCGGAGCAGGCTGGAAAGGGGGGCGGAATGGGACCTACAATTCGCGCTTTGGAGACGCCTTTCTTGAACGATATTCTGCTTTGGGTCGCCGCCGGCGGCGCCGTGCTGGCCTTCGTGGCCGCCGTGCTGGCTTGGCTGCGCCCGTCCGCCACCGATCCCCGACTGGACGCCCTGCTGGAAGGACTGGAGCGCACCGAGCGCGCGCTGCGCGCCGACATCGCCGAAGGCCAGCGCGGCCTGCGCAGCGAGTTTTCCGAATCCACACGCGCGCTGCGGCAGGAACTGGCGCAGTCGCACGGCGATCTGCGCGCGGGCTTGTCGCGCGATGCGCAGGCCGCCCGGGCCGAATCCGCCGAATCGCTGTCGCGCTTTGCCGCCGGCTTCTCTGAACAATTGCAGGGCCTCATCCAGATCAACGAACGGCGCCTGATGGAAGTGCGCGCCACGGTGGATCAGCGCCTGCAATCGCTGCAGTCGGACAACAGCGCCAAGCTCGACGAAATGCGCCGCACCGTGGACGAGAAGCTGCATGCCACGCTGGAGCAGCGGCTGGGCGAGTCCTTCAAGCTGGTGTCCGACCGCCTCGAAGCCGTGCACAAGGGGCTGGGTGAAATGCAGGCGCTGGCCGCCGGGGTGGGCGACCTGAAGCGCGTGCTGACCAACGTGAAGTCCCGCGGCACGTGGGGCGAAGTGCAACTGGCGCGCCTGATCGAAGACAACATGACGCCCGATCAGTACGCCAGCAACGTCAAGCCGGTGCCGGGCAGCGACGCGGCCGTGGAATTTGCCATCCGGCTGCCGGGGCGTGGCGACGGCGGCGATCCGGTCTGGCTGCCGATCGACGCCAAGTTCCCCAAGGAAGAATACGAGCGCCTGATGGACGCGCAGGAAGCGGCCGACGCCGAGGGCGTCAAGGTGGCCGGGGCCGCACTGGGCCGCGCGGTCGAGGTCCAGGCGCGGCTGATTGCCGGCAAGTACATCGCGCCGCCCCACACGACCGACTTCGCCATCATGTTCCTGCCCACGGAAAGCCTGTATGCCGAGGTGCTGCGCCGCCCCGGCCTGCTGGACAAGCTGCACGACCTGCGCGTCAATGTGGCGGGTCCGAGCAATCTGGCCGCGCTGCTGAACAGCCTGCAGATGGGATTCCGCACGCTGGCGATCGAACAGCGTTCCTCCGAGGTGTGGCAGGTGCTGCGGGCCGTCAAGACCGAGTTCGGCAAGTTCGGCGAATCGCTGGCCAGCGTCAAGAAGACGCTGGACACCGCCAGCAACAAGATCGGCCAGACCGAGGTGCGCACCCGCGCCATGCTGCGCAACCTGAAGGGCGTTGAAGCGCTGCCGGAAGCCGATGCGCTGCGCCTGCTGGGCGGGGCGTCGGCGGACGCCGCCGATCCCGAGGACGACGACGCCGAGGAACCCCGCGCGCCGTCGGCCGGCGCCGTCTGAACAGGCAAGCTGGGGCGCGCCCGTCGCCGGGCGCGCTTGTTGCCCGCCTTGACTGCCGATATCCTCATGCATGCGGCACTTCGCCGTCGATACCTGGAGCATCGTCAGCATGAGCATCGCCGAACGCCATGATTCCTCTTCTCTCGACGCGACGGCGCTGGGCGCTGACATCGCCCAAGGCGCCACCACCGCGCTGACTGCCATGCAGCAGGCGGTCGAGCGCGTCGCAGCGCGCAATCCATCCGTCAATGCCGCCTGCGGCGTGCAGGCCGAAGCCGGGCTGCGGCTGGCCCAGTCCCTGGACGAAGAACTGGCGTCGCTGACGTCCGAGCAGCGCCTCGCGCTGCTGCGCGACCGGCCGTTCCTCGGCGTGCCGACCCTGCTCAAGGACCTCGCCACGGCGGCCATCGGCCTGCCCAGTGCGATGGGGTCCGTGCTGTACGGCCAGGTCACGTGGAACCTCGATGCCGACATCGTCAAACGTTACCGGCGCGCCGGGCTGATTCCGTTCGGCCGCACCACCAGCGCCGAGCTGGGCCTGAGCCCCACGACGGAGTCGCCCGTCTATGGCCCCGCCACGCAGAATCCCTGGAAAAAGGGCCACAGCGCGGGCGGCTCCAGTGGCGGCGCCGGGGCGGCGCTCGCCAGCGGCATGGTGCGCATCGCGCATGGCAGCGATGGCGGCGGCTCGATCCGCATCCCGGCGTCGTGCTGCGGTGTGCTGGGCCTGAAGCCGTCGCGCGGCCTCATGCCGCTCGGTCCGCTTAAAGGTGAAGGCTGGGGCGGCCTGGCTACCGAACACATGATGACTCTGTCCGTGCGCGACTGCGCGGCGGCGCTGGACATCAGCGCGGGCGCCGACGTGGGTGCGCCCTATGCCGCGCCCGTCCCGCCCGCGGCGTCCTATCGCGGGGTGGTGGCCCGGGTTGCCGCCGATCCGAGCGCGGCGCCGCGCCGGCGCATTGCCTTCATCAACACCACCTACGAAGGCGAGGCCATTCATCCGGATGTTGCCGCGACGCTGGACGAGGCGGCCCGGTTCTTTGCCTCGCTGGGGCATGAATTGGTGCAGGAGGCGCCGCCCGTCGGCTCCGAGGAAGTCCTGTCGCCGATGCTGCCGCTGATCGCCAGCGCGGCCGCCAACGCCATCGACAGCTTCGTGGCCGCGCGCGGCAGGCGCCTGGCCGCTGACGAACTGCAGCCCACCACGCTCGGCGCGCGTGAATATGCCCGCGCGATCTCCGGTGCGCAGTATGTGGCCTGCGTCGACACCTGCCACGAGATCACCCGCCGCATCGGGCGTTTCCTGCATCGGGATGGCGCCCAGGGCTATGACCTGTTTCTGAGTCCGGTGCTGGCATTGCCGCCCGCGCCCATCGGCCGCTACGCCATGGACAACGCCGATTATCTGGCCTACCGTCTGGGCAAGAAGGGCGTCATCGGCTATTCGCCCTTCGCGCCGTTGGCGAACCTGACCGGCATGCCCGCCATCTCGATTCCGTTTGGCATGTCCGCGGACGGGCTGCCCATCGGCATCCAGGTGATGGGACCACTGGGCGCCGAGGCGCAGCTGCTGGAACTGGCGGCGCAGGTCGAAGCGCTGCGGCCCTGGCCCTTGACCGCGCCCATGGCCGGGTAGCGGCTGCGGGCAACCCGCGCCGCCGCGGCCGTTCGAACCAGGGAGACTCCATGTCATCGTTCGCGACGCATACCGTGTTCAACCAGGTGCCGCCCCTGGAAGACTATTCCCTGTACGACACCGACCCGGCGCTGCGCGAGGCCGTGCGCCGCGAGGGCGCCGAAGCGTGGGCGGGCGACCTCGCCGCGCATGGCGCCTGGCTGGGCCGCGCGCAGACGCTGGCCGCGGGCGCCGAGGCCAACCGCTGTCCGCCACGACTGGTCAGTTACGACCGCGCCGGCCATCGGGTGGACCGCATCGACTTTCACCCCGCCTGGAACGTGCTGATGAGCGGCATCATGGCGCGCGGCCTGCATAGCCGCGCGTGGATGCAGCCCGCGCCGGGCGCGCAGGTGGCGCGCGCCGCCGCCTACTTGATGCAAGGCCAGGTCGAGGCCGGCACGCTCTGTCCGACCACCATGACCTTTGCCGCCGTTCCGCTCTTGCAACGCGAGCCTGCCGGCTTCGTGGATTTTGCGGGCCAGTGGCTGCCTGCGCTCTACGCGCGGGATTTCGATGGCAGCGATGCGCCGCTCACCGCCAAACGCAGCGCGCTGATCGGCATGGGCATGACCGAAAAGCAGGGCGGCTCCGACCTGCGCGCCGTTACTACCCGAGCCTCGCCGCTGGGCGCGCCAGGGCGCGGCAGCGCCTATCAGCTGGTCGGACACAAATGGTTCTTTTCAGTGCCGCAGGCCGACGCCCATCTGGTGCTGGCGCAGACCGATGAGGGGCTGAGCTGCTTTTTCGTCCCCCGCTGGATACCGGATGGCCCGCGCAATGCCGTGCGCGTGCGGCGTTTGAAGGACAAACTGGGCAACTGGAGCAACGCCAGTTCGGAAGTCGAATTCGAAGACGCCTGGGGCGTGATGGTGGGCGATCCCGGCCGCGGCCTGACCGTGCTGCTGGAAATGGCGGGCACCACGCGGCTCGATTGCGTGCTGGGCAGCGCGGCGCTGCTGCGCCAGGCGCTGGCGCAATCGGCGCATCATGCGCGGCATCGTCAGGCCTTTGGCAAACCGCTGATCGAACAGCCGCTGATGCGCAACGTGCTGGCCGACCTGGCGCTCGAAAGCGAAGCGGCCATGGTGCTGGCGCTGCGTCTGGCGCGGGCCGTCGACGAACGCAGCGACGCGGCCGCGCGCGCGCTGGTCCGTGTCGGCACGCCGGCCGCCAAGCTGTGGGTCTGCAAGCGCGCGGTCGCCGCTGTGGCCGAGTGCATGGAGGTCTGGGGGGGCAACGGCTACGTCGAAGAAGGGCCGATGCCGCGCCTGTACCGGGAAACGCCCGTCAATTCCATCTGGGAAGGCTCGGGCAACGTCATGGCGCTGGACGTGCTGCGGGCGCTGCAGCGCGAGCCTGACGCGCTGCCGGCGCTGGACGCGGAATTCGCCCGCGCCGCCGGCCAGCACCGGGAGTTCGACGCGGCGCTGGCGCGTTGGCGCGCGCTGCTGGCCGATGGCGAGCAGGCGCCATTCCAGGCGCGTCGCATCGCCGCCGGTCTGGCGCGCCTGTGGCAGGCCGCCTTGCTCATCGAGCACGCGCCCGGCGCGGTGGCGCAGGCCTTCGTCGGCCGCCGCCTGCAGGAAGCGTCAGGCATCTTTGGCGAATTGGCCGCCGGCGTCGACACGCAGGCCATCCTGTCGCGCGCCTGGCCCGCCATCGCCGCGTGCTAAATTTCCCGGCTCAAGCAACTTTTCCGCACTTCTACCGCCATGCTCTCCCAGCAAGAACTCAAGCAGCAAGCCGCCGACGCGGCCCTGGAATTCGTCGAACAGGTCGCCGGCCCTGACGTCATCATCGGCGTGGGCACCGGTTCCACCGCCGACCTGTTCATCGATGGCCTGGCGCGATTCAAGGGCCGCATCGGCGGAACGGTCGCCAGCTCCGAGCGCAGCGCGGCGCGCCTGGCCGGCCACGGCCTGAAGGTGCTGGATCTGAACGACGTGTCCACGATGCCCATCTACGTGGACGGCGCCGACGAGATCAACGCCGATCTGCACATGATCAAGGGCGGCGGCGGCGCGCTCACGCGCGAGAAGATCGTGGCCTCGGTAGCCGAGCGCTTCATCTGCATCGCCGACGAATCCAAGCTGGTCCAGACGATGGGCAAGTTCCCGCTGCCGCTCGAGGTCATCCCGATGGCGCGTGAATCCGTGGCCCGCGCACTGACCGCGCTGGGCGGCCAGCCCCGCCTGCGCGAGGGCTTCGTCACCGACAACGGCAACATCATCCTGGACGTGTCGGGTCTTTCCATTACTGACGCGCCCGCGTTCGAGGCCATCGTCAACAACCTGCCGGGCGTCGTGACCTGCGGCCTGTTCGCGCTGTCCGGCGCCGACGTGGCGCTGTTGGCCACCCAGAACGGCATCCGCCGCCTGGACCGCCGCGCCTGAGTCCGGTTGTGATGCGGGTCCCGCCGCTCCGTCTTGCGGGGTGCGGGGCCCGCATTCATAATCCTGTCACACTTGGGTCATAACCTTGCCGGTTGTGCAGGCCCATCTCGTAACCTCTCTACTTTCGGGGCAATGCAATGAGATCAACCACGCAGGGAGCCCGGATGACGGAGCATACAAACAAACAGTTCGACGCCGATCTGGAAAGCGTCCGTTCGCAGTTCTTGCAAATGGGCGGCGTGGTGGAAGCCATGATCCAGGAAGCGATCGACGCGCTGGCCAGCGGCGACATGTCGCTGGTTGAAAAGGTTCGCGAGCGGGAAAAGGAAGTCAACCGCCACGAAGTCGAGATCGACGAAAGCATCAGCCGCATCCTGGCCCGGCACCAGCCCACCGCCATCGATCTGCGCATGCTGATGGCCGTGTCCAAGATGCTGACCGACATGGAACGTTCCGGCGACGAAGCCGAGAAGGTCGCCACCGTCGCCCGTCGCGTCCACGAAGGCGAACTGCGCCACATTCCGGTGATCGAACTGCGTCACATGGCCGCCAACGTGCGCAACATGCTGCACCAGGCGCTGGACGCGTTTGCCCGCCTCGACCCCATCCAGGCCGCCGCCGTCGTGCGCAGCGACAAGGAAGTCGACAAGGAATGGAAGGGCGCGCTGCGTCACCTGATCACGTACATGATCGAAGATCCGCGCACGATCTCACGCGCCATCGACATGATCTTCATCGCCCGCGCGCTTGAGCGCATCGGCGATCATGCCAAGAACATGTCCGAACGCGTGATCTACATGGTCAAGGGCGCCGACGTGCGCCACACCGGCGTGAAGAACACCGAGCGCCTGGCGCGCGGCGAAGAAGAAACCGAGGACACCTCGGAGCAGTAAACAGAAAGACCGGCTGCCGCTTCACAGCGGCAGCGCCGCTCCCTGGCACAGCCGGGGATCCGGCACCCCCGGCTTGCCCGCGTCGATGCGGCCCGCCAGCCGGCGTCCAAAGGCCGGCATCGCCGGCGCACCCACTTCCAGGTCGTACCAGCCCTCGCAGCCGGCGTATTTAAGCTCGACCGCGCCGCCTGCGGGCACGTGGGCCATCGCGCGCCAGCCATCGTTCATGCGCGACTCCACCCTGACCGGCTGGGGCATGTCGCCGTGGTTCACGAGCCGCAGGCGCAGGCCCGAGGTCACGGGCACGAGTTGCGCTTCAAGGGTGCCCGCATCCTGCGCATCGCCGCGGAACGCCCGGTGAAAGCCATCCGGCCCCAGCAGCCAGAGATCGTACGCGCCACCCGCGGCCAGCCTCCATCCGTCATCCAGACGCGCGCCCGCGCCCACCGTGTAGCGCCTGGGCGGATGCGCCAGCGCAAGGCGGTCGTAGACATGCAGCACGGCGCCCGCGCCGCCCGGGTTGCGCAGCGTCAGGCGGTAATGCTGGCCGTCGGCCGTGATCTTGCCTACGGCTTCCAGCACGTAGGGCAGAGGACACGCGTGGCGGTGGCTGTCGGGGTGATGCGAACATCTGTCGCCGGTAAAATCGAAGGCCGTCGTCAGGTCGCCCGCCACTGCGCGGCGCCAGGGGCTGATGTTGGGTTCGGCCACGCCAAAGCGCGTTTCCAGGAATCGGATGACCGACGTGTGGTCGAACACCTGCGAATTGACCCAGCCGCCGCGGCTCCAGGGCGAGACCACCAGCATCGGCACGCGCGGGCCCAGGCCGAAGGCGCGTCCGTACAACCCGGCCGGATCGTCGGCCGTGGACGCGCTGGGACCACGGCGCGCGTCGTGGTATTCGCCGTCCAGTTCCACGGTGGACAGGCCGCCCGACTCGCCGTCCGGGTGGCGCGCCGGCGGGGCGGGCGGGGGCACGTGGTCGAAGAAGCAATCGTTTTCGTCGTAGGTGACGAACAGGACGCAACGGCTCCATGTGTCGGGATGCGCCGTCAGAATGTCCAGCACGCGCTCGGTGTAGGCGCCGCCCTGGCGAGGTGACGAGACCTCGGGATGTTCCGAATCCGCCGTGGGCGCGATGATCCACGACACGGCCGGCAGCGTGCCGTCCGCGACGTCGCGCGCCAGATCCTCCAGCGTGCGCGTGGCCAGCGCGCGGTCGCGCAGCGGGGCGTTGCCCATGGTGCCCGCATGCTGCCGTCGGTACTGCTGAAAGCCCGCGAGCGGATTGTCGTTGTAGTTGTCCGCCATGTCCTGGTAGATGCACCAGGTCACGTCGGCGTCCTGCAGACGCTCGGGGTATGTGGTCCAGGAATAACCTTCACCCGCCGGACCCAGCCGGTCGTAGGTGTTGACCAGCGCGGGGCCGCCGGCTGCGCCCTGCGGGTCGTTGGTGCCGGTCCACAGAAACAGCCGGTTGGGATTGGTGCCGGCCTGGACCGAGCAGTGATAGGCATCGCACAACGTGAAGGCATTGGCCAACGCGGTCTGAAACGGCACGTCGGCGCTGCGGTAGGCGCCCATGCCCAGCCGGCTCTTCGCGGACAGCCACTGATCCATGCGGCCATCGTTCCAGGCGCGCTGCGAATCGTCCCAGGTGTGCGGCGTGGTGTAGCCGACCGGCTTGTCGCTGGCGACCTCTGTCTGCAAATCGTAGGGGCGGCAATGCGCGCTGCCATCGGTCTGCGTCAGCACCGTGCCCGCGCGCGTGGGCACGGGATGCGGATCGGCGAATCCGCGTACGCCGGGCAGCGTGCCGAAGTAATGGTCGAAGGACCGGTTCTCCTGCATCAGGATCACGACATGCCGCACATCCTGCAGCGTGCCGGTCTTGCGGTCGGGTTCGATCGCCAACGCGCGCGCAATGACAGGGGACGGGTCCGGGTGGAGGGGCGGGCGCGATTCTTCTTTCATGACAGCTTTAATACGGTCTGCAACCTTGAATCTTAAGGCCTTCGCCTGCACGCTGGCGGCGCGTATCGGCGCGCCGCAAAAAACAAAGCCCCTCGCGTGCGAGGGGCTTTGCCGTGCCGCATGCCCGAAGGCGCGGCGGGGGCGGATCACGCCGAGGGAGGAACGTAGCCGTCGGCTTCGACGCTGCCGTCTTCGAACAGGAAACGCTCCATCTGCTGCTGCAGGTATTTGCGTGCGCGGGCGTCGGCCAGGTTCAGGCGGTTTTCGTTCACCAGACGGGTCTGCACGCCTTTCCAGTCTTCCCAGGCTTCCTTCGAAATGCTCTGCCAGATGCGGGTGCCGACTTCGCCGGGGTAGGGCGGGTAGTCCAGCCCTTCGGCTTCACGTTTCAGTTTCACACAGTTGACGATACGGGCCATGGTTCGCTGCCGGAAAAATGAATAACGCCACATTTTAGCGGGCTTGGCGTGCGTCGGGCGCCAAGCCCCTCTTGCTTACCGCGGAATCGCGCCGCAGGCCGGTGTCAGAGCTTCTTGATGAACACCAGGCTGTTGCGGGAGCGGTTGTAGTTGTTCTGCTTTTCGCGGGGCAGGTCGGTGATGCCGCCCTGCACGAAACCGCGCTTCATGAACCAGTGCGAGGTACGCGTGGTCAGCACGAACAGCCGTTTGGCGCCCAGCGCGCGGGCGCGCGATTCCATGTGGCGCAGCAGGATCTCGCCTTCGCCGGAGCCTTGCCACTCGGGATGCACGATCAGGCAGGCCATTTCGGCCATCTGCTCGTCGTGGAAGTCATGCAGCGCCGCGCAGCCGTAGATGACGCCGTCGTGCTCCAGCACAGTGAAGTTTTCGACGTCGCGCTCGACCACGCTGCGCGGACGCGGCACCAGCGTGCCGTCGGCTTCCAGCGGCTCGATGAGACTGAGGATGGCGCCCACGTCGTCGATGGTGGCGGGGCGCAGGTCATCCAGCGTGTCCTCGACCACCATGGTGCCCACGCCGTCGTGGGTGAAGATCTCGAGCAGCACGCTGCCGTCCAGCTCGAACGGCAGCAGGTGGGCGCGGGCCACGCCGCGCTTGACCGCGAGCGAGGCGTACTGCAGGAAGGAATGGGTCTCTTCGTCCAGCTCGCCGCCCGCCAGCAGCGCGTCAGCATCCACGCGCGCCAGTTCGGTGTCCAGCGTGCCATCGTCGTTCAGCACGCCCTGCGAGCTGGACAGGAAGATCAGCTTTTCGGCGCGCAGGCCTACGGCCACGCTGGTGGCCAGGTCTTCCATCGCCAGATTGAAGGCGTCGCCGGTGGGCGAGAACCCCAGCGGCGACAGCAGCACGACCGACGAGCCTTTCTCGATGGCGAACTTCAGCGCCTCGATGTCGATCTTGCGCACCTGGCCGGTGTGCTTGTAATCCACACCATCCAGCACGCCCGTGGGACGCGCGGTGACGAAATTGCCGGAGATCACGCGGATGTGCGCGTGCGACATGGGCGTGTTGGGCAACCCCTGGCTGAAAGCGGCTTCGATGTCCAGACGGATCTCGCCGGCGGCTTCCTTGGCGCATTCCAGCGCGGCGGCGTCGGTAGGGGACAGGCCCCGGTCAAACTGCTGCGTGTAGCCCTTCAGGCGCAGTTGCTCGTTGACCTGGGGCCGCGAGCCGTGCACCAGCACCAGCCGGATGCCCAGCGACGACAACAGGGACAGATCCTGGACCAGGGCGTTCAACGCGCCCGCCTGCACGAGTTCGCCGCCAAATGCCACCACGAAGGTCTTGCCTCGGAACGCGTGCACGTAGGGGGCCACGTCTCGGAACCATCGCACAAACTGCGCGGCGGCGAATTCAGGGGCTTCAAGGGCGGAGACGGTGTCTGGTTCCAGGTCGGGCATGGTGTGAGTTGCTTAACAATCCTATGGGTCGCGGGACGGCGCAGGCCGGCAGGCCGTGCGGAGAGCGCCGCCTCAGGGGGCGGCGCTACGCGGAATTATAGGGCGCGCGCTGGTGCGGTCCGCGCGGTGCGTAGCACGCATTGTTGCGGGCGCCCCACAGGAAGTTCCAGTGGCGAGCCGGGCCGCCGCGCTGGCCGCCGCACTGGCCGCCGCACTGGCCGCCGCGCTAAAAGGGTCAATGCCGGGAAAGCTGCCGGTGTTCCAGCCGGCTGAGCAGGCGCACCACCGGCCACAGCAGCGCCAGGTAGAACAGCGCCGCCAGCACGATGGGCGACGGGTTGTAGACCAGCGACTGGGCGTCGCGCGCCACCCGCAGCAGTTCCGGCAGCGCCACGGCGCTGGCCAGCGTGGTCAGCTTGACCACTTCGAGCGTGTTGCTGATGAGATCCGGCATGACGTTGCGCGAGGCCTGCGGAATCTGCACGTGCCACATCGTCTGCCAGGCGGACAGGCCGGTTGAGCGCGCCGCCTCGATCTGCCCGCGCGGCACGCTTTCCAGCCCGGCACGGAAGACCTCGCCGTAATAGGACGAATTGTTCAGCATGAAGCCCACGGCCACCGCCAGCAGCTTGGGCAGGTCCAGGCCCAGGAACGGCGCCCCGAAGTAAATGAAGATCAGCAGCACCAGCGGCGGCAACGCGCGGAAGAAGTCGATGTAGATGGCCAGCAGCACGCGCGACCAGCGGGCTTTCAGCGTGACGGACAGCACGCCGATGAGCAGTCCCGAGGCCAGTCCCACCGGGATCACCATGGCCGACAGCATCAGCGTGCGCCCCAGCCCCTGCAAGAGGTACGGCGCGACGCTGACATAGATGTTCAGATTGAAGAAATTCTGCAGGATTTCGTCCATGCGGTTCCCCTGGGGCCCGTTCGGGGCTCCCTTGTTGTGCCGGGCTGGCGTAATCGGCCTCGCTTCCCGCCCGATATCTATTCGTAAAGACGCGTCCGCTCAGTGATTGCGGCAGTGCTTCCCTTCAGGACTTCCCCTCAGTGCTTCCACTTGAAGCGCGTTTCGGTCCAGCGCCCCAGAATCACCACGGGCAGGAAGATCAGCAGGCACGCCACCGCAGCCAAGGTCAGCGGCGTGGCGTTGCCCGCATTGCTGCTGGCCGATTGCGCGTTGTTGAGCACTTCGCTCAATCCCACGACCGAACCCAGCGCCGTACTCTTGGTGATGGCGATGACCCGGTTGGTCAGCGGCGCGACCGTCAGCCGCATGGCCTGAGGCATCACGACATACACCATGCTCTGCAGCCAGTTCAGCCCGGTGGAGCGCGCCGCCTCGGCCTGGCCGCGCGGCACGGACAGGATGCCCGCCCAGAAGATTTCCTCGGCGAACGCGGCCAGCACCAGCGACAGCGACAGCCAGCACGCCATGAACGCCGACATCGACAGGTTGATGTACGGGAACGCGAAGAACAACACCATGATCACCACCAGCGGCGGCAGCGCGCGCAGGATGTCGGCAAAGCAGATGATCAGGAAGTTCACCGGCCGGATACGCAGCGCACGCACCACGGCCAGCACCAGGCCAAGCGCCACGCCGGTCGCGGCAACCGCCACGCCCAATTGCAGCGTGACCCACATGCCGGCCAGGATGTCGGGCAGGTAGCGCCAGGCGACCTCAGCGTTGAAAAACGAGAACAGCAGGGCATTCAGATCCATGGAGCGCTCTTCAAACCGCCTTACGCGGCATGTTCCGCCATGCTGGCCAGAAAGGTCTGGGTGCGGGGTTGTCGGGGGGCGCCAAAGACGTCCTGCGGCGGGCCTTGCTCGACGATCACCCCGCCGTCCATGAACACCACCCGATCGGCTGCCGCGCGGGCGAAGCCCATCTCGTGGCTGACCACCATCATCGTCATGCCGTCGCGCTTCAGTTCACGCATCACGTTCAGCACGCTGCCGACCAGCTCCGGATCCAGCGCGCTGGTCGGCTCGTCGAACAGCACCACTTTGGGCCGCAGCGCCAGCGACCGCGCGATCCCCACTCGCTGTTGCTGGCCGCCGGACAACTGGTCGGGATAGGCGCTGGCCTTGTCGGCCAGTCCCACACGATCCAGCGCCTCCAAGCCGCGGCGGTCGGCTTCGGCGCGCGCCAGTTTCTGCACCTTGCGCAGCGCCAGCGTGATGTTCGACAGCACGGACATGTGGCGGTACAGGTTGAAGTGCTGGAACACCATGCCGATGTTCTGGCGGATGCGGTTCAACTCGGCCGACGGGGCGGTGATCTCCTCGCCGTCGACGTGGATGCTGCCGGCGGTCGGCTCCTCCAGCCGGTTGCAGCAGCGCAGGAGGCTGCTCTTGCCCGAGCCGGACGGGCCGATCATGAAGACCAGTTCGCCGCGGCTCACGTCCAGGTCGATCCCCTTGAGGACCGCGTTGTCGCCATAGGACTTGTGCAGCCCGGCGATTTTCAGGATCGGCGTTTCCATCGAAAGCTCCTCAATGCGCGGGCAGGGGCCGCGTGGCGGCTCCTTACCCAGTCGTTGGCGGTGCGTCGGAAAATCAGCTGCAGCGCAGCTCGACCGGCTGGGCGTCGTAGCCCGGCAGATCCGGGACGCCCTGACCCGGCGTCACGGTGGCCGCCGCCGAACCGGCTGCGGGCGTGAAGCCGAACCACTTCTGCGCCAGCTTGGAGACCGTGCCGTCCTGCTTCAGGCACTTGAGCGCCATGGACACGCGGTCGCGGCCCGCCTTGTCGTCCAGCCGGAACGCCAGCGCCCAGACCAGGCCCGTCTTGATCGTGTAGCTGGTGCGCACGGCCGGATTCTGCTTGGCGGCCCAGGCCGCCACGGTGTTGCCCGCCAGGTTGGCGTCCGCGCGGCCGGCCTGCACTGCCTGCACCGCGTCGGCGTTGGAGGCGTACACGTCATAGGTGAAGCCGTACTTGGCTGCGTTGTCGCGCGCCCAGTTCTCGTAGGCCGACCCCTTGTTGACCGCCAGCTTCCTGCCCTTAAGATCATCCAGGCCCTTGATGTCCTTGCCGTTCTTGCCGATCACGAAGGTGTAGTCGGTGTTGAGGTACCCCTCGGAAAACAGCAGGGCGCGGGCGCGTTCCTCGGTGGCCGTGGTGGGCGCCAGCACGAAGTCGTATTTCTTGGCGTTCAGGCCCGGGATCAGCGCGGCGTACTCGGTGCCTTCGATCTTGATGGTGGTGCCCAGCTGCTTGGCGATGGCTTGGCCCAGTTCGATGTTGAAGCCGTCCAACCCGCCGCCTAGCTTGGGCATGGCGTGGGGGGCAAACGTGGCGTCCACGCCGGTCGTCAGCGGCTGGGCGGCCGCGGCCAGGCTGGCGCCGGCCAGGCACAGCGTGAGGCCGCAGCGGCCGGCAAAAGTCAGGGTGCGGAGAAGGCGGGTCATGACAGGTCCTTTAGGGAAGAGGCGTCTTGCCCAGGGCGGGACCGGCCCCCACGCGCTCGAGTATCAAGCCGTAGTGTTCCGGGCGCCGGTGGGCGGCGAAGTTGAAGATGTGCTGCTTGAAGGTGTCTCCCAGCGCCAGATCGGCCTGGCAGAAAATCACCTCGTCCTCCTCCCCCTGCGCCTGCGCCACGATCTCGCCCGTGGGCGCGACGATGGCCGATCCGGCGATCAGGTGGCTGCCGTCCTCGTTGCCGGCCTTGCCTGCGGCGGCCACCCAGACCGCGTTCTGGTACGCGGCCGCCTGCAGGCTGAGCAGGTGGTGGAACATGCGCAAATGGACCGGTTCGTTCCAGTGGATGTTCAATGACGGCGTGTTGTATCCCAGCGCCACGATCTCGGCGCCCTGCAGCGCCAGCACGCGCCAGGTCTCCGTCCAGCGGCGGTCGTTGCACAGGCACATGCCGATGCGCGTGCCCAGCGTTTCCCAGACGTTGAAGCCGTCGTTGCCGACTTCAAAGAACTTCTTTTCCAGGTGCTGAAACGGCGCCTCGGGCTTGTGGTCGCTGTGGCCCGGAAGATGGATCTTGCGGTAGCGCCCGACGATGCGCGCGTTGGCGTCGACCAGGATGCTGGTGTTGAAGCGCCGGCCGTCCGAGGCAATCTCGGCGTAGCCCAGGTAAAAGCCGATGCCCAGCTCCCGCGCGGTGTCGAACAGCACGCGGGTCTCGGGGCCGGGCATTTCCTTTTCGAAGTAGCGCGCCATCGCTTCTTCTTCCGTCATCCAGTAACGGGGAAAGAAGGTGGTCAGCGCCAATTCCGGAAACACCACCAGGCGCGCGCCGCGTCCATGCGCCTCGCGCATCATCGCGAGCAGGCGCGCCACCGCCTGCCGGCGCGTCTCCTGCGGTTGCACCGGACCCATCTGCGCGACCGCCAGGCCGAAGGGACGTTTGCTCATGCCGGGTTCCTTTCGCAATGACTCAGGCGGCGCTATCGGCCGAAAAATACTTGCGCACCAGCGCGTTGGGATTGCCGGTCAGGCGCTGGCGCAATACGGGCTCGGGCGTGCCGCGCTTGACGAAGCGGCCGCTGCCGCGCTCGACATGCAGCTGGCCGTTCTCAATAGCGATGCGGCCGCGGCTGATGACCACCTCGGGCCAGCCGCGCACGGTTCGGCCCTCGTAGGGCGTGTAGCCGACGTTGTCGTGCAGCATGGACGCGGAGATCGTGACCTCCCGTTCCGGATTCCAGATCGCGATGTCGGCGTCCGCGCCCACCGCGATCGTGCCTTTTTGCGGGTACAGGCCGTACGTGCGGGCATGATTGGCGGCGGTCAGCGCCACGAAGCGTTCGATCGAGATGCGCCCGCCCAGCACGCCTTCGGAGAAGAGCAGCGGCATGCGCACTTCCAGTCCCGGCACGCCGTTGGCCACGTCCTTGAACGTGGTGGCGTCGCCCTTGGGCAGCTTGCCGCTGGCGTCGAAGCGGTAGGGCGCGTGGTCGGAGGAATAGATCTGCAGGGTGCCGTCGATCAGGCCCTGCCAGACGGCTTCCTGCGAGGCCGCATCGCGCGGGGGCGGGCTGCAGCAGAACTTGGCGCCTTCCAGGCCGGGCGCGTCGATGTCATCGGCCGTCAGGAACAGGTACTGCGGGCAGCTTTCAGCGTGAATCGGCAGCCCCAGCGCTTGCGACGAATGCACCACGCGCACTGCTTCCAGCCCCGCGACGTGAACGATCAGGATGGGCACGTCCATCATGCGGGCCAGCGTCACGGCACGATTCGTTGCCTCGCTTTCGGCCAGCGGCGTGTGCGCCACGGCGTGATACTTGGGCGCCGTCATGCCGCGCTCGGCCAGACGGCGGGCTACCCAGCGGATCATGTCGTTGTTTTCGGCATGGACCATCACCAGCGCGCCCTCGCGGTCGGCGACCTCCAGCACGTCCAGCAACTGGTAATCGTCCAGCTTCAGGCGGTCATACGTCATGAACACCTTGAAGGACGTAATGCCGTTCTTGATGAGTTCGGGCAGATCGTGCTTGAGCGCCTGTTCCGTGGGATCGGACAGGATCAGGTGAAAGCCGTAGTCGATGACCGCCTTTTCCTCGGCGCGGCGGGCGTAGTCGGCCACCACTTCCGGCAACGCATTGCCGCGGTGCTGGGCGGCGAACGGAATGATGGTGGTGGTGCCGCCGAATGCCGCCGAGACGGTCGCGCTGTAGAAGTCATCGGCGCACATGATGCCCATGCCGGACAGTTGCTCGACGTGACAGTGGCTGTCGATGCCGCCCGGCAGCACCCACCGGCCAGCGGCGTCGATGTCCCGCGCGCCCGGCGGCAGGCCCTGTCCCAACGCGACGATCACCCCGTCGCGCACGCCGATGTCGGCGTGAAAGGTGTCGGTGGCGGTGCTGATGCGGCCATTGCGAATCGTCAGGTCGAATGCTGCGGTATCGGTCATGGGTAAGGGGTTCCGCGCAAGGAGTGGGTCAAAGCGTTCCGGGATAGATGCCGCCGTCCAGCACCAGGTTCTGCCCCGTCATGAAGCCGGCGCGCGCGCCGCACAGGAAGGCGCAGGCGTCGCCGAATTCGGCGGGGTCGCCATAACGGCCGGCAGGAATGCCCGCCAGCCGGGCGGCCAGCACGTCGTCCACCGTCTTGCCGCTGTCGCGTGCACTGCGTTCTGCGGTCTGCCGCAGGCGATCCGTCAGGAACGGGCCGGGCAGCAGGTTGTTGATCGTGACGCCGTGGCGCACGGTCTGGCGCGCCAGACCCGCCACAAAGCCGGTCAGCCCGGCCCGCGCGCCGTTGGACAAGCCCAGGATGTCGATGGGCATTTTCACGGCGGCGGACGTGATGTTGACGATGCGGCCAAAGCGGCGCGCGATCATGCCGTCGACGGTCGCGCGGATCAGCGCAATGGGCGTCAGCATGTTGGCGTCCAGCGCGGCAATCCAGTCTTCGCGCGACCACTCGCGAAAGTCCCCGGGCTTCGGCCCGCCCGCGTTGGTGACCAGGATGTCGGGTTCGGGGCAGGCCGCCAGCAGCGCCTGCCTGCCGGCCTCGGTGGTGACGTCGGCCGCCACCGTGACAACCGACGCGCCGGTCTCGCGTCGGATCGCGTCCGCCGCGGCGTCCAGCGTGGTCGTGGTTCGCGCGGCCATCACCAGATTCACGCCTTCGCGCGCCAGAGATAGTGCGCAGGCGTAGCCCAGGCCTTTGCTGGATGCGCACACCAGCGCGTGCTTGCCCTTGATTCCGAGGTCCATGCGTTCGCTCCTTTCAACCCTGCACGGGTTGGCGGCCGGTGGCGCCCAGCGACAGCCCGACGCGCGCGACGGTCGCCTCCAGTTCGGCGGCGGTCACCGGATCGATCCGCATCCCGGGCGCGCGCAGCGCGTGGCTCTTGATGGCGCCGCGGCGCTGATAGACGTACTTGCGCAACGCCAGCCCGATCTTGGGCTGGAACTCGTAGCGGATCAGCGGGCAGTAGCGATCGAAGATCGCGGCAGCCCCGGCGTGGTCGCCACTGGCGTAGCGTTCGTAGATGGCGACCAGGATCTCCGGGAACGCAAAGCCGGTCATCGTGCCGACCGCGCCGCGCTGCAGCTCTTCCAGGAAGTACACGCCCCCCAGGCCGCCGAAGATGGCCATGTCGGCGTCCGGCACCAGTTCGCGGATGCGGCTGATCTTCTGCCCCACCGGCGGCTCTTCCATCTTGATCATGTGCACGCCGCCTTCGCGGCCCAGGCGCGCCACCACTTCGGGGCGGATCTCGGTGCCGAAGGAGTCCGGAAAGTCGTGGATCACGACCGGAATCTTCACGGCGTCGGCCACTGCCTTGTAGTAGTCGAACAGCAGGGCATCGCTGGCGTTGTCCAGGGGCGCCGCGAACACGGCCGATGCGCCCAGCTCCTGCGCTTCGCGGGCCTGCTCGATGGCGCCGGCGATGCCATGGGCTCGCACGCCAACCCACACCGGCACGCGGCCGTTCGTGTGCTTGACGAAGGTGTCCAGCACCAGCCGGCGCTCGTCGTTGGACAGCTTGTGCAACTCGCCCAGAAAGCCCAGGATGGCCAGCCCGGTCACGCCGGTTTCAAGCAGGAAGTCGACCAGCGTGCGGATGCTGTCGGCATCGACCCGCAGGGCGTCGTCAAAGGGCGTGGGGCAAATGGTGAAGACGCCTTTGGCGTCGATGGAGGCTGCCATCTTTTCTCCGTCAGGATGCGTGAAAACCGAAATCGGAAGCGACGTTTCGATGTCATCCTAAAGCGGAAGTTTTAGAACTCCACTTGCTTTTTTATTGCCTTGGTATAACAGCCAGTTAAGTCAAGGTTTACCCTTGGCAGGGTTTGCCTGGACGTTTGCGGACAGCTCGAAACCCTGTTCGCAAAGCGTGTGGCGCAGCACGTCGACAAAGGCCTGCGCAAGCTGCGACAGCGGTTCGAAGCGCGACTGCACCAGGCTTGCCGTCAGGATTTTTGCCTGGTCGATCGGGCGCACCACAAAGTCGCCTTGCGTGCGGCTCTTGACGGAGAATTCATCGACGATGGCGATGCCCGCACCGGCCTGCACCAGCGAGCACGCGTTCTGCGGCGAACTCACTTCCACCGCCAGCCGGCGGGCCTGTCCGGCCTCGTGGTACATCTGCTCGACCAGCATGCCGAACGGCGTGTCGCCGCCGTACGAAATCAGCGGGTAGGGCAACAGGTCGCCGATGGATAGCAGCGAGCGATGGGCAAGCGGATGGTTGTACGGGCAGATGCAGACCAGCCGTGCCTGGCCGATCGGCTGGGTCAGCAGATTCGGGTGCTGCACGGGCAGGATCACCACGCCCAGTTCGGCGCGATTGTCGAGCAGCATCTGCGTCAGGGGCTGCTGCGTCAGCGGCTGAAAGGTGACCTTGACGTCGGGGTGCGTTTCGCGAAAGCGGGAGATGGTCAGGGGCACGAGCATGTGGCCGATGCTGGGGCTGGACACCAGATGCAGGATGCCGCTGCGGCGCTCGGACAATTCCGAAGCCAGTTCTTCCACGCGCCGCACGCCGGCATAGACCGTTTCCACTTCGCGAAAGAGCTGCCGGGATTCGGGCGTGGGATACAGCCGGCCCTTGATGCGCTCGAACAGCGCGAAGCCAAGCCGCTGTTCCGTGTGCGACAGCAACCGGCTGACCGCAGGCTGCGACACGAACAGCAGCTTGGCCGCCCCGCTGATCGAACCCGTGGTCATCACCGCCCGGAAAACTTCGATTTGCCGCAGATTCAGTTGCATGGCGCACCCGCTCCGAATTGACGCGACGAGCATAACAAAGGGTTAAGGGCAGCGCACAAATTGACAATACATGCTCAGGCCGCCCGCAGATAGACTGGCGCCGTACCTTGCCCCCGCCCGCGCCAGCGTGGCCCGGGCCCCGCCACCACCAGGACGGACGACCAGGACGGACGAATGGAACAGACCCTGTTTGTGATCAATCCCAATTCCACGCAAGCCGTGACGGACGCATTCGACGCGGCGCTGGAGCCGCTGCGCATGGCCGGCGGTCCGCGCATCCAATGCCTGACGCTGGCCGAAGGACCGGCGGGCGTCCAGACGCAGCTCGACGTCGAAAGCGTGACGTTGCCGCTCGCCGCGCTGGTGCGCAAGCTCGATGCGGAGCACGGCGCGGCCGCCGCAGGCTACGTCATCGCCTGCTTCAGCGATCCTGGCCTGCACGCGGTGCGCGAAGCCACGCGCAAGCCCGTGCTGGGCATCAGCGAATGCGGCATGCTGACCGCGCTGACGCTGGGCCAGCGCGTCGGTGTGATTGCGATCCTGCGCCAATCGCTGCCGCGCCACGGACGCATGTTCGGCGCGATCGGCCTGTCGGGCCGCGTGGCGGCCGAGCTGCCGCTGGATCTGGGCGTGGTCGAACTGTCGGACGAGGCGCGTACCCGCGAGCGCCTTTTGCACGTGGGCGCGCGGTTGCGCGACGAGCATCAGGCCGACGTGCTGGTGCTGGGCTGCGCCGGCATGGCCGCGTATCGCGGCTGGCTGCAGGCCGAGCTGGGCCTGCCCGTCGTCGAGCCGACACAGGCTGCCGCGGCGATGGCGATCGGCCGCATCCGGCTGAACTGGCACGGCGCCTGAGGCCACCATGCGCAACCACGAACTGATCGAACGGCTGTCGCATCTGGTCGGCGACAACGGGCTGGTGCTGGACGCCGAGGGGCAGGGGCCCTACGTGCGCGACTGGCTGGGCAAGTGGCAGGGCAGCACGCCAGTGGTGGTGCGGCCACGCAACGCCACCGAGGTGTCGGCCGTCATGCGTCTGTGCCATCAGACGCGCACGCCGGTGGTGCCGCAGGGCGGCAATACCGGTATGAGCGGGGGCGCCACGCCCGACGGCAGCGGCGCGCAGGTGATCCTGAGCCTGAACCGCATGAAACGCATCCGCGAGGTCGATCCGGTCAACAACACGCTGTGTGCGGACGCCGGCGTGCTGCTGGCCGACGTGCAGGCCGCCGCGCGCGAGGTCGGGCGGTTTTTCCCGCTGAGTCTGGGCGCGGAGGGCAGCTGCACCATCGGCGGCAATCTGGCCACCAATGCCGGCGGCACCGCGGTGCTGCGCTACGGCAACACGCGCGACCTGGCGCTGGGGCTGGAGGTGGTGCTGCCCGACGGCCGCGTCTGGAATGGCCTGCGCGGCCTGCGCAAGGACAACACCGGCTACGACCTCAAGAGTCTCTTCATCGGCTCGGAGGGCACGCTGGGCATCATCACCGGCGCGGTGCTCAAGCTGTACCCTGCGCCGGCGGGCCGCGTGGCGGCGTGGGTGGGGGCGGATACGCCCGCGCAAATCGTGGCGTTATTGAGCCGCATGCAGGGCGTCTGCGGCGAACGGCTGACCGCGTTCGAAATGATGTCGGCGCATTGCCTGGATCTGGTGGTGGCGCACGTCAGCGGCGCGGCCAGTCCGCTGGCCGCCCGCCATGCCTATCACGCGCTTCTGGAACTGTCGGACACCGAGCCCGCCGGCCTGCCCGCCTTGCTGGAAGCGGCGCTCGGCGCGGCGCTGGAGGACGGCGTCATCCAGGACTGCGTCGTCGCAATGAACGACACGCAGGTCCAGACGCTGTGGCGGCTGCGAGAAGGCATCTCGCAGGCGCAGGTGCGCGCGGGCAAGGCGGTCAAGCACGACATCGCGCTGCCCATCTCGCGCCTGGCCGCATTCGTCGAGGAAGCGGATCTGGCGCTGGTGTCGGATTTTCCGGGACTGCCCATCATCAACTTTGGCCACATCGGCGACGGCAACCTGCACTACAACGTGCTGCTGCCGCCGGACGTGGCGCCCGCCGAGTACGCCCGGCTGACCGCGGCGCTGAACCGCCGCGTGCACGACCTGGTGGCGCAGCGCGGCGGCAGCATCAGCGCCGAACACGGCGTGGGCCAATTGCGGCGCGACGAGCTGCGCCGCTACAAGTCGCCGGTTGAAATGGACCTGATGCTGATGATCAAGCGGGCGCTAGATCCCAATCAGCTCATGAACCCCGGCAAGCTGCTGTAGGAGCCCCGCGCGCGGGCAGCCAGGGGCCGCGCGCGCGAAGTCCGCCAGAAATTTATAATGGCGGGCTAATCGGATAAATCCTACATGCCTGAATCCTCCAGCCCGCGGGCGCCGAAGAAGCCGGCGCCGCGCGCCACTGACCGGGAGCAGACCCCGGAAGACGCCCGGCAAAGTGCTCAGCCGGACCCTCGGCAAGCCGCCCGGCAAGCCCCCCGGGCCCGTCCCGAAGGCCGTCCCGCCGCGCCCCGTCCCGAACGGCCCATCCCGGCCGTTACCTACCCCGAAGACCTGCCCGTCAGCGCACGGCGGCAGGAGATCGCGCGCGCCATCGCCGGCCATCAGGTCGTGATCGTCAGCGGCGAAACCGGCTCGGGCAAGACCACGCAGCTTCCGAAGATCTGCCTGGAACTGGGCCGTGGCCGCCAGAAGATGATCGGCCACACGCAGCCGCGCCGCCTGGCGGCGACCTCGGTGGCCAAGCGCATCGCCGAGGAACTGAACACGCCCATGGGCGAGGTCGTCGGCTATCAGGTGCGGTTCAACGACCGCACTGGGCCCAACGCGTCCATCAAGCTGATGACGGACGGCATCCTGCTGGCCGAGTCGCAGCGCGATCCGCTGCTGCGCCGCTACGACACGATCATCATCGACGAAGCGCACGAACGCAGCCTGAACATCGACTTCCTGCTGGGCTACCTCAAGCAGCTCTTGCCGCGGCGTCCGGACCTCAAGCTCATCATCACGTCGGCCACCATCGACGCCGAACGCTTCGCCAGGCACTTTGCCGCGTCGGAAGACAAGCCCGCGCCGGTCATCGAAGTCTCGGGGCGCCTGTATCCCGTGGAAGTGCGCTATCGGCCCGTGCGCGAAGAGCCCGCCGCCGACGACAACGCGCCGGCGCCCAACAAGGCCGGGCGCGACCGCGAGCGCATGTCGGGCGACGAAGAGCGCGACCTGATCGACGCCATCGTCGACGCCGTCGACGAATGCGCGCGGCATGGTCCGGGCGACGTGCTGGTGTTCCTGCCCGGCGAACGCGAAATCCGCGAATCGGCCGAAGCGCTGCGCAAGCGGCACCCGGCCGGCACCGAGGTCCTGCCGCTGTTCGCGCGCCTGTCGCAGGCCGAGCAGGAACAGATCTTCCGCCCGCGCGGCAACGCGCGCCGCATCGTGCTGGCCACCAACGTGGCGGAAACCTCGCTGACGGTGCCCGGCATCCGCTTCGTGGTCGACAGCGGCCTGGCCCGCATCAAGCGCTATTCGTGGCGCAACAAGGTCGAGCAGCTGCGCATCGAGCCCATCAGCCGCGCCTCGGCCAACCAGCGCGCCGGCCGTTGCGGCCGCGTGGGGCCGGGCGTCTGCATCCGGCTCTACGACGAGCTGGATTTCAACAACCGCGCGGCCTTCACCGATCCCGAAGTGCTGCGCTCGTCGCTAGCGTCGGTCATCCTGCGGATGAAGTCGCTCAAGCTCGACGACATCGAACAATTCCCCTTCGTCGAGGCGCCGCCGGGACGGGCGGTGGCCGACGGCTACCACCTGCTGCAGGAACTGGGCGCCATTGAACTGGCGTCGGCGTCCGACGACGACGCCGACGACGGGCGCACGGGCGCGTCTTTTGTCCTGACCCGCACCGGCGATGAGCTGGCCAAGCTGCCCGTGGACCCGCGCATCGGCCGGATGATCCTGGCCGCGCGAGAACACCAGTGCCTGGCCGAAATGCTGATCATCGCCTCGGCGCTGTCCGTGCAGGATCCGCGTGATCGCCCCATGCAGGAGCGCGAGGCCGCCGAGGCCGCGCACGCCAAGTTCGGCGACGACAAGTCCGAGTTCATTTCTTTCGTGAAACTGTGGCGCTGGTATGGCGAACAGGTGCAGCACAAGGCATCGCAGCGCAAGCTGGTGGGCCTGTTGCGGCAGAACTTCCTGTCGCCCATCCGCCTGCGCGAGTGGCACGACGTGCACACACAGCTGTCGGCGCTGGTGGGCGAACAGGGCTGGCGCGTCAATCAGTCTGAAGCCACGTACGAACAGCTGCACATGGCGCTGTTGTCGGGCCTTTTGGGCAACATCGGCTTCAAGAGCGACGAAGGCGGCAGCTACCAGGGCGCGCGCGACATCCGCTTCCACATCCATCCGGGTTCGCGTCTGGTGAAGAAGGCCGGCCGCTGGATCATGGCGGCCGAACTGGTCGAGACCACGCGCCTGTACGCGCGCTGCGTGGCGCGCATCGACCCCGTGTGGCTGGAAAAGGTCGGCGCGCACCTGATCCGCAAGAACTGGTCGGACCCGCGCTGGGAAAAGAAGGCCGGGCAGGTCGTGGCCAACGAGCGGGCCACGCTTTACGGCCTGGCCATCTACACCGGCCGTCGCATTCACTACGGCCGCGTGAATCCCACCCATGCACGCGAACTCTTCATCCGCCAGGCGCTGGTGCCCGGCGAAATCGACACGCGCCTGCCGTTCGTCGCGCACAACCGCAAGCTCATCGCGGGTATCGAAAAGCTTGAACACCAGACGCGGCGGCCGGACATCCTGGTCGATGATGAGCTGATCTACGCGTTCTACGACCGGCAGCTTCCCGCCGACATCTCGCAGACCGCATCGCTGGAAAAGTGGGTGAGCGGCCTGGACAAGGCGGCCGCCGCCAAGCTGATGCTGACGCGCGACGAGCTGATGCGGCACGAGGCGGCCGGCGTCACGACCGATGTCTTTCCCAAGAAGGTGGAATGGCAGGGCGTGTCGATGGCGCTGGACTACCACTTCGAGCCCGGCTCGCCGCGCGACGGCGTCACGCTGTCGGTGCCGCTGTTCGCGCTGAACCAGATCGATCCTGCGCGCTGCGAGTGGCTGGTGCCCGGCATGCTGAAGGAAAAGGTGCACCTGCTGCTCAAGTCGCTGCCGCAGAAGCTGCGCCGCCATTGCGTGCCGTTGCCCGACTACGCCGCGGGTTTCTACGACCGCTGGTTCGAGCGCCTGCCCGACCCGCAGACGGGGCTGGTGGATGCCATCATCGCCGACATGTGGGACCAGGTGCAGGTCCGTCCGGCGGTGGGGGACTTCAAGCTGGAAACCCTGCCGGCGCATCTGTTCATGAACTTCCGCGTCGTGGACGAGCACGGCCGCATGCTGGCCGCCGGCCGCAATCTGGCGCAACTGCGCGCCGAATTCGGCAAGCAGGCCCAGGCCACCTTCCAGCAACTGGCGGCCAGCGACACGCAGGTCGCGCAGGCGCTGGCGCACGAAAACCTGACCTCCTGGTCGTTCGGGCCGTTGCCCGAGATCATGGAGATCAAGCGGCGCGGCCAGTCCGTCATCGGCTATCCGGCGCTGGTGGACCGGGGGGCGCATTGCGACCTGGACGTGTTCGACGATCCCGACGAGGCACGCAAGCACCATCGCGCGGGCCTGTTGAAGCTCTTCCGGCTGGGCCTGCGCGAGCAGGTGAAGTTCCTCGAAAAGAACCTTACCGACCTCACCAAGATCAGCATGCTGTACATGACGCTGGGCACGCAGGAAGAGCTGCGCGACCAGATCATCGACTGCGCGCTGGGGCAGGCGTGTCTTGCTGAGCCCTGGCCGGTGAACGAGCAGCAGTTCGAAGCCCGCCGCGCCGAGGGCAAGGGCCGGTTGGGTCTGCTGGCCCAGGAGGTCGCGCGGCTGGCGGGCGCGGTGCTGACGGAATATGCGGCGCTTCAACGCAAGCTGCCGCAGGCCAAGCCCCACGCGGCCGCGTACGCGGATCTGCAGCAGCAACTGGGTGCGCTGATGCCCAAGTGGTTCATCCGAGACACGCCGCACGCGCAGTTGTCGCACTTTCCGCGCTACCTGAAGGCGGCGGTCGCGCGCATCGACAAGCTGCGCGCCGACCCGGCGCGGGACGCAAAGCTGGTGTCGGAAATGGCGCCGCTGGTCACGCAATACCAGCGCGCCCGCGCGGCGCTGAAAGGCGCGGCCGATCCCCGCCTGGACGAGTTCCGCTGGCTGTTCGAGGAGTTGCGGGTCGCGCTCTTCGCCCAGGAGCTGCGTACGCCGATGCCGGTGTCGGTCAAGCGGCTGATGAAAAGCTGGGAATCCTTGCAGCGCTAAGCGCTAGCTGGCGCCACATGCAAAACGGGCCGCAAATCGCTTTGCGGCCCGATTTTTTTTTGCGGCGTCTTTACAGCGCCAAGAACCCGACGATCACCAACGCGATCAGCCCGTACTTCGTGGCCTTGTACGCCGTGCGGTTCCACTTCTTGAATGCCTTGCGCTTCTGGTCGATCACCCAGTGCGCATGGGTCAGCTTGTTGATGGCCCCCGTCTGGTCGCCACCGTCGTTGGGCGAGCTGGCCGCCGACATGACCTTGCGGCCGAACCAGCGGTTGAAGGCCTCGGCCCAGCGCCACTTCAGCGGACGCTCGACGTCGCAGAACAGGATGATCCGGTTCTCGCCCGTCTTGTTGTAGGCCTCGTGGACGTAGGTCTCGTCGAACACCACGCTTTCGCCGTCGCGCCAGCTGTAGTGCTCGCCATCAACGATGATGTGGCAGCCGTCGTCGTTGGGCGTGACCAGTCCCAGGTGATAGCGCAGCGACCCGGCAAACGGGTCACGGTGCGGATTGAGCTGGCCGCCCGGCGGCAGCTCGGCAAACATGGCGGCCTTGACCTTGGGCAGGCCCTTCAGGATGGCGACCGTCTTGGGGCAGAGTTCCTCAGCCGAGGGGTGGCGGGCGTCGTACCACTTCAGGTAGAACCGCTTCCAGCCATACTTGAAGAACGAGTTGAAACCGATGTCGTTATGGGTGTCGGCCGCCTTGATCCGGCGAAGCTCGGCCATCTGCATGGCCTCTTCGCGGATCGTCTCCCAGTTGTCGTCCAGCACTTTCAGTTCGGCGATTTCGCTGGTCGTCAGGTACGGCGTCGTGGGCACGCGGGACGTCAGCACCATGAACGCGTTGATCGGCGCCAGCAGCACCGAATGGTCCAGGAATTGCCGTCCCAGGGGCAGTTTGACGCGGCCTCGGAAGTGCGCGAACAGGATGGCGGCCAGCCAGATCCCAGGTATTAACCATTTCATAGGTATGTCTCGTCGTGCGACGGGGTAGTGCGGTATGGGCGGTATTGTCCCACAAGCCTCCCGGGCGGATCCCGTCAGGGCGGGATGCAACTGGCGGGTTCTGATGCAAGGATTGTTCTAGGGCGGTCGGCCGCTGGGTACAATTCCGCCATGTCCGAAGCCGTAACGACCCCGACCCCATTTGTTCACCTGCGCGTCCACTCCGAGTTCTCGGTCGTGGACGGTACGGTGCGTATCCCCGACCTCATCAAGCGCGTGGCCAAGCTGGGCCAGCCCGCCGTCGCCCTGACCGATCTGTCCAACCTGTTCGGACTGATCAAATTCTATAAGGGTGCACGCGGCGCGGGGGTCAAGCCCATCGCAGGCTGCGACGTCTGGATTTCCAACGACGAAGATCCGGCGAAGCCCTTCCGCCTGCTGTTGCTCGTGCGCAACCACCAGGGTTACCTGAATCTGTGCGAACTGCTGTCCAAGGCGTTCCTGACGAACCAGGGCAAGGGCCGGGCCGAAATCCGCCGCGAATGGCTCCAAGGACAGACTGGTCTCATCGCCCTGTCCGGCGGGCGCGCCGGCGACGTCGGGCAGGCGCTCGAGGCCGGCAACGCCGTGTCGGCGCTGGCCCTGGCGCGCCAGTGGGCGCTGATGTTCCCGGGCAGCTACTACGTCGAATTGCAGCGCGCCGGCATGGACGGCGACGAAGGCTACTGCCAGGCCGCCATGCGGCTGGCCTCGGAAGCCGGGCTGCCGGTGGTCGCCACCCATCCCGTGCAGTTCCTCGACGAATTCGAATTCCAGGCGCACGAGGCGCGCGTCTGCATCGCCGAAGGTGAAATCCTGGCCAACCCGCGCCGCGTGCGCCGGTTCTCGAAAGAGCAGTATCTGCTCAGCTCCGAGGAAATGGCGCGCCGCTTCGCCGACGTGCCGTCGGCGCTGGCCAACACGGTCGAAATCGCCAAGCGTTGCAACCTGAGCTTGGTGCTGGGCAAGCCGCGCCTGCCCAATTTCCCGACCCCCGACGGCGTGACGCTGGACGATTATCTGGTCCAGCTCTCCGAAGAGGGCCTCGAAAAGCGCATGGAGTTCCTGTTCCCGGACGTCGCCGAACGCGAGTCCAAGCGCGAGCAGTACTACGAGCGGCTGCGCTGGGAGTGCAAGACCATCATCCAGATGGGCTTTCCCGGCTACTTCCTGATCGTTCAGGACTTCATCAACTGGGGCAAGAACAACGGCGTGCCGGTCGGCCCGGGCCGGGGCTCGGGCGCCGGTTCGCTGGTGGCCTACGCGCTGGGCATCACCGACCTCGACCCCATCCGCTATGACCTGCTGTTCGAGCGCTTCCTGAATCCCGAGCGGGTCTCCATGCCCGACTTCGATATCGACTTCTGCCAGGACAACCGCGAACGGGTCATCGACTACGTCAAGGAAAAATACGGCCGCGCCGCCGTCAGCCAGATCGCCACGTTCGGTACGCTGGGCGCCAAGGCCGTGGTGCGCGACGCCGGCCGTGTGCTGGACATGCCCTACATGTTCTGCGACGGCCTGTCCAAGCTGATCCCGTTCAATCCGATGGATCCGTGGACGCTGGAACGCACGCTCAAGGACGAGCCCGCCTTCAAGGACCGCTACGAGCAGGAAGAAGAAGTCCGCGCGCTGGTCGACCTGGCCAAGCCGCTCGAAGGCCTGACCCGCAACATCGGCATGCACGCGGGCGGGGTGCTGATCGCGCCCGGCAAGCTCACCGACTTCTGCCCGCTGTATTGCCAGCCGGGCCAGGAAAACAGCGCGGTCTCGCAGTTCGACAAGGACGACGTCGAGGCGGCCGGCCTGGTGAAGTTCGACTTCCTGGGCCTGCGCAACCTGACCATCCTGGACTGGGCCGTGCGCTACGTGCGCCAGTTCAACGCCGAAAAGCGCGACTTCGACGTCATGGCGCTGTCCCTGGACGATCCGGCGGCCTACAAGATCCTGTGCGACGCGAACACCACCGCGGTGTTCCAGCTTGAATCGCGCGGCATGAAAGAGCTGCTCAAGAAGCTGCGGCCCAATACGTTCGAAGACATCATCGCCATGCTGGCCCTGTATCGTCCGGGGCCGCTGGAATCGGGCATGGTGGACGACTTCGTGAACCGCAAGCACGGGCGCGCGGCGGTCGATTATTTCCACCCGGACCTGGAAGCCACCCTCAAGAGCACCTACGGGGTCATCGTCTACCAGGAACAGGTGATGCTGATCTCCCAGATCATCGGGGGCTATTCGCTGGGCGGCGCCGACCTGCTGCGCCGGGCCATGGGCAAGAAAAAGCCCGAGGAAATGGCCAAGCACCGCGAACTGTTCGAACAGGGCGCCAAGGAAAAGGGCCACGATCCGGATCTGGCGGTCAAGCTCTTCGACCTGATGGAGAAGTTCGCGGGCTACGGCTTCAACAAGTCGCACTCGGCCGCGTACGCGCTGATCTCGTACCAGACCGCCTGGCTGAAGGCCTACCACCCGACCGAGTTCCTGGCCGCCACCATGTCTTCGGACATGGACGACACCGACAAGGTCCAGATCTTCTGCCGCGACGCCCAGGACAACGGCGTCGAGGTGTTGCCGCCCGACGTCAACCATTCGGGCTACCGGTTCGAACCCGTCGCCGACAAGCACACCGAAAAAGGCAAGCCGCCGCGCACCATGCGTTACGGGCTGGGCGCCGTCAAGGGCACCGGGCAGGGCGCCGTCGAGGACATCCTGCGTGCGCGCAAGGAAGGCGGCCCGTTCCTGAACCTGTTCGACTTCTGCCGCCGCGTCAGCAAGCAGGCCGTCAACCGCCGCACCATCGAGGCCCTGATCAAGGCCGGCGCGTTCGACACCATCGAGCCGAACCGCGCCGCGATGCTGGCCTCCGTGCCCACCGCCATGGAAGCGGCCGAGCAGGCCGCCCGCAGCGCCAACCAGGCCTCGCTTTTTGGCGACGACAGCGGCGACGTGGTCGCGGGCGAACTGGCCAAGGTCGCGCCGTGGGATCTGCACAAGAAACTGACCGAAGAAAAATCCGCGCTGGGCTATTACTACAGCGGCCACCTGTTCGATGCGTGGCGCGACGAAGTGCGCCGCATCGTGCCGATGCAGCTGGCCCGCGTGGAGCCGCAGCGCGACCTGCAATGGATGTGCGGCGTGCTGGCCAGCGTGCGCGTGATGATGACCCGCCGCGGCAAGATGGTCTTTGCCGTGCTGGACGACGGCACGGCGCAGGTGGAAATCTCGGTCTTCAACGAACTCTTTGAAAAGCACCGCAACCGGCTGCGCGAAGACCAGCTCGTCATCGTGCAGGGCAAGGTCAGCAACGACGACTATTCCGGCGGCATGCGCATCGTCGCCGAGCAGCTTTATGACCTGCAGCTTGCGCGCGAAGCCCGCGCCAAGTCGCTGCGCGTCAAGCTCAACGGCAGCGCCGATGCGGCCCGTCTGCGCCAGATGCTCAACCCGTTCCGCGCCGAACCCGAGAACGGCATTCCAGGCGTGCCGGTCGACATCGTCTACACCAAGAACAATTTCCTGTGCACGATCAGGCTAGGCGAGGAATGGCGCGTGCGCATGGCCGACACGCTGCTCGCCAACCTGAACGCCTGGACCAAACCGGACGGCGTGGAGGTTACGTACTGATGTCTTCCAGTCTACGTATCGTGCATTCGGAAGCCGCCACCGCCTTTGGTGGACAGGAAGGACGAATTTTCAAGGAAATGCATGCCATGCGGGCGCGCGGGCATCATGTCGAAGCGATCTGCCAGCCGCGCGCGCAACTGACCGAGCGTCTGCGGGATGCCGGTTTCACCGTGCATGCCGTCGATATGAAGGGGACGGTGGCCTATTTGAAGGGCGTCCCCGCCGTCCGCCAGATCCTGAAGGCGGGGCGCTTTGACGTGCTCAATACCCACAGCCGGCGCGACACGGTCATCGCCGCCCTGGCCGGACGCATGGCAGGTACGCCCCTCATCGTGCGCACCCGCCACCTGTCCAACGTGGTCGGCTCGATGTGGTCTTACACCATCCTGCCGCACCGCGTCACCGCCGTCAGCGACCATGTGCGCGAATACCTGATCAGCCGCGGCGTCCCGGCCGAGAAGATCGCGACCGTGTATTCGCCCATCGTGCTGCCCGCGCCCGTCGAGCACTCCACCTTGCGTGACGAACTCGGCCTGGCCGACGACGACATCGTCGTGGGCTGTGTGGCCGTCATGCGCGCCACCAAGGGCCACAAGGACCTGATCGACGCCATGGCGCCGCTGATGGCCGTGCGTCCGAAGCTGCATCTGGTGTTCGTGGGCGCCGGTTCGCCGGTCTTCGAGCAGACGCAGGCGTACATTGCTCAGCGCGGCCTGCAAGACCGGATCCACCTGATGGGCACACGGCGCGACGTCCCCAATCTGCTGGCGGGATTCGACCTCTTCGCCCTGGCCACACAACAGGAAGCCTCCGGTACGGTCTATGTCGAGGCGCAGGCGAGCGGCCTGCCGGTCGTCGGCACGAACGTCGGCGGCGTATCCGAGATGTTCCGGGACGGCGTGACGGGCTTTCTGGTCCCGCCCAAGAACTCGCTCGCCTTGACCACCGCACTCGAGCGCCTGATCGACGACCCGGCCCTACGCCGCACCATGGGCGAGGCCGGCCGCAAGATGGTCTGGGAAGAGGGCGTGTTTTCTCCCGCGCGCCTTGCGGAAACCACGGAGGCGATCTATACGCGCTGGCTGGCGGAGCGCCGCAAATGAACGCGCCCAACGTTCCGGTGCTGATGTACCACCACATCACGCCGGCGGGTGGCATGATCGCCGCGACGCCCGACGTCTTCGAAACGCAGATCGCGCGCCTGGCGCGCGCCGGCTACCAGTCGCTCACCACCGCGCAGTTCGCGGCCTACCTGGCCGGCGGCAGCGTGCCCGAACGTTCCGTGCTCATCACTTTTGACGATGGCTACCTGAACAATTGGGTGCACGCGCATCCAGTCCTGGCCCGCCACGGCATGCGCGCGGTGCTGTTCACTATCACCGGGTGGATCGGCGACGGCCCCGTGCGGCCGCATGCGGGGCAGGGCGGCGCGCTGCCCCCGACCCCCGATCACCACGCCTGCAAGGAACTCGTGGCGTCGGGCCGCGCCGACGAGGCGATGCTGCGCTGGAGCGAAATCGAAGCCATGCAGGCCGCCGGCACCTTCGAGTTCCATTCCCATACCAACACGCACACCCGCTGGGACAAGGTCTGTGGCGCGGATGTGGCCGCCAAGCGCGAACGCATCGCGCAGGATCTGCACGATTCGCGCGACACCCTGATCCGCCGGCTTGGCGGCGTGAGCGATCACCTGTGCTGGCCGCAGGGTTATTTCGACGCAGACTACGTGGCCGCCGCGCGGCAGGCCGGTTTCCGGCACTTGTACACTACCGACCCTTTCGGCCAGAACCTGCCCGGCACGGATCCCGGCCATATCTATCGCTTCGCGGTGCGCAATCTGGGCGGGTCCTGGCTGAACCGCCGGATCTGGCTGTCGCGCGACCCGTTCTGGGGACCGCGCTATCACGCCTGGAAGGCCTGGAAAAAGCGTCTTAGGAATCGCGGATGAAGCTATCAGTCATCATCATCACCAAGAACGAAGCGGCAAATATTGCCGCCTGCCTGAAGTCCGTGTCGTTCGCCGACGAGTTCATCGTCGTGGATTCGGGCAGCACCGACGGCACCGTGGAGCTGGCGCAAGCGCTCGGGGCCCGCGTTGAAGTCACCGCCGACTGGCCCGGTTTCGGTCCGCAAAAGAACCGCGCGCTGGATCTGGCGACGGGCGATTGGGTGCTGTCGATCGACGCGGACGAGCGCGTCACCCCCGAGTTGGCGCAGGAAATCCAGGACGTGCTGCGCGCGCCCCGCGCCGACGCCTACGAGATCGCGCGCCTATCCAATTTCTGCGGCCGCGACATCCGCCATAGCGGCTGGTGGCCCGACTACGTGCTGCGCCTCTTCAAGCGCGGCACGGCGCGCTTCACCGACGCCGCCGTCCACGAGCGGGTGGTGCCGGCCAACGGCCGGCCCCTGCAGATGCGCGGCTACTTCAACCACTATCCGTACGACAACCTGGACGCGCTGATCAACAAGGTCAACCGTTACTCGTCCGACGCCGCGGCCATGATGTATGCCAAGGGCAAGCGCACCTCGGTCTTCGGGGCGCTGGGCCACGGCTTCTGGACCTTCGTGCGCATCTACCTGATCCGGCGCGGTTTCCTGGATGGCCGCCACGGACTCGTGCTGGCCGTCACCGCGGCGGCGGGCAGCTTCTTCCGCTACTCGAAGCTGATGTTCCTGGCAGAAAACAAAAAGTGAAGATCCTCTACACGAACTTCCACGCCGGCAACGGCGGGGGGCACGTCACCTACATCATCAACCTGGCCAAGGCGCTGGCCCGCGATCACGACATCACCGTGGCGGTGCCCGGCACCAGCCGGCTGTACCGCTACGCCAAGGCCATCCCCGGGGTGACGGCGGTGGACATGCGCTACACGACCCGCCCGTCGTCCTGGTTCAAGGACCGCGCCCGGCTGCAGCGCCTGATCGCCGAGGGCCGCTTCGACATCATCCACGCCAACGGCTCGGCCGACCACAAGCAGGTGATGCTGGCCACGCTGGGCATGCGGCGCCGTCCGCGCATCGTGTTCACCAAGCACAACGATCACCCGCTTTCCAGTTTTGGACACAAGCTGCGGGTGGCGCTGGCGACGGATCATGGCATCGCCGTCAGCGATTACATCCGCGGCATGATGGAGCACTCGCCGTACCGCAAGCGCCCCATCACCACCATCCGGCACGGCATCGATACCAATTTCTTCGCGCCGCCGCCGCCCGAAAGCCTGGACAAGCTGCGCGAACTCTTCTTTGGTCCGGATTGGCAAGGCAAGCTGCTGCTGGGCAGTGCCGGGGGCACCGACTACGACAAAGGCTGGCTGGACTTGGTGGCCGCCGCGGCCGCGCTGCCGCCGGCGGACAAGGCACGCATCTTGCTGATGGTGGCGGGCGATCCGCCCACCGAGGCCAAGCTTGCGCGGGTGCGCGAACTCGGCATGATCGATCAGGTCAAGTTTCCCGGGCTGCTCGACGACGTGCGCGCGGCGCTGGCGTCGTGCCATGCGGGCTTCGTCCTTTCTTACCGCGAGGCCCTGTCGTTTGCCTGCCGCGAGATCATGGGACTGGGCCTGCCCGCGCTCGTCAGCGATGCCGGCGGCCTGCCGGAGAACGTAACGGACGGCGTGGACGGCTGGATCGTGCGGGCGCGCGACGTGCCCGCCATGACCGCCAAGCTGCGCTTCATGCTGGACAATCCGGAAGTCGTCCGACAGATGGGCAGCAAGGCGCGTGAAACAAGTTTGCGCGACTTCAACCTGGAGCGTTTCGCGCAGGCTACGGTGGATGTGTATCAGCGTACGCTTGGCGGACACTGACCCATATAATGTCGAGCTATGTCTATTCCAATCCTTATGTATCACCAGATCGGCGAGCCCAACCCCAAGGGCACGCCGTTTCGCGGATTGACGGTACATCCTGATAGCTTTGCTCGGCAGATGCGCTGGATGCGCCGGCTCGGTTACCGCGGGCTGTCCATGCGCGACGTCATGCCGTATGTCCGTGGCGAGCGCCAGGGCAAGGTATTCGGCATCACATTCGACGACGGCTTTCGCAACGTGCATCACAACGCGATGCCGGTATTGAGCGAATTGGGATTCACCGCCACCAACTATTTCGTGGCTCGGCAGTTCGACGGCGGCAACGTGTGGGACCTCCAGAAGGGCATCCCGTTTTCACCGCTGATGACCGTGCAGGAAATGCGGGAGTGGGCGCAGGCGGGCAACGAAGTCGGTTCGCATACGCTTGACCACGTCCATCTTCCCGAGCTCGCGCCCGAAGAGGCGCGGCGCCAGATCGTCGAGTCCAAGGATGAGCTCGAACAGGCGCTCGGAGCGCCGGTCACCGCGTTCTGTTATCCGTACGGCGACCATGGCCCGGAGCACCAGGCCATGGCGCGCGAGGCTGGATACGACAATGCCACGCTCACCAAGCGCGGCCTGGCGGCGGCGTCCGACGATCCCTTCGGTCTGCCGCGGGTGACGGTGGCGCGCTCCACCAACATCATCCGTTTTCTCCAGAAGTGCCTCACCCGGTATGAAGACAGCCGCCGGCGCGCATAATCGGCGGCTTCGCATTGCGCTGTTGGTGGACCGCTTCGGCAAGCGTTTCGGAGGCGCAGAGGCGTATGGCGTCGAGCTGATGCGTGTGCTCGGCAAGCGGCACGACGTCACGGTGGTCGCCCGGGATTTCGACAGCGATCTGCCTTTCGATTTCTTGCCCGTGCGGTTTCCCGGCTGGCTCCCAAGCTGGACCCGGGTGCTGTATTTTGCCTGGCGCGCTGACCGTCTCACTCGCGGCCGCTTCGACATCGTGCATTCGCACATGAACGGCTGGGCGGGCGAGATCCAGGTCATGCACGTAACGCCGGTCCGCTACAACCACGTCACCCGGGTCAAGCCGCTGCAGCGCCTGACCGCCTGGCTCAGTCCGCGCCTTGCCACCTATCTGACGCTGGAATGGCTGCGCGTGCGCAAGACCCCCCGGCGCCGCGTGGTCGCGGTGTCCGGCCTCATCATGGACCAGCTCCACCGCAGCTACGGCGAGCAGCTTCCTGTGGATATCATCGCTCCGGGCGTCAAACTGCCGGCCCCGGATGGCAACGGCGCCCGCGCCGCCCTGCGGGCGCGGCTGGGCTGGGATGCCGACACGATCGGCTGTCTGCTGGTGGCGCGCAATCCGCTGCGCAAAGGCCTGCCGGCGCTGCTGGATGCGCTGGCGCTGCTGCCACCCCAATACAGGCTGCTGGTCGTAGGCGCCGACGGACCCACGCACGATCGAGTCCACGCCGCGGGCGAGGTCGCCTCCCGTGTCACCTTGATCGATCCTACGTCGGACGTCGGCCAGTATTTCAACGCAGCCGACATCTACGCCCATCCGACGCTGAACGACAGCTACGGCATGGCGCCGCTGGAAGCCATGTCGCATGGCCTGCCGGTCATTGTCAGCTCTCCGGTCTATTGCGGATTCGCGCAGTATCTGTCGGCGGGCACTGACGCGCTCATCCTGTCGGACCCGCGTGATGGCGCCCAGCTGGCGCAGGCGCTGGAAAGCCTGGGGGCGAACCCCGAGCTGCGCGCAGCGCTCACGACGCGGGGCCTGGAAATCGCCCGGGACCAAAGCTGGGAGACCGTAGCGTCGCGCTTCGAGGCGCTGTACGAACAGGTGCTGCTCGAGCGCAACTAAAAAAACGGGGCTGCGAGCCCGTTTTCAGTGGTGCGGCGCTGTCGCCCGTTCCAGGTCGGCCAGCCAGTGGATGGCGTGTGCGCGGTCCGATCCGCACATCTCGTGCTCCGGCTGCAGTCCGCCGCAGAAATCCGGGCGGGAAGGGTCGCCAAAGATGGCGCACCGCATGTCCGGCAGCAACTGAATACAGGGCACGCCCGCGGGCTTGCCGTGCGGCATGCCCGGAATGGGGCGCGTGATCGACGGCGCGATGCAGCAGGCGCCGCATCCCGCGCGGCATTCCAGCGCGGTGGCGGCCAGGCTCATACCCATCCGCGCAACCAATAGACAAAAAGCCCGGCGTATTCCTTCACGATCGAGCGGCTGGCGTCGAACGTACGTTCGTCGGGCAGCCACAACGGCAGCGAGCCGTCAGCCGGCGCCACGATCTGCGGCGGCGCGGGGGCGGCAATCACTTCCACGCCCTGCTTGGAAAAGGCCGCCATCGCGCGGGGCATGTGCAACGCGGACGTGACCAGGAGCACCTTGCCGATGCCGCGGGACTTGAGCTGGTCCTCGGTCAGCGTGGCGTTTTCGTACGTGGTGCGGCTGGCGTTCTCCAGGATCAGCGCCGACTCCGGCACCCCTTGCTGGCGGATCGCGTGCGCCATCCCGCGGGCTTCGCTGACGTCGCCTTCCAGGGCGCCGCCCGACAGCAGCACCTTGGGCGCGCGGCCCGCCAGATACAGCTGGGCGGCCGCGTCCACGCGCACGATGGCCGTGTCCTTGTCATAGGGCAGGAACCAGTTGGCGCGGCCGTTTGCGGTGTTGCCGCCCAGCACCACGATCGCGTCTGCCGTTGGCATTTCGGTGGGCGGTTTGTGCGGATACCGGTTCTCCAGCGCGCCGCCAGCCCACAGTGACGTGGCGGGCAAGGACCAGGCCAAGGCCCAGAGCAGACCCGCGGCAACGAGGGTCAAGCCGATCTTGCGAAGCCGGAACAGTCCCAGCACCAGGCCAAGGACCACCAGAGTGATGCACAAGTTGAAGGGAATGATCAGATTCGTGAGATAGCTGGAAAAGGTCATTTCGAGACTGTCCTGATTACTACGTACCATCCAGCAGGCGCTCGGCCTGCCGTGTCACTTCTTCCTGCGACGGCCACGCCTGGTCGGAGCCGACGCACACCGCGCGCGGGGACCAGGGGCCGGTGCGCTGCGGTTGCGTCACGCCGAACAGCGTGAGCTGCCGGGCCGATGCCGCCGCCGCCACGTGCGACACGCCGGAATCGTTACAGATCACCAGCGTGGCCCGCGCGGTCAAGGCCGCAAAGGCGCCCAGTCCCAGCGGGGGCAGCAACTGCGCCGTGGGCGCATTGCGCCGGGCTTCGTCGGTTTCGGCCGGAGGGGGGCACATTACCACGGTATGGCCGCGGGCCTGCAGGGCGCGCGTCAGTGTATCGAATCCGGGCCAGACCTTGATCCGGCCCTTGTGCAGGCCGGTGGCGGTGGGCGCGATCAGGACGTAGGGCCGGCCGTCCAGCCCGGCCTGGACCAACGCCTCGCCCGCCGCGCGTTCGTGCGCCGGCGTCAGCGGCAGGTCCAGCGTCGGCCCCGGCTTGGCCGGACCGCTCGGCAGATTCCACCGGGTCAGCGCTTCGCAGGTGAGGTGATGCCAGGACTCGACGGCGTGCATCGGCTGGCCGGGCTTGGCGAACGGCCAGCGCAGCAGGAAGCTGCGGCCATCGTCGCGATAGCCCGCCGACGGCACGCCGGCCAGGCGGAAAACCAGCGCGCTGGACAGGGAATCCGGCAGCAGCAGGCCGCGGGCGCGGCGGCCTTGCGCACCCAGCCCCCGGCGGTGCGCGCTGACGGCCGCCCGGTCCGGGCCCACCTTGCCTCGCATGGGAATGAAATCCAGCTTGTCCACGCCATCGAGCAGATCGCGGGCCCAGGGACGGGCGCAGAGGACCAGGGGCAGACCGCTTGCGGCCAGGGCACGCAGGCTGGGCAGGCTCATGCAGACATCGCCCACCCAGTTGGGCAGGCGGACATACAGGCAACTGATATCGGACATGGAAGGGCGCACGGGCGCGGATAGGGCTAAGGGGGCGGGGACGGCGCGCACGCGCGCAGCCGGTACAATCCTGGGCACAATTGTATAAAAGCGAGTGATCCCTTTGAATTCTGCCGCACGGAATGCGCCAGCGGGCTCCCAACCCGTCAAATCCGAACTCTGGTCCCGGATCTACAGCCGCGTGGGTTCCTATTGGAAGGGTTTGTTGGCGGCTGTCCTGCTGATGGCGGGCGCCGCAGCCACGCAGCCTGTGCTGGCGGTCATCATGAAGCCCCTGCTCGATGGCGGCTTCTCCGGCGCCAAACCGTATTACGTCTGGGCGCTGCCGCTGGCGGTCGTCGGACTGATCCTGGTGCGCGGCATCTGCAACTTCTTCAGCGACTACCTGCTGGCCTGGGTGGCCAACAACGTGCTGCTGGGCATGCGGCGCGACATGTTCGAACGCCTTCTGGGCCTGCCCGACGCGGACTTCAAGCGCGGCGACACCGGCCGCCTCCTGAACCGCTTCACCATCGACGCCGGCAACGTTACCGGTTACGCCACCGACGTCATCACGGTGCTGGTGCGCGAAACCCTGGTGGTCATCGCCCTGATCTGCGTGCTGCTGTACATGTCGTGGGTGCTGACCCTGATCATCCTGGTGATGTTGCCGGTCTCGGTCATGATCTCGCGCTTCTTCATCAAGCGCCTGCGCCGCATCAACCGCGAAACCGTCAACATGAACGCCGAATTGACCCGCGTGGTCGGCGAGGGCATCGACGGCCAGCGCGTCATCAAGCTGTTCGACGGCTACGAAGTCGAACGCGGCCGTTTTGATTTCGTCAGCCGCCGCCTGCGCCGCTTTGCCATGCGCACGGCCACTGCCGATGCGGCGCTGACTCCGCTGACCCAGGTCTGCATCTCGATCTCCGTGGGCGCGGTCATCGCCGTGGCGCTCAGCCAGGCCAACAGCGGCTCGCTCACCGTGGGCAGCTTCGCCTCGTTCATGGCCGCGCTGGCCCAGATCTTCGACCCCATCAAGCGCCTCACCAACGTGGCCGCCCGCATGCAGAAGATGCTGGTGTCGGCCGAAAGCGTGTTCACGCTGATCGACCAGGTGCCGGAAAACGACACCGGCACCAAGGAACTGCCCGAACCCGTCCGCGGCAAGGTCGAATTCCGCAACGTGTCGCATCGTTTCCCCGATGCCGACCGCGACACGGTCAACGACATTTCCTTCGTGGTCGAACCCGGCCAGACCGTCGCCCTCGTGGGCCGGTCCGGCAGCGGCAAGACCACGCTGGTCAACATGCTGCCTCGCTTCGTGCTGGCCGATAGTGGCCAGATCCTCGTGGACGACGTGCCTGTCGACGACCTGACGCTGCGCAGCCTGCGCTCGCACCTGTCGCTGGTCAGCCAGGACGTCGTGCTGTTCGACGACACCATCGCGGCTAACGTCGGCTACGGCGCGCTGGGCAAGTCCAGCGAGCAAAAGGTGCGCGATGCGCTCGCCGCCGCCAACCTGCTCGAGTTCGTTGAAGGCCTGCCGCAGGGCATCAACACGCCGGTGGGCGAAAACGCCGCCCGCCTGTCCGGCGGCCAGCGCCAGCGCCTGGCGATCGCGCGCGCGCTCATCAAGAACGCACCCATCCTGATCCTTGACGAAGCCACGTCCGCGCTCGACAACGAATCCGAACGCCAGGTGCAGGCCTCGCTGGAGCGCCTGATGAAGGGCCGCACCACGCTGGTCATCGCGCACCGCCTGTCCACCGTGCAGAACGCCGACCGCATCATCGTGCTGGACGCCGGACGGATCGTCGAACAGGGGCCGCACGCCGAACTCCTGGCAGCCGACGGCCTGTACGCCTCGCTGTACAAGATGCAGTTCCGGGAAGACTGAGCCGTCGCGCGTCGTTCCCCAGCCGCCGCCCTTCGGGGCGGTTTTTCATTGCCGAAGTTCCTGTTTGCCAATCCCGTGGTTTGCCGGAAAATGGCCCCAGCCCGTGCGTAGCGGGCTGGGCGGCGTCCCAGGCGCTTCGGCCCGCCATGCAACCAGGAGCGCTCCATGGCCCTGCCTTCCGAAGGCAATCAAGTCCTTAACGTCGTCGTTTTGCTCGGCGCAGCGGTGATTGCCGTCCCCTTGTTCAAGCGCCTCGGGCTGGGTTCGGTCCTGGGCTATCTGGCCGCCGGTCTGGCGATCGGCCCCTTCGGCATCGGCTTTTTCTCCGATCCCAAATCCATCCTGCACGTCGCGGAACTTGGCGTGGTGATGTTTCTGTTCATCATTGGCCTGGAAATGCAGCCGTCGCGCCTGTGGAAGTTGCGCGGCGAGATCTTCGGGCTGGGCGTCGCGCAGGTGCTGGTCTGCGGCGCGCTGCTCACGGGCGTGGGCTTGCTGGCCGGCCTGTCGGGCGCCGCCGCGTTCATGGCGGCGATGGGCTTTGTGCTGTCGTCCACGGCCATCGTGATGCAGATCCTGGCCGAGCGCGACGAGACCACCAGCGCGCAGGGCCAGCGCATCGTCTCCATCCTGCTGCTCGAAGATCTGGCGATCGTCCCGCTGCTGGCGCTGGCTGCCTTGCTGGCGCCCGCGGGCAGCGGCAGCGATGGCGATCCATGGTTGCAGGCGGCCATCGCGGTCGGCTGCATTCTGGCGCTGCTGGCCGCCGGCCGGTGGCTGCTCAATCCGCTGTTCCGCCTGCTGGCCGCGGCGCACGCGCGCGAAGTCATGACCGCGGCGGCATTACTCGTCGTGCTGGGCGCGGCGCTGCTGATGGAACTGGGCGGACTTTCCATGGCCATGGGCGCATTCCTGGCGGGCGTCCTGCTGTCCGAGTCCACGTTCCGCCATCAGCTCGAGGCAGAGATCGAACCCTTTCGCGGCATCCTCCTGGGCCTTTTCTTCCTGGGCGTGGGCATGTCGCTGGACCTGTTGGCCGTGGCGCGCGAATGGCCGCTCATCCTGGCGGGCGTCGTCGTCTTCATGGCCGTCAAGTCCGTGGGCGTGTATGTCGTGGCGCGGCTGCTTCGCGCGACGCATGCCGAAGCGATCACCCGGTGCGCGTTGCTGGCGCAAGGCGGGGAATTCGCCTTCGTGCTCTACAGCGCGGCGGCGGAAAAAGGCATCTTCGATGCGCATACCGGTGCGGTGCTGACAGCTGTCGTCATCATTTCCATGGCGCTCACGCCGCTCTGCGTCCTGGCGTTGCGCTGGCTGTTGCCCAAGCCCGTGCCCTCCATGGACGGCGTGGACGTGGCCCGGGACTTGGACGGTTGCGCGCTGATCGTGGGTTTTGGCCGTTTCGGCCAGATCGTGACCCAGGCGATGCTGGCCCGCGGGGTCAAGGTATCCATCCTCGACACCGATACCGACGCGATTCGCGCTGCGGCGAAATGGGGCGTCAAGGTGTATTACGGGGACGGTACGCGTGCCGACATGCTGCGTTCGGCGGGCGCCGAGAATGCCTGCGCGATCCTCGTGTGCATCAACGACCCGCGAGCCGCCACGCATATGGTGCAACTCATCAAGTCCGAATTTCCGCTGGTGCGCCTGGTGGTGCGGGCCTACGACCGCATTCATTCGCTGGCGCTCGCCCGCGAGGGCGTGGATTTTCAGGTCCGCGAAACGCTGGAATCGGCGCTGGTGTTCGGCGAAGCGGCGTTGCGCGCCATCGGCGTGCCCCCGGACGAGGCCGAGGAGGTCATCCAGGACGTCCGGCAACGCGACACCGAACGCTTCGACCTCGAGGTGGCGGGCGGGCTGTTCGCCGGCCGCTCATTGCTCTACGGAAATATGACGGGTCAACCGGATGGCATAAACGACCGGCCGGATCGCGAAACCGGCGACGCCGCCGCAAGTCCATCCGCCTGACGGTTGTTTTTCGGCGCGCATTTCGGCTTCTTTGCATTACTTTACGCATCATTTCACGCGCAAAATCAAACGGCTAGGGTAGATTAATCCGCATGACGCTTCACTCAGGAAGCGCTTTTTGCCAGGGGGCTGCCATGCTGCAAACGGACCGTAATTCGACCACGTCGCACGTCATCGGAATCGAGCTTGCCCGGCGTCAGGCCATGACGCTTCGCTGCGGGTTCTCGGGGGTGCTGACGCGCCAGTTGATGGCGCAGGCCGGCGCGGTGGGGCCCGCATGGGCCATCAACGCCCACCGGGAAACCGACAAGGCGCGCGGCGCCAAGGCCTTTCCCTTCCGCATCGCCGCCGCAGTCTCCTGAAATCCGGCTCGGGCGCGCCGCGCCTGTCTCCAGGTTCGCGCCGCTCCCGTCACCAGGATCGCGCCGCGTCACCTGCGGCCCCATCCCGCCGTCAATACCGCCACCCGCGCTGATCGCCGCCCACGGTTCCGCTGCCCCGGCCGGCGATGCCTTGCGCCCGGCATCGGACACCGGCATCATCATGCAGAACTTGCAGATGAACTACGCCACCCCGAACGCCATCGCGAAGGAGCGCCGTATTGAAATCCCGCGGGATCGTGCACCGCACGCTGTACGCGCTGGCCGGCCTCGTCGCCATCGGTATCTGTGCAGCGGCCATTTCCCTGTTATGGATGGATCGCCGCGTCACGTGGGAAGCCGCCTACGTATCGGCCCGCAACCTGGCCAGCGTGCTCGCCGCGGACATCGGCCGCACGTTGCACGTCTACGACCTTTCGCTGCAAGGCGTGGTCGAGCGCCTGCAAGACCCCGGCATTGCCGACCTCGACCCGCAATCGCTGCACCGGTTCCTCTTCGACCGTTCAGCCACGGCCGCGTATCTGGGCGCCATCGTCGTGCTCGACGCCCAAGGCAACATACGCTACGACTCGCTGGCCTTGACGCCGCCCAAGCTCAATTTCGCTGACCGCGATTACTTCCAGGTCCACCGGGACGCCGACGACATGGGACTCTTCGTCAGCCGGCCGTACACCAGCCGCTTGCGCGGCGGCGATGAAAGCATCGCCATCAGCCGGCGCATCACCAACCCCGATGGCAGTTTCGGCGGCGTGGTGGCCGGGTCCCTGCGTACGGCATATTTCCGCGACCGCTTTGCCGAAGTGTCCATCGGTCCGCACGACGCCATCACGGTCTTTCGCAACGACGGCGCCGTTCTCTTGCGCAATCCGTACTCCAGCGCCGACGCCGGCAGCGGCATCGACTTGCCGCTCGACTTCCAGCAATACCTGATCGGCCGCGAGGGCGCATTTGTCGGCGTGCTTTCGCACGACGGCGTCAATCGGCTCTATGCGTTCGACGCCATCGAGCGCACGCCGCTCGTGATCGACGTTGCGCTGGCCGTCGATGACCTGCTTGAACCGTGGGTCCGGCGCGCCGCGCTGATCGTGCCCATTACGTTGGCGCTCTTTGCCTCGGTCATGGCGCAGATCGTCCTCTTCAGGCGCGAGATGCGCTGGCGGCAGGCATTCGAAGCACAGTTGGCGCGGCAGGCGCAGACAGACGGGCTGACCGGCATCGCCAACCGGCGCACCTTCGACGACATACTGCAAGTGGAATGGGCGGCCGCGCGGCGCGATCGCACGCCGTTGTCGCTGCTGTTTCTGGATGCCGACCACTTCAAGCGCTACAACGATCGGTATGGTCACCAGGAAGGCGACGTGCTGCTCCGGACGCTGGCCCTCACATTTCAGAAAAAGGCCCGCCGCCCGCGCGACCTGGCGGCCCGTTACGGGGGCGAGGAGTTCGTGGTGCTGCTGCCCGAGACCGGCCTCGAACAAGCACAGGACATTGCCGAAGGCATCCGGCGCGCTGTTGCGGAGCTGGCCGTTGCGCATGAGGACAACGAAGGCGGTATCGTCACCGTCAGCATCGGCGTGGCCACGGCCTTGCCACAGGGAGACGATGGTTCGGCGGCGCTTGTGGAAGCCGCCGACGCCGCGGTGTACCAGGCGAAGGAATCCGGCCGCAACTGCGTGGCTGCGGCGTCCGGCGTGATAACCGCGCCGGCATGAAAAAGCCCCGCCGCACCTTCAGGTGGCGGCGGGGCGATGCGCAGTGTCGGGTATTGAAGCGGCCCCTTAGCGGCCCATCACCACGGCCTGCAAACGGGTCTGGGCCTGCTGCACATTCTTGGCCTGTGCATTCATCTCTTGCAGCAGCTTGTTCAGCTCGGCCTGCACGGCAGGGTCCGTCACGGACACGCTGTTGCCGGAGATCTCGATCTTCGACTTGTTCGCTTCCACGTAATCGGCAACCTTCAGGGCAACGTCGTAGGTGGCGTTGATCTGCGGCAGCACATCGGCAAACGTATCAGCCGGCAGGGTGATGGTCTTCTCGTAAGCCTTGTCGTACACGACCTTCAGGTCTTCAGGTTGCTTGAGCTGGGCGCGCGCCGCGTCGGCCTTGGCACGGTGTTCTTTCAGCGCCGCATTCATGTCGTTCAGACCGGCACGAACCGTCTTCAGGTCCTCGCGACGCGACACGATATCGTTCACCGAGCGCACCTGACCCTTCTGCAGGATCCCCGACAACGGCTTGACCGAGGCGTCCATGCCCGCGTTGAAGTCGGTGATCACCGCGTATTGGGCCGCGTAATCGCCAAACGACTTCTTTTCTTCATCCGTCAGTTTCGGCACGCGCACGCCCGGCTTGTCCACGATGCGCGTTTGCAGGAACTGCGTGAATGCGGCGCGCTGTTCGGGCTCCTTGTCGCCGCAGGCGGCCAGCACCAGCGGCAGGGCCGCGATCAGCACCAGGAAAGGACGGAATAGGGACTTCATTGCAATGACCTCCGATTGACTAGGGAAAAGCGCCGAGGCGGTTACCCACCCGGCAAAGCGCCCGCAGCTTATCGATAACCCTAAGTCGCCGCCATGGGTTTCAGAATTCATTGCAAACGAAGCTTTAAGTCACAAAATCCATACATGTCGAGTTGAAGCGTATGGGCGAATCAGGTAGGCCTCGTCGCAATCGCCATCGCATTGCATGGGCAGCGCGGTGAAGAACGGCTCGCCGTGCGGTTCACAGCCCGGCTCGCCGGCCAGAATGTGGTCTCCTGCTGCGTCACATTTCCGCCGCGTGATCCCGTGGATCTGGTGATGCATGAAGTAAAAAAGCCGCGCAAACGTGCGCGGCTCTTCATTCGGTCCGATGACTAGGCATTCTTCTGATGCCGTCATACCAGGATGATGTCGTATTGTTCTGGTCTGTGAGGAATTATCTAAGATTAATAAGGGTTCCAGGGGATTTCCGGTTGTTGCTGTTTCCCCTGGCTACCCACTTAGCTACCCATCTGGGTGGTGCTGGCATCGGCGTCCGAGTCGGGGTCCGAAGCCGACATGCGCGCCAGCATAGCATTCACGGACTCGGCCGTAATTCCCACCGCGCGGGTGTTGCCGATGTTGCGCTTGACCAGCTCGCCGCGGCTGCACATGCGGTAGATCGTGGCCACGGACAGGCCCAGGGCCTCGGTCGCCTCGTGTACGCGGTAGATCAGCTTCGGCGAAGCCGGTGCTTGGTGTTGGGCTGCGTGTGCCATTACTGCTCCTTTAATGATGCACCGCCGCTCGGCGTGCGCGATATATGAGGCATTTCCGCCAGCAGCGCCATCGCATCGGCATAGGCCCGCATGGCGCGCTGCTCGTCGATCTGGTCGGCCCCGAGGGTTTCAGCGCACTCGCGGAGCTGGGCGGCGAGGCGTTCGATCAAATCAGCCATTTCGCTCGTCCTCCGCGTCATAAGGATCGGATATGCCCGCCATGAGCGCGGCCTGGTACTTGCTATAGCCCTCTTCGCGGAGATCCAGATATCGCTCTGCGCCTTCACGGCTGCAGTGGTACATCTGCATCACGCGTTTGATGCGCTCTAGGTCAGCCATACACCGCGCCTCCGTCCTTGTGGTCGGGGTGGGCGCAAGGCTTGCAGATGCGACCGCCCGGTGCGAGCTCTTGAGGGAACGCCCAGCGGCGGCAGCGCGGGCATTCAACTTGGCGCAGACCACCCTTGATCTGCGCGTTAAACCAATCTTCTCTCGCGCTGTAGCCGGTGGGCGGCGGATCGCCGGGCTTGTAGTCGCCGGAGACGGTCAGAATTGCCACGCCGCCTCCGAAATTGACACGGATATCAGGCATCGCGGCTCTCCTTCTGCGCGCCCGGTTGCGCGGTCGGTGCGGCGCGGTCTCGCCGCTTGCGGAATTCGAATATTCCCGACCGCAAGCCGGTGATAGCTTCAGTGAACGCCTCATCAGCCTGCGCGGCTGCGTCTTCTGCAGCCTGGTAGTCTTCCGAGGGCGCGATCTCTTCCGTCAGGTCTAGGAGTGCCTCATTGGCCCGCTGGCTGGCATTCAGGCAGGCCATGACATATTCAGCGTCTCGTGCGAGATATTCAGCGAACTCCAGCGCATAGGCAGTGGGCGTGCGTCCTGTTGCATCCTGGGCATCGCGCACTGCCTCGCTGGCCCCATGCACCGCGCACGGATGACGCAGGGAGCCGTCGCCGCTGGGGCAGGAGCATTGCGCCTCGCTGGCCTGGGGCGCGGCATCCGGCCCGTGTTCGCTCATCAGAAAGGCCATGACGTTGCGCGCCTGACGCTCGTCTAGCGCCAGCCCGCCGCATTCGCCCTCAATCACGGCTTGCACATTCCAGATCATTTGCTGGGTCACATGCTCCGGCAGGAACTTGCCACGGCGCGTCGCCTCCCCGGCTACAGGGGCGCTTGCGGGAACGTCGATCACATGGTCCGCTGCAAACCGTTCCACCTTTTCGGACCAATCCCCAATCGCTTCCGCCGTAGTGAACAGCGGCAGCAGCGCCCGCGCCTCACGCAGCAAATACAGCGCCTCGGTGCGCATTCCTTCGTCGGCTACAGGGGCGCTTGTCAGCCAAGTGCCGCCGTCATACGGGTCAAGCAGCTTCGCCTGGGTTTGGCGCACGGGGCAGTTGGGTGCGTGCAAATCAGCCGGCTTATTACCTCCGGGGCAGTTGCAGGCTACAGGGGCGCGCAGCTTGGACAGCAGGGCGGATTCGATGGCGCGACCAAAGCGCAACGCTTCGTCGTCGGTCATGTTGCTGCGACGTTCCAGGCTCAGGATTTGCCCAGTGGTTAGCACGGCATCCTTCGGCGCCGGGGCGGGGGTGTTGGTGGTCATGTGGTTTCCTTGGTGGTGGGCCGGGCAGCGCGGATCAGGCTGCGAACGCCGCGATGGTCCTTGGTGCTGCCGCGCATGCGCCATAGGCCGGTGCCGGGCCAGAAGTCGAAGGTCCGGTCATTGGCTGCCGTCACGATGAGGTGCGCGCCGGAATTGCGAGTCACGAACTTAATGCCAGCCTCGGTCAGCAAACGGGCTGACTGCTCGCGGTTGTCGGCGCGCTTCTGCTGGCTCCGCTCCTTGAGTGCGGGCTTCACGTCGCGCCAGAAATCTCCCATGTCGCCCATCACTGGCCTCCTTCGCCCTGCTGGGCAGCAATGGCGGCATCAATATCCGCCGACGCTGCGCTGTGACTCATGACCGTCATGCGGCGCAGGATGCCGTTGCGGTGCTCCCGTGTCACGAGATCGGCATGGTCTTCGGTCAGCCACCGATACCGCGCCGCATCCCGCGCATCGCCAGCAGCGGGAGCGGCAACGGCGGCGTTCACTTCCCGCAGGCATTGGTTCCAGCCCCGGATGAATTCACCGTGGTATCGCAAGTCATAGAGCGGCTTGGGCAACGTCGCAAAACCGGGGTAGAGCGGCACCCACGCGCCCGACTGCTTGCGCACCTCTTCGATGCGGTCGTTATGGATCGGCCCTTCATGGCCGTCATCGGAGCGCGGCCGGTACCAAAACAGAGGCCGCCGCTCGTCCTTCGCATCGTCCTGTGCGCTGGCAGCACGCCAGAACACAGCAGCCAGCCCCTGCATGGCAGTACCTAGGATGTCATGCTCACGGCACGAGGCGATGAATTGCGGGTCGTCGTGCGGATACCCTTCGCGCATGCTTTCGGGCTGTGCGCTGGCGGGAGGGGTGGGGGAATCAATGCGGCCTCCGGTCGGGTCGTGCGGATCGACCGGGTAGACGCCTTCCTCGGGATACTCCTCCAGACGAACGGTCAGGATGGGCTTCGCGTTCCAATCGCCGTCGTCATCCTGCACGGTCGCGGCCGGTGCCACAGCCAGGATCAACGCCACGTCCTGACTTTCTTCGTCGTCTCCGCCCATGGTTTCGGCTGCCAAGCTCAGTTCTGCGGCCAGAGCCTTCATCTGAGCTACCGTTGTCTGCCACTGATGCGGTGGCACCGCATGCGCCTCTCCTGTCGGCAAAGCGGCGAGCAGCTTGGTCCGAACCATGTCCTCAGTGATCTTGACCAGATAGGAGCCAGGCTCTTCCTGAAGGTGAGGGTAGTTCGCCCGGGCCAGCAGCTGATGGCGTTCTGCGTCGGTCAAGACGGACTGAATGACCGCCGGAGCAGCGTCGGTTCGGATCGTCATTGCACAAGCTCCAGTCGTGCCGGCGCGGCCGGCATCGTTTTGCGGACCCAGGCGGCGGTCCCCGCCAAGCGTTCGCCCGCATTCGCAGAGCCTTCAGCCTGAGCCATCAGGACCGCGGCGATGCTGGTCAGCTTCATCAGGTAGTCGCCCATTTGGTCGCGGTCGGTCATGCGGCAAGCAGTGAGGTATTCGCCAACGAAGCGCCCTGCCAGCGCTTCGGCTTCGGCGGGGCCGGCTGGGCGGCGGTGATTGTCCTGTTCGGTAGGCATGCTGCGCTCCTCGGCGGATGGTCTGTCGGCACGCTGGCCGAAGACTCCGGCGAGCATGGTTTCGTGCATCTGTTCGGTCTTGCAGGTGGCGCAGAGGGCGGGGCCGCCGCACTTGGCGCGGGCACCATCCGCGCGCGGGACAACCCAACCATGGGAGCTGTCGGATTTCATAAGCGCTTCTCCAGTTCGGCTCGAATCTGTGTCTGCCGCAGAAGGTCGATCTGATCGTCAGGGTCGGCCATCGACATGGCGCGGCGAAGGGTCGGCATTGCGATGCCCAGGTTGCGCAGCGTGCGCTCCTGAATGGGCACCATGTACTTGAGCGCGATGTGCAGCTCACGCAGCGGGTCCAAGGGCAGGCTTTCGCCATGCCGGACGCACCACATTTCGAAATGCCAGATCACGCCCTCGATCGCGTCGGCGGCTTCGTACCAGCAGCCGTCGCCAGCCTGGAACTGAGGGATGCCCTTCGCATCAGCGTGAACGGTCCCATCGCGGTTGATCTGGTCAATGATTGCCTCCACCGGTCGAAGGACCAGGTCGGTGGCGACGATCATCGGTGCGCGGACGGCGCGCGGGGTGTAGCGCTTGTTCCGGGCCTTGCGTGCCCTGCGGTGTGGGTTGCTCATGCGATGCTCCCTTCGGTGTCAGTGCCCAGCACCCAGCGCAGCGCCTTGGCATATTCGCCCTCGGCAGCCGCCAGCGCGGCGAGAATCTGGGCGCGAGTCTTGATGCGGGGCGCGTTGCCCATCAGGCGCGCTTGCCGTCGAGACCGTTCATGCGGCTTCGCGTCCTTTGCCGCATCCAACAGGGCAGCGATCTTGGCGCGCTGCTCAATGGGGGAGAGCTTTGCCAGGGCCTTGGCGATCGTCAGAGTGATCTGTCCGGACTCGATGGCGTCCTGAACCACTTTCGGGCTGTCCAGCAGCGCGAGCGTGTCTCGCACGGTCGCGATTGAGCAGTTGTAGATGACAGCGATCTGGTCTTCGCCTCGGCCCAGCGCCAGATGGCGGCGCATTTTCTCAGCGCGCCCCAAAGGTGTATCAGCGGTACGGGCCTCGTTTTCACTGGCGATGGCGTCCAGCGCCATCTGCCGCTTGCCGGCATAGACGACAGCCGGAATCTGCCGCGCCGGTTCGCCGCGGGCGCGCCGCCACTCATTTGCCAGACGAGCGGCCTTGACGCGTTGGCGTCCGAAAACCACTTCTGTTTCGCCCGTCTCCGGGTTCTTGGATACCGCGACGGGTTCCAGCACGCCCTGGTAGTCGATGTTGCGGGCCATCGCCTCGTCCACCGGCAGGTGCACGCGCTGGTCATAGAGCGGACTGGCTTCGTCCGTGACCAGAACCAGCTTGGCCGGATCGAAGTTCAGCAGGTTGCTTTGGCCGTCCGCGCCATAGACGTCTTTGGATTTTTTTGCCATGTCGTGTCCTGGTTGTCAGATCTGCTTTTCCCCGCCGAGTGCTTCAACCAGCTCGGCAAGCATCTTGGCCAGTTCGCCGGTCATGAGGACCATGTCCGAGTCGAACTTCTCGTCGTCGTTCTGCGCGTAGTCCGCGCCTTTCTTCAGCACATCGAGGGGCGATACGCGCCGGATGTCGAGGCCTTCGGTCAGAACGAAGGACACGCGATCGGCCCAAGTCAGCGCGAGGCGGGTGCATTGCTTCCCCGACTGGATGTGCCGGCGCGCGTCCTCGGCGTCGATGGAATGCTTGACGTAGCGGACGGCAGCGCCGCTTTCGCCGGAGGCGCGCAGTTCCGTGTCCTGGTCGATGGTGAAGTTGGCCGGAGCTTCGTCCTCGGCCAGCCAGCCAGTCATGGCAGAGGCGGGCGACTGGGCGACGTGCAGGTTCTCCAGCGGGAAGGGATCTACAGTCTTCGCCAGCAGCCCGATGACCTCATCCGCTTTGGATGACGAGGCGGTGTCGATCACGAGCCAGCGGTTCAGCGGGTCAATCCAGACGCGGGTGTCGCGATAGACGCTGAATGCGCGCGGCAACAGGTCGTCCGTGACGCGCTCCTTGATGTCCCTCATCTGCTTGCGGCCCGGCTTGTAGCCTTGCTGCTCCTCGATCTCCTCGGCCCGTACCTTGGTGACCTGGTTGATCACAGTGGCGGGCAGCAGCTTTTTCTCGGCGCGCAGGCAAAGCAGGAATCGACCGGCCACAGGGTGGGCGAGTTCGCCGCCCTCACGCGGGGCGATCCAGCCGAGGGACTGCATTTCCAGGTTGTTGCCGGACTGGAATGCGTTGCGTTTCAGGCCGGCCTGCAGCTGCTCGGCATAGTCGGACAGCGGGGCGGAAAGCCGGTAAATCTTCAGGTTTTTGAACCACATGTGAACTCCGTTATTTCAGGCGAAAGCGTGGTCGGCGCGCGTTGCGAGGTGGTAAGCGAACAGCACGTCATATGCGAGTGCGGCGGTCGTCTGCGCGCTGTTGTCGATGACGCGATCGACTTGAATGCGGGTCACCTCTTGCTCTGACGCATGCGGAGCAAGCACGGCGTCGGCGATGGGCCGCGTGACCCGCCACACCTCGCCGCCCAACGAATTCACCAGTGCGGCTTCGTTGGCGAATCTCACGTCCGTGATCGCGATTCGCCGCCATCCGTCGCGCTGCAGCGATTCAAGGGCCTCATGGGCGCGCAAGAGCCAGTAGTCCTTTCCCGATTGGCTGCGCCGATACTCAGTTCCCCATAGGCGCATGACCCAGCGCGGGCTCAGTGCCCTGTCGAGGGTGAGTCCCAGGGGGAGGGAGAGCATGAGCTCGACAAACGTGCGGTCCGCACAGCGGTGCAGCGCCAATTCATGCGTCGGCGCCTCTTTGGTGCTGCGATTGGAGAAGAGCCGTAGGTCGACGCCGAACGCGGCCGCGAGCTCGGCGCGAACGGCGTCCGCAAACGCCAGCCGAGCGAAGCCGTGTGCGCTTGCGAGGATATCGGCGCACGTGTCCTTGCCGGCGCCAGCGTGGCCGGCAAGGCCCACCAGCAGGTAAGGACCGCTGCGAGACTTCGCCGAAGGTAAATCGCGGAAATGGGTTGTGTGCACGAGGCACTCCTTTACATGCGGTGGGGAAATTGGTTAATCGGCGTCGCCCGCGGCCCGTGCGCGCCAGTCGTTCTTGGGGCGCAGACGAACGACGCGGTTGGGGGGGGCCTCAGCGGAATTGAGAATCGCAATACACAGCGCGCGGTTGCGCATCAGCACGTCAATGTCTCGAACTCGCCGGCCCAGCTTCGCAACTGCGGCGAGCACCTGTTCGCGCGTGAATTCGCGAGCCATGGGCGGGCTCCTCAACGCTGGACAATCAGCAGCGGGGCGTCCGGGATGTTCTGCACCAGCGCTTCGCCGTTGGGATTGACGTACAGACATGCGTACTGGCGCGTCAGCGGGTCTTGCCAGAGTTGCCCCGCCGTGCCGCAGCTACGGGCGAGCATGCGCGTGCGCTGTTCGTCGTCGGCCTTGAACAGGCGTTGATCATTGCGAGCGATTACTTGCGCCCAGCCAAATAGGGCAGCCACTGCGATGAGCAGTGCCAGCACAGCTGCGATGCATTGGGTTGCGTTCTTCATGCGGGTCTCCTTGGCCCCTGAACCCGGGGCCCCCTGTTCGTCGGACTGCGCTGCGTGATGCGGCGCACGTCAAAAACGAACAACATGAAGAAAGTATAGAAAACCTAGACTCAATGGTCAAGAAAAACGAGACTGCGGTTTTGTGCTTCTAGACTTTTGGTCGTGGTGGAAATCAGCCGTCGATAGACAGGGCCGTCTTAGCCGCCTGCGCTAGATCTGCGGCTAATGTGATTACGTGCTCTTGTCGGTCGGCCGTCATGGTTGAAAAGCCGGAGAAACCCGGCCCAGTGGTGCAGGCTAGAAGCGCCTCCAGCTGTTCGAGCTTGGAGAAGCCCTCTTCGAACACATCCAAGTCGATTTCTATAGTCGTCCTCATGCTCACCCCTTCGATGCCTGCTGCCGTGAAACCAAGCGCTTGCACAATGTGACTGCGCTCTTTGGTCGAATTTCAGCACTCCTTAGAGGAAAGGAATGCCACGAACACGGCCTAAACACTCGCACAGTGCGAGTATTTATTCCAGCAGTGTGCTAGTACGCTCCCGCGCATGGGAAGAGTACGCGCCTCGAAAGTTAGAGATTGGGATCAGGTAACTGTCCGCCTGCCGCCGGGCATGCGTGATCTGATAAACGATTTGGCGGCAAAGAGCGGACGCTCAGCGAACGCCGAGATTGTGGCAAGACTGGAACAGTCATTGTCCTCGGACGAGTCCTTGGATCTGGCCGGCCTTCGGGCCGTCATCCGAGAAGAGCTGGCCGCAGCGTTGGCGGCCCATCGCCACGACCTTTAGGTCAGGGCGTTACTCTGGCTGCGATCGCAATGATCGCTACGACTCCGCAGGCCTTCTACTTTGCTGACACCTTCAGAGCCTTCGCGGTTCCGAAGTATCGGAAATAGCAGTTGTAGCCAAGATTGCCAGGCTGGCGAACGATCGATATATCGCTGATCGCGTTGGCGCCCTTCGCAAAGGCATTAATCAGTAGATCAGAACGGACCGTGTCTTCGGTGGGTTTTGGCTCGTACAGATTGGCGTGGCACCGGATGGCGGACACTTCTGCCAATACTTCCGCGCCTGCCGGCGACGTCTCGTAGACCGTGAGGGCCTTGGTTGCTGCCTGGAAGTCGACCACGCTGGCGGGTGCATTCCCTCGCCGCACCGTAGCGTCTTTCTCCTCCGGCGGCACCGTGATGCAGCCGGCGAGCGCGACACCAACCGAAATCGTAACTAGCGAAGAAATCGTTCTTTTCATTTCCCTGGTTTTGGCTATGAACGTACCCATTGTCCCGCTTCGTCGTCCCGGAGCCTGGATCCAACCCAAACGATTTGGCCTAGAACCCGCACAGGAACGCCATTCTCAAGAGGGACGTCGAAGTAGTTCGGATTGAATGATCGCGCCACCCATCGCCCCGTCAACTTGTCTTTGGCTACGGTCTTCACCAACATCTTGCCGTCATAGTTGATTGCGTATACGCCGCCGGAGGCTACGTCCTGCAGCGTCAGGCTCTCGTTCGGGACCACCAGCAGCGCTGCCCCGTCGCGAATGAGTGGCTCCATGCTATCGCCCTTTGCATATACGACCCGGGCTTTCCCGCCCTCTGCGCCTACCGACCGCAGAAAAGAGCGACGAAACTGAATCATTCCAGTTTGGTCTTCGCTGTGGTTCTCGATTCCATCGCCCGCAGCTAAACGCACTTCGGCCAGCTCTGGCACTTCTTCAAACGGCTCGTTTGCGGCATGCGGTTCGCCAGGCCCCGCATTGGCCATCACGCCGATTTGAGTGCTGATTTTGGCTCGACTGTCTCGCTCGAACTGGAAAGTGCTTTTTCCGCCGTCCCAGGGGGCAGGAGGCAGACCGGGGATGCGCATCGGGAATTCGTCGGTCGCCACGTCCATATCTACAAGATCGCCGGCCTTATGCGTTCGCAAGACCTCGCCGAAAGGGCGGCTGGAGACTGGAGGCGTTGGTGCGACCTTTATGCCGTGTTTGAGCTGAGCAATAGCCAGTGCCAACGCGCCCTGCAGCTCGCTCAACTGAGCTGGTGGCAGCGCGTGCACTTCGTCCTCTGAAATGGCGGGGAAGGGCCAAGGGCGCGGTTTGGACGGCGGAGTTGCGACCTGTATCGACTGCGCAACATCAGTCAGGCCGGGCAACGGCTCGGTGTAACCGGTGATTTTGCTGATCTGAACCAGTTGTTCAAAGCTGGGCTCGTGCCGGCCTTTCTCCCAGGCCGACACATTTCCCTTGCCCACGCCAAGTGGGTCGCCCAGCTGTGTCTGGGTGAACCCGGCGTGCTGTCTGGCAGCTTTGATCCAACTCTTTATATCCATGATGGCAGTGTAAAGAAATTCTGTACAAGTCGGGTCTATAAAACCTTGACCTGTGTTGTCTATAAAATGTAGACTCCGGGCATGAACGATAGAACCCATCCTCTCGAAGAGGCGGCAAAGGTCTTCGGATCGGAAGCTGCTTTAGCCCGTGCGCTGAAGGTGAGCCGCGGGGCCCTCAATCAATGGAAAAAGCCGGGGCGTCAGGTTCCGGCCGAGCACTGTCCACGGATTGAGGCTCTGACCGGCGTCAGGTGCGAACGGCTCTGCCCGAGCGTTGATTGGGCCTTTTTGAGAAATCGAGCCGCTTGAGGCGGATCTGCGGGACGACCGTGATGGCCTCAATGCATCGTCGCGCATTCGCGTCCGTCTACCGCCCAGGCGGTGCGGTCTCGCTCCTCGCAAAGTTCTTTGAAGATGTTCAGCACTGCGTTCTCGCTGGCGGTTTCCAGCCGGCGGGTGGCGATCTCTTGCGCTTGGATCAAGAGGCGTTCGGTTTCGGTGATGGCGTCTTTCATTCGTATTACTCGCTGGCGGATAGGAATGTGCATGGTAGGCACCTCCCTGCATGTCTTCCACGAGAATCGCGCCCCTTTTTCGGGAGTCCTTGATGACCAAACACTATGCAGACTCGCACTGGCGCGGTTCGATATACAACGCTCTGCGCGCTGCTCCTGATGGGGTCAGCGGCTTTTGCGCCTGGGCTGCCGAGTTTCGAGACCGCAAGATTTCGCCCAAGACCCTTTACAAGAAGCTGGACGGGTCGGACCCGGCCGAGCGCTTGGCAATTGAAGACGCAGAGCTCATCACTGAGTATCTGCGGCGCCACGTGGTGACGCGCGATCGCGCCACCGGCTGGATCGCCGCCCTCGCCTCGCAATTCGACTTGGCGGCCGTGGAGCTTGACGCCCCGCCGCCTGGCGGGCGCTGGCCCTGCGAGATCACGGCGATCATGGAGAAGGGATTCACGCTTTCCGAGCAAGGCGGGATTCTGTCAGGCATGTTGGCTGGCGCGCTTCGAGATCGTCGAATCACACGGCGGGAGGCTGGCGAAATCGAGGCTCAGGCCTATGCCGAAATTCGCATGCTGCTCCGCCTTGTCCGCAATGTGAGGCGCGCGGGCGAAGAGGGGCTCACCCTCGGCGCGCTTGGAGACGAGGAATGATCCAGCGTCGCACCAGGCGTGGGCGACCGGCCGGAACACTCGGTCCGGTCGCGGCCCAGATACTCGCATTGCTGACTGCCGATCCCTTGACTGCGGGACAGGTGGCTGAAGAGCTGCAGCTTTCCATCATGGTGGCGAAGTACACGTGCAGCCGCTTGGCCGCGGCCGGCGTCATCCGTGTGGTGAGGCATGTGCGGGTCCCGGGCGCGCATAGACCGGTGTCGGTGTACGCCGCAGCTTCTGCTCCGGAGCCAGCTTCCATTGCGCCGTCCTGGTTCGTCTTGCCGGTCGGAGCAGCTGCATGACGCGCGACCTGTTCGGGCATGCGCCCGCCCAAGCGTCCTACCGACGCGCTCGCGAAGCGTCTGACGACCGTCGAGCGCCCGCGCCCGATGCGTGGCAGCGCTCGTCTTCGCCTCAGGCGTTTTTCTTCGGGCAGGGCCGGAGTTTCACGCGCGACGACCTTCTTCGCGTGAGCGGCTTCTTCGAGGCTGAAAAGGCCTATCCCGACCACGAGATCCTGGTTGTCTTCGACACGACCACGTCGAAGCCATTCACCTACCTGATGCAGCTTCCCCGCAACCATCCTTCGCGTCTGAATGCAGATGGCATGCCTGATCCTGCCCGACAGCCGTTTTGGCGTCATGGCGAAATCATTCACCTGCAAAGCGGGAGAGCGCCGCCCTGAGTTCTTACAGGGAGGGGGGAAGAGGCTGAATACGCGGTTACCCCTCCGACACGGCTCCAAACCGAATCCAGGGAGCAGCGTGGGTGCGAAAGGCTAGAGCGCGGAAGGGGTGTCTGTACGGACGCCAACAGTCTGGCCGACCACAGGGGCGTACATCCGCCTGTGGGCCCTGATGCATACGGTCGGCTCCGGTTCGGCAATGCAAACGGTTGAGCGCGGTGGGTAGGGGGAGCTCTGCCCATCGCACCGATCCCACCTATTCAGCAATGTCCTTCAACAGCCAGCAGGTGTCATAGGTAGAGGTGCAACATGAACATACTAAAGCTCGTTCCTACAGAGAATTCCGCGCGATCGCCGCAACAAACTCCAAACTTCCCCGACTTCTGGGCCAAATGGCCACGAAGGGTCGCCAAGCGCGACGCCGAAAAAGCGTGGGCCAAGCTAAAGCCGGAGGAGAAGTCGGCGGCGCTGGAGGCGCTTCCCCGGCATGTCGAGTACTGGAATGCAGCCGGCCGCGAACGTGAGCACATTCCTCATCCCGCGACATGGTTGAACGGCGCGCGTTGGGACGATGAGATTGTGATGCCGCAGCCGAAACCATCGCAGGCGTCGCAGGGCCAGCAGGCGGCGGCGCCAGGATGGATGGCCAGTTGGTCCGGCATGGACGGCATGGCGCGCCAGCTGCGAATCGACACGGCCCGGCTGGGAGAGACCCACCATGCGTACAAGGCGCGCATTTTGCAGGCGATCGACGACCGCGATCGGGCGAGGAAGGTGGGCTGATGGATCGCATTCAATGGGTGCACAAGCGATTCGAGGCCTGGGCGTTGTGGACATTGAGCGGAGGCGGCGGCATGCCCCGGGCATATGATCCGAACCGCGTTGACCAGACGGCAGACGTGCGGGCAGGATGGCGGAACGCAGACCCTGTGTTTGACGCTGGCGCGTTAGAGATGGACCGCGCGATCGCCCAATTGCCTGCCGAGCTTAAGCGCGCCGTCGTTGCCGCCTATCGCTGGGAGGGAGGAGTGCAGGCGATTGCAGAAACACTGGGCTGCACTCGTGCAACCCTGCACAATCGCTTATGTAACGCGGATCGTCGGGTCCGAGATTGGCTTGATGCCAGGAGACTCGGCGCCGAATCACTTAGGATCGGAGCCGATTCACACGGCAGCAATGCAAAGCGGTCCGGCGGATAGAGAATTGAGGGAGTGCCAATGGATTATCGAAAGCTGCTTGACGACGGATACGCGGAGTATGAGCGCGACTGTTGCGGCGATGTGAGCAAGTCGGCGTATCTGTCTCTGTACATTTTTGATTTCACAACCTATGACCTAGACATGGACGAACTGATGGCCAAGAAGGCACTCGAGGTGTGCCGGGTCATCACCGAAAGGAGCAACCGAGAGTACATCGCGGATCCTGAGAATTACAGGTGGTACATCATCATGTGCAACATGCCGTTCTTTTCTCGGCGGCTGGATTGGGGCACTTCGATTCGCGGTGCTTGGTGGTCACCAGAGCAACCAGAGTTCGCAAGTTGCGGGCTATGGGACGGCGACCGGCAAGTGACAGAACCGCTGGTGTTCGATGATGGCGAGTGGGTTCGGTTCATGACTACGCTTCTAGAGTTTTCAGCAGAACCGACTGCACCGGCCGCAGATTCAGCCTGAATCGTTCGACGTGACAGCGGGGGAATTTTTGCAACTTATACATGAGGGGGCATAATCCGGTACATTCCTGCGGAGCCCGCAACCTAAGAGCCCTGAACGCCAGTCGCCAGGGCTCTTTTGTTTGCGCTTCCGGGGCTGTTGTTGCACCCGTAGTCGGGATCGGCTGGCGCCGACATCGCCACTACTCCTCGGCGTGGCCCGCGCCGTAATCCCGACAGGGCAATCACATATGGTTCAAGCCGCTCCAAAGCCGTGCAAGCACGCCGGCTGCTCGGCACTCGTCTATGACGGGTCCGGCTACTGCGATAGGCACCGGCCTGCTGGCTGGACCGAAAAGCGGGGCGGTTCGACAAAGCGAATCACCGGGCGGCGGCTCCAGCGCATGCGCGCCGAGTTGTTCGCGCGTGAGCCCCTCTGCGTGAAGTGCTTGGAGTACGGGCGGGTTCGCCTCGCTACACAGCGCGACCACGTGATCCCGCTGTTCGAAGGCGGAGTGGACGGGCCTGAGAACGAGCAGGGCCTGTGCGATGAATGCCACGACGAGAAGAGCCTGGCGGAACGTCTCCGGGCACGACGTCGATAGGGCCAAGCAGGCGCGTAGCGCCCTCCAGAGGGCCGCTGGCGGGTGTAAGAGGCATGGCCGGTCCGGGAGGCGATGGCCTCCGGGCGGGAGGGGTGGGTCAAAAGTCTAGGGGGGGTCGAAGCGGAAACCGGCCGCCCCGTCTTTTTTTTCACGCACCGGATTTTTCAATAGGGGGGGGGTCAAAAAGGGGCCTCCTCAGAATCATGACGCACCAGCTCAAACCCGTTCCGAATGTCGGTGGCGGAGTTGGGATCGGTGCGTCCACGACACCAGCATTGCCCGCTGAAATTCCGACCGCGCCGATGACGCTTAGTGCAGCGGAGCGTAAGGTCTGGAACCACGTGACGCAGGCGCTCCTCGACGTTGGGCTGATCCACCGCACAGACGCGCTGGTGCTGAGCGTCATCTGTCGCACGTTCACTCGCTGGGTGGCTGCCGAGAAGCAGCTGAGCGACTACGCGGCGGAGCACGGCGGTAACTACATGGTGACGACGCCCAACGGTTACGTTCAGCCGCACCAGATTTTCCACGTCGCGAGCAAGTTGAAGAAGGAGTTGCTCCAGTGGTTGCCCGAGGCCGCGCTCACTATCCCGTCATTTCAAAAGGCGACGTCGGTGGGCGGTGGCGCTGGTCAGGGCTCGCTGTTTGAGGATGACCCCGTGGAGCAGCATCGGCAGCGCAAGATCGCGGCCGGCATGAGGGCGGTATGAGCGCCTCCAAACGGCGCGAACTCGTCAGGTCGTTTGATTGGGACGCGTACGGCCGGGGCGTGATGGCAGGCGATATCGTCGTCTGTCGCTGGATCAAGCTGGCCGTGGAACGGCACTACCGCGACCTGGAGACGGGCGCAGAGCGCGGTCTGTGGTTCTCGGAGGCGCTCGCGCAACATTCCCTCGAATCGTTCCTCTTCCTGCGCCATTCAAAGGGGGAATGGGCTGGCCAGCCTTTCGAGCTTGCACCGTGGCAGCAGTTCTGGGTGGCGCTCGCCTTCGGCTGGATGCGCACCGATGGAACGCGACGGTTCCGCGAGGTGTGGGAGGAAGTCCCGCGCAAGAACGGCAAGTCGACCAAGCTGTCTGGCGTCGGCCTCTACCTGTTCACGTTCGACGGGGAGGGCGGTGCCGAGGTTTACAGCGCGGCGACCAAGATGGACCAGGCCAAGATCACGCACGCTGAGGCAGTGCGGATGGTCCAGGCGTCGCCGACTCTAAAGCGCAGCATCGGGGTGCGCCTCAATGAGCTTTATGACATGCGGCCCGGGCGCGCCGATGTCTTCCTGCCCTTGGGTCGCGATGCCAAGAGCCTGGACGGCTTGAACCCGCACGGGGCGATCCTGGATGAGGTTCACGCGCACCCGACGCGGGAGATCTACGACGTGATCAAGTCGGGCATGGGCGCCCGCCTGCAACCGATGATCTGGCAGATCACCACGGCGGGCTTTGACCTGTCCTCGTTCGGGTACTCGCAGCATCAGTACGCGGAGAAGGTACTCGAAGGGGTGTTGGAGGATGACGAGTTGCTGGCCGTCATCTACACGGTGGACGAGCCGGACAAGTGGGACGATCCCATCGAGTGGGCCAAGGCGAACCCAAATTTGGGCGTGTCGGTCTACGAGCCGCAGCTGCGGGCGGTGGTCGAGCGAGCCAAACGTCAGCCTCAAGAGTTACCGAACGTTCTCACCAAGCGCCTGAACATTTGGGTGCGAGGTGGTTCGCGCTGGATAGGTGCCGAGCCGTGGCGCCAGTGTGGCCGAGAGGGCCTGAGCCTGGACGACTTTGCAGGCGAAGATTGCTGGGCTGGGTTAGACCTGGCCGAGAAGAGTGACATCGCGGCCTTGACCATGGTGGTGAGGCGGCACGGGCAGTACTACGTTTTTCACCGGTTCTATCTCAACGAGGAGCAGGTCAACGCGCCCGAGAACCGACACTTTTTTGGTTGGGCCGAAGCCGGGCACCTGGTTGTGACGCCGGGAAATGCGACGGACTTCGACTTCATCCGCAGCGATCTCAAGGAGTTCGCCCGGAAACTGAACCTCCGAGAGGTGGTCTACGACCCGAAGTTCGCCGCGTACTTCGCGGCAAAGCTGCAGGAGGAAGACGGGCTTCTGATGGTCGAGATGCCGCAGACGTCCGCTCGCTTCACGCTGCCGCTGGTGACGATCGAAAACCTTGTTCTGACGGGCGATCTGATCCACGACGCGAATCCGGTCATGGCCTGGATGGTGAGCAATGTGGTGATGCGGCTCTCGAAGTTCTCCGGACTTAAGCATCCGACCAAGGAAAAGCCCGAGAACAAGATCGACGGGGTCATTTCCATGACTCAGGCAATGAGCCGTGCGCTGAATGAGTCGCCGCAAGGTGACCAGAACGGCTATTTCGATTCTCCTGTCGTCGCATGATGCGGCGGCTCAACGGAAAGAAGATGGATAAAGCTCTCGTCTCGTATTGCGTGTTGACTGTGTTGGCGCTCGGCTTGTCGATCGCTGGGGTGTATGTCTTGGCGGGTAAAGGCTGGGCTTTGATCGGCGCGGGCGTGGGTCTGGCGCTGCTTTCGGAAGTCCTTCGCCGCGGCATGGCGTCCGAGGCGACGGGAGTCAGTGATTCGGCCATGCCGGCCAACCCGATTCCGCAGCCGGGGGTGCGCAGTGAGTGAACGTAGCCTCTTCGGGGTGATCCGCGCAGGCCTGGCGAGCGTTGGCGGTGGCCGCCTTCAGAAGGCGACCTGGGTGCGGCCTGCATCAGTGCCGACCGATGCGGGCGACGGATTTGCCTATAACGCGCCGTGGCAGCTCGTGACTGATTCCGGTAGGCCGATCAGTGAGCGCAGTGCTTTGAGAATCGCTGCGGTGATGGCGTGCGTTCGCATCCTTTCGCAAACCATTGCGACGTTGCCCTTCTCGATCTATCGGCGGATGCCGGGCGGCGCGCGTGAGCCGGCGCCCGAGCATAGGTTGTATGACCTGCTGCACAACCAGCCCAACGCGGATATGTCCGCCGTGGACTTTTGGCAAGTCATGGTTGCCTGGATGCTGCTGCGCGGTGTGGGATATGCCGAGATGGACATGATCGGCGGTCGGCTGGTCGCGCTCGATCCGCTCTATGTTCCGAACGTGAGCTGGAAAGGGAATGGAGCTCAGAGGGTCTATCGGTACACAGACCCCGAGACTTCCAAGGCGCGGGAGATTCCGGCTTCGCGAATGTGGAAGCTGGTTGCATTCACGCTGACCGGGCGCGAGGGCATATCACCGATCGCCTACGGCGCGAGCGTGTTCGGAAACGCGAGCGCAGCAGACCATGCGGCTTCGTCGCTGTTCGCGAATGGCATGTCGGCCTCGGGGTTCGTGACCACCCAGCCAGGTCAGTGGTTGACGCCGGACCAGCGCGAGAAGATGCGCGGGCACCTTGACGAGTTCTCCTACTCCGCCGCGAACGCGCGAAAGAGCTTCATTCTCGAAGGGGGCATGGGTTATCAGGCGCTGTCGATGAACGCCGTCGACGCGCAGATGCTGCAAAGCCGCCAGTTCAGTATCGAAGAAATCTGCCGTTGGTTCGGTGTGCCGCCGACGCTGGTCGGGCATGGCGAGAAGGCTTCCAACTGGGGCACGGGACTGGAACAGCAAAACATCGCCTTCCTGACGTACAGCCTGACGCCTTGGTTGCGCAGGATTGAGCAGTCCGTTCGCCGCGCCTTGATCCCTTCGAACGAGAAGCTCACCTATTTCGGTGAGTTCAACGTGGCAGGCCTGCTGCGCGCGGATATGAAGAGTCGCTACGAGAGCTTCTCTGTTGGCGTGAACAACGGGATCTTGACGCGCGATGATGTGCGCCGGGCGGAGAACATGGCGCCGATGGGCGGGAATGCGGAAGTGCTGACCGTCCAATCTGCCATGGCCCCGCTTGACTCGCTGGGGGCCACAGCCGAAACGAAAGGGACCTCGTCTGCCGACGCCGACGCTTCCTCGACCGGGAAAGAAGCTTCGCTAACCAGCGATCAGTTGAGCGCGCTTCAAAGTTTGCTGTCGGCGGGAGCGCGGGGTCAGATCCCTATCGAAACGGTGCGCGCGGCGATCGCCGCTGCGTTCCCGCTCCTCACCGCTGAGGAAATCTCGGCAATGACCTCGCCGCTCGTTGGGTTCGAGCTGGCGCCGGAGGGTAACCAATGAATCGAAAGTCCGCGGCCATCAAGCATCGGCAAATGGCGTTTAAGACGACCGACGTCAACGAGGACGGATCCTTCACCGGCTATGGCTCGGTGTTCGGCACAGTAGACAGCTATCGCGAAATCGTGGCGCCTGGCGCTTTCCTAGATAGCCTGCAGGCGATCAAGGCCTCGGGCGATCCGCTGCCGGCGCTGTGGCAGCACCGGAGCGATTCTCCCATTGGTGGCTACGACCTGCTCGAGGAAGACGAGCGCGGTCTGAAGGTGGGAGGCTGGCTCATGCACGACGTCATTCCGCTGGCGCGCGAAGCGCTGGCGCTCATGAAGCGACGCGTCGTCAAGGGGCTATCCATCGGCTACTACGTCGAGGAGTCCAACTTCAACGAGAAGACCGGAATCCGGACGCTGACGAAACTTGACCTGCAAGAGATCAGCATCGTCACGTTCCCGGCGAATCCCGACGCGCAGGTTGACGCGGTGAAGCGAAAGCTCGCCGAGGGCAGCTTGCCGACCATTCGTGAATTTGAAGAGATCCTTCGGGAGAAGGGTTTCTCGCGATCTCAGGCGGAGCGAATCTCCGTAACTGGGTACAAAAGCCTTCTGGATCCGGGGGAGCCGGGCCGATTGGCATTCGACACCGATCCCGTTCGCGCAGCGCTCAACATCCTGCGCGACACCCTTTGAAAAGGACCATCATGCACGCAAAGTTGCACACCAAAGAGTACGGCCGGAAGGACTCGGGCCGCGATCAGCAGCAGCAAGCCGAGGCCGACCTGGCTGCGCTGACCCGCGAGTTCAAAGCCAAGACCGACGAGGTCAAAGAACTGGGCCGCCAGATTCTCTCCCAGAAGGAAGCCGGCGAGCAGTCGACGACCGAGCTGAAGGGCAAAGTCGACGAAGCGCTCCAGAAGCAGGGCGAACTCGGCCAACAGATGCGAGACCTCGAGCAGGCGATCTCGCAGGGACTGAAGTCCATGGGCCGCGGCGAGGACGAAACTCTCGGCAGCGCCATCGACAAGTTCCTCGAGGAGAACCCGGATGCGAAGGACCTGCTGGTCAATCCGGTGCGCGGCAAGTCCGTCCTCATTCCGATGAGCCGCAAGGCGCTGCTGAGCGGCAGCCCCACCGGCGGTGCACTCATCTATCCTGGTGAGGCGCGCCCCATGGTGGCGCCGCTCGTACAACGCCTGACGGTGCGTGGCCTGCTGATGCCCGGACGCACCAGCAAGCCGGTCGTGTTCTACCCGCGCGAGACCGGCTACACCGGCGGACCCGAGCCCGTCTCCGAAGGCACGCTGAAGCCGGAGTTCAACCTCGAAGTCGAGATGGTGACCGAGACCGTCAAGACCATCGCGCACTGGACCGATATCTCGCTCCAGATGCTCGACGATGTCGATTACATCCGCTCGTACATCGAGGGCCGCATGCTCTATCAGCTCGCGCTCGTCGAAGAGAATCAGCTTCTGAACGGCTCGGGTGTCGGCAACAACCTGCATGGTCTGTACACGACGGCTACCGCGTACAGCCGCCCAGCCGGCGTTTCGGTGCAGAACGAGCAGCAAATCGACCGGCTGCGTCTCATGATGCTTCAGGTGGAACTCGCCGACGCCTTCGCCACTGGCATCGTGCTTCACCCGACCGACTGGGCGACGATCGAGTTGCTGAAGGATGGCCAGCGCGGTTACCTGTTCACGAACCCGCAGATGACCACGACGGGTCGTCTATGGGGTCGGGATGTGGTGTCGACGAAGTCGATGTCCCAAGGCGATGCCTTGACCGGCGATTTCGCCGCCCATGCGCAGATCCTGGATCGTCAGGATGCCAACGTGGCGATCTCGTTCGAAAACAAGGACAACTTCGTCAAGAACATGGCAACCATCCGGGTGGAAGAGCGCCTCGTGCTGGCGAACTACCGCCCCGAAGCGTTCGTCAAGGGCCCGATCGACAACGTCAGTTGATATGCGGCCGCGGGCATTGGCGAACAGTGCCCGCGGTAGCAGCAAGGAGATGAGATGCGCGTGATCGCGTTACAGAACTTCGACGGCTACCGGAAGGGCCAGGAGTTGGAATTGCCAAATTCCTATGCCCGAGCCGTGATCGCCAAAGGCATCGCAAAAGAGGCGCCGGCGCACCTCAACCAGATGCGCGACGGTATGCAGAACAAGGGCCCTTCTCGGACCGCTGGCGCACCGTCGTCTGCATCGCGAGCGGTCCGAGCCTCACAGCAGACGACTGCGCGCTCGTCAGACGATGGCGAGAATCGGGGTCAGGGCGGGCTGTTGTAGTTACGAATACGTCGTTCCGGGCGGCGCCCTGGGCGGATGTCCTGTATGCGATGGATCGGGAATGGTGGATGGTGTACGGCGCCGAAGCGCAGCAGCTGTTCACGGGTGAGAAAGTCGCCCCGCACGGCGGAATTGCCGGCGTAACCCGGTGCCTGGAGCTTCGGGCGGAGCTGAACTCCGGGGCTGGAGCGGTTGCCCTTTCCGCGATGCGAGGCGCCGAGCGCGTGATCCTGCTGGGATATGACGCGCAACTGACGGGCGGCCATGCCCATTGGCACCCGGATCACGGCGATGGGCTTGGAAATGCCGGAAGCGTAGCCAAGTGGCCCGCCCAGTTCGCGGATCTGGCGCGCCGGCTGTGGACCGTTCGCGTGGTGAACGCGAGCCGGGCGACTGCGCTGGAGTGCTTCCCGCGGCAGGGGCTGAACCAGGCCCTCGCGGAGAGTGAGGTCAGCAAGCCGCCGTTGCTCGTCAACGGCATGCACGGCCTGGGCGATAACTTGCACCAGCGCGCCATCGTCCGAGAGCTGCTCAATACCTGGGACGTCTGGCTCGAAACACCGTGGCCTTGCTTGTATCACGACTTGGACGGTCTCAAGTTAGTCGGCAAGGGGTCGCGCCTGCGCACGCAGGCGAAGAATGCGCAGCGTGAGGCTTCGCGGTACAGCGTTGCGCCGGTGCCTGCTGGTGCCAGATCCTTGGAAGTCAGGTATCCGCCGGATGCGGTCCGCAAGTGTGGGTCGGTTCTCGCGGCAATGGCGGCGCAGTGCTCCGTTGAGCCGGGCGACTTCCGGCTTCCGGTGAAGCGCGAATGGATCGAACGCGCCGAGGCGCTGGTGAGAAGGTGGGGGCCTGATCGCCCCATTCTGATCGTTCGGCCTCTGGTCGAGCGCAAAGAATGGGGCGGGTGCCGCAATCGGAACCCGGACGCCAGCGTTTACCGGGAGCTGTTCGAAGCCATCCGCGATCGCTTCTTTGTGGTGAGCCTGGCAGACCTGGAACCGGGCAAAGAGTGGTTGTCTGGGGAAGCGTTGCCGGCGGATGTTTCGCTACACGCCGGCGAGCTGGACGTCGAGGTTATGGCGGGGTTGTTCTCCCTGGCCGCGGCGGTCTATACCGCGCCGGGCTTTGCCGTGATTCTGGCCCAGGCGGTGGGCGTTCCCGTGGTTTCGATCTTCGGGGGATATGAGTCCTCGGCCTCGTTTTCGGCGGGGGCCGCGTTCTCTCCATATCTCGGCCTGGACCCTGTCCGGCCATGCCAATGTTTTAGCCACGTCCACAACTGCGATAAGCGGATGGACTTGGCGGCTGCGCACAAGCGCATGAGGGAGTTTCTGGATGAACACTGCAAGACTTCGGCCGTCCGAGAGGATCTCGCCGCGGCAGTATGACGTGGCGGGTTTGCCGCCTGAGTACTTCAACCCCGGCGAACTGGCCGTGTTGCTCCATCTGTTCGAATCGGTCTCGCCGCGGGTTGTTATCGAATTCGGGGTCAACGCGGGCCGGACGCCGGCTGCGGTGTTTCGCAACCTGCCGACGGTAAGCCGGTATGTCGGCGTCGACGTCCTGCCCGGGTATCGAACGCTGATGCCAGTCCAGCGCAACGAGGTGCCGAAGCAACCTGGGGGTCTTGTAATGGACGATCCCCGCTTCGAGCTGGTGCTCCGCGAGCGAGGCAGCTTTGACCTGGCGGTCGCAGACTTGCCGAGCGCAGACGCGATTTTCATCGACGCGGATCACTCGCGTGAAGGCGTGATGAACGACTACCGCTTGGCGCGCGCCCTTGTGCGGCCGGGCGGCATCATCGTTTTCCACGACGACAACGGCCGGAGGGAAGTGCAAGTGACCGAAACTTTGAACGAGCTGTGCGCCGCTGGTGCCCAGATCGTCCACGTCCACGACACCTGGATCTCTTATGAGCGTCATTAACCTGGCGATTGCGAAGGCGCTGCTGGACGTCACGCACGACTTTGACGATCTGAAGTTGCAGGTGCTGCTGGATGGCGCGGAAGCTGAGGCGGCGGGTTACATGAACCGTCCCGACTTGCGCGGTCCTTGGCACGAGGAAGGCGACTCCAATAGCCCGCCCAGCTCGGAGCCTGCGGTCCCGGGTGATGTGGTCCTGGGAGTCATGCTCCTGATGCAGGCTGTATATCAGGCGCCGCCCGACGACGTGCCGAAGTTGCGCGCTGCCGCCGAAGTCAAGCTGAGCCCGCGCCGGCTTGCAATGGGGGTTTGAATGTTGGCCTATCGCTTGCGCCATCGTGTTTCCATCGAGGAGCTGATCACGTTCAAGGGGCCCGATGGACGGGTTGAATCCTGGCAGACGCTCGCGCTCGATTCGGACACGGTATTTGACGCTGTCCCGGCCGAGGTGCTCACCGGGCCCGGCCGGGAAGTGATCGCATCGGGTGCTCCGCAGGAAACCGGTGTGGCGCGTGTGGCGATCCGGTGGTTTCCCATATCGGATGAGCGCCTCGGTCGGTGCCGTCTCGTCTGGAATGGCCGTGCATACCGCATTGAATCCGTCGAAACCGACCGAACGGCACGCCAAGAGTGGCGATTCAGGGCAGTGGCAGACAAGGGAAGAGGGGTCTGAATTTTGAAGCAAAACCAGCTCAACCGCATCGAGGCCGCAATCACGGCCCTCCAGCAGCAAATGGACACGCTCACCAAGAATTTCCTCGTGCTGGTCGAGGCGCTGGACGAAGACGGCGAAGGTGAGCCCATTCGGGATCTGGACGGCAACCTCACCGAGGCCCCGTCATCGACAGGGAGCAGCCTTGATGAAGATGGAGATGCAGCTTAAGGGCCTGGACGACGTCCTCGCCACGTTGAAGGCGCTGCCGCCGGAGATCGTGTCAAAAAAGGGTGGGCCGGTGAAGAATGCTCTCCGGCGCGGTGCCCGCCAGTTGCGGGATGCGGCCGAGGCAAACCTTCGGGAGGTCATTGCGCGCGACGGTGGCCAGTCCACGGGGCTGCTTGAAAAGAACCTGATCGCGTCGCGCGGCAAGCCCCCCTCGAGCGGAAAAGGCGAACGGTACCTGGTGAGGGTGAAGCGCAAAGCGTATCCAGGCCGCAACCCGGAGCGAGACGGCAAGGTGCCCACCGTGCGAAAGAGCGCGCAGCTCCTTGAGTGGGGCTCGAGCCAGCAGCAAGCCACACCATGGTTGCGTCCGGCAGTCTCCCAGCACGGGGCGGCGGTCATCGAGACTATCAGGACTGACTTGCTGAAGCGGATCGAGAGCACGGTGAAACGTATTGCGAAGAATGGTGGAGGGCGCTGATGTTCGCTCCTGTTGAAGAGGTGTTGTCGACGCCTTCGGTTCTGGCCATTGTTGGCCCGTCCGGAATATGGGGTAGCGGCATCGCCCCGGCCAACCAGCCGGCGCCCTACGTAGTCTGGCAGACCGTGGCCGACGATCCGTATGTGCAGCTCTCGGGCGCGCCGGAAGACGATCTAGACGAGGTGCAGATCGACGTTTATACGGCGGTCGAGGCGCAGTCCAAAGAGCTGGCACGCGCAGTCCGCGCAGCCTTGGATGCCGCGGGCGTGGTGAACGCCGTGATGTTCGCGGCGCGAGAACAGGACACCAAGCTCTTCCGCATCAGTTTTCGCGCTGATTTCATCCACAGCCGGCATTAGCCGGTATCAAGTACCCGAAAGCCCGCACATGCGGGCTTTTTTTTTTGGAGCTATCCATGGGAATCAAAAGCCAAGGCACGCACCTTTTCCTGCGTATCCCGAATTCGAGCGGCCAGACTGCGCTCAAGATGAAGTGCCCGACCGGCATCCAAGGTCTGGGTGGCCCGCGGGATCAAATCGACTCCACGTGCCTGGACGACATCGACGATCGCCAGTACGTGGCTGGCCTGGGCAACCCTGGCCAGGTGACCGTCCCGTTCAATTACGACCCCCAGCACGCCAGTCATCAACTCCTGTTCGATCTGAAGGACGCGGGCACGACGGAGCAGTGGCTCATGGGCCTGTCCGACGGCACGTCTGCTCCCTCCTTCAATTCGAACGGCGACTTTCTGCCCATGACCACCCGGTCCGGTTTCGTGTTCGACGCTTATGTGGCAGACGTCAACATTGACGTGGCCAACAACGACATCGTCAAGGGAACCATGATCTTGCAGCGTTCCGGCAAGGTCCGTCCTTTCTACAAGGCGGCGTGAACATGAGCGATATGGATGAAGACCTGTTCGTGTCGCCCGAGGTGATCCGCCGGCCGGTGAAGTTGGGCGACGGCAAGGAGCGCGAGTTCCATTTCCGGCGGTACTCGGGCGCCGTCTACTCCGCGCATCTCGCCGCCGCGGCGTCCCGCAACCCCGACGTGCGGGAAACCGCCATACCGCACTTGGTCGCGGCGAGCCTGTGCGACGAAGACGGCGATCCTGTCCTCACGGTGGCCAGCGCCTGCCGGCTGAAGCCGGTCGTGCTTGCCGCCTTCTACGGGGTCGTCAGGGATCTGAACGAGCCGCGCTCGGAGGAAGCCGAAAAAAAAGCCTGACGGTCGGCCAGGACGAGTGGTTCTGGCACGTTCTCGCTCTCGCGCTGGGCGGTCGGACCGTGCTTGAACTTAAGGACGCCATGACGCAAATGGAGTTCGATCGGTGGCGGCACTTCTATGTGCAGCAGCCGTTCGACGATTTGCACCGCTTCCACCGGCCGGCAGCGCTGGTGGCAGCGGAGATGAGCGGCGATCTTAGGGCTGGGTTAGATTTTCTGACCCGACCGATTCAGACCGCAGAAGATGACGCCGATGAGGCAACCCTGAAGGCGTTCGGCCTTGGCAAACTGAAGGAATCCTGACATGGCAACAGCCGGCAGCATCGTCGTCGACCTGCTGATGCGGACCGGGTCGTTCGAGACCGACACGGACCGGGCGACGAAAAAGGCGCAGAAGCAGTTCAAGGACATGGAGCGCCAGGCCAAGGAGACCGCAGACGCGATTTCCCGGAGCATTGGTGGGGTCCTGAGCGGCGCACTATTTGGTGTAGGCCTGGGCAGCATCTTCTCCAAGTTCATCACCGAGACGCGCAACTCGCAGGACGAGCAGGCGCAACTTGCCGCCGTGCTGCGCTCCACGGGTGAGGCCGCGGGGTGGACCCAGACCCAACTGAATCAGATGGCCGGGTCCCTTGCTGGAGTATTCAGCGAAGGTGACATCAATCGCGCGCAGACGCGTTTGCTTTCATACACGGGGGTTGTCGGCGAAGAGTTCCCCCGCGCTCTGCAGGCCGCGATCGACATGGCCGCTCGGATGGGCGTCGAGGTGGAACAGGCAGCCGAAACGGTCGGGCGCGCCCTGGACGTTCCCAGCCAGGGGCTAAGTTCGCTGTCGAAGCAGGGATTCCGGTTTACGGATGACCAGAAGAAGCTGGTCGAGCAGCTTGAAAAGGCCGGAAAGGTGGCGGAGGCACAGGCAATCGTGCTGAGCGCCTTGGAGTCGTCGTACGGCGGGGCGGCGGATGCCGCGCGAGATACATTGGGTGGCGCGCTTAAGGCGCTGCAAAACCAGATTGACGACCTGATGACTGGCGACGACGGGAGTGTCAATGGCCTCACGGCGAGCATCAACGACCTGACGGCCGTACTCGGATCTCCGGAAACCCAGCAGGCGTTCGCCACCTTTGTCGGTTGGCTCGCGGATGTTTCGCGGTCCCTGGTGACCTTGATCGGTGACTTCGCATCGGGGATGAGCGCGGCCGGCAGCTTTACCGACGCGCTCGCGACCTATGGGCTGATGAATCCGTTTAACAGCCATGCGGAGAACGCCGCCAAGTATCGGAAGGAGCTGGAGGAGCTGGACGCGTTTGAGAAGCGCGTGCTGGCCGGCCAAGAGCAGAACCAGGGAGTCGATATCGCCGCGAAGCGGCTGCAGCTCCAGAACCGCATCGCGTTTTCGGACCGGAAGGCGAATGCGCAGGAAAGGGACGTGTTCGCGGCCTACCAGGGCGTCGGAGAGACGGGGCGCGATATCCAGATGCTTCCGGCTCTCACGGTGGCCGGGAGGCCGCCAGGCGGGTCAGGTGCCAAGAAAAAGGTCGATCAGGGACAGAAACTGATTGACCAGTTGAATCAGCGTATCGCGCTGATTGGGAAGGAGACCGAATACGAAAGGCTCCTAGCTGAGATTAGCGTCGGATCCATTAAGTTTCGCACAGAGGCACAACAGAAAGAGGCGCTTGAGGCTGCAAAGGCTTTCGACACTAAATCGAAGGTTTTCGAGGCCAGCAAAAGGCAAGCGGAAGATTACGCGAAGGTTATGGATGATCTTTATCCGGAACGGGAAAAAACTAACGGGTACCTCGCCCAATTATCTACCCTCAGCCAGGCCTACTTCGACGGGACGCTTAATGCGGAGACGTACTCGGATGCCGTAAAGCAACTAGAGAAAAATTTCAGCGACAGTACCGACGAGATGGGGGAGTTCGCCAAGGAAGCCGCCCGAGGAATTCAGAACTCGCTTGGGGACGGCCTGTACCAGATCATGCAGGGGAATTTTAAGAACATCGGCTCCGCCTTCCTCCAGATGTTGCAGAAGATGGCCGCTGATGCTCTAGCTGCCCAGATAGCTAAGAAGCTGTTTGGCGACTTTGATAAGTCCGGAAACATAGGCGGTTTGTTTGGTGCGCTTTTTCAGGGATTCGGCGGGGGCTCTGGACCAACTGCTGGTCAGTTGGCGGGTGCGACACAAGGAGTAAATGCGGGTCTTCCTCTTGCATTTGATGAAGGCGGCTTTACCGGACCGGGTGGGAAGTTCGATGTGGCCGGCGTCGTTCACCGCGGCGAATACGTCATCAATGCGGCGTCCACGAAGCGGCTCGGACGAGGCTTCCTGGACAGGTTGAACGGATACGCTGAGGGTGGTTTCGTGGGAGCGCGGTCGGCGCCGGCGCTGTCGGGGATGGTCGCCGGCGGGATGACGCTGAACATTGAGACGCGGGGCGTGGACATTGAGGTGGTGGAGTCGCGGCGGAACGAGATGTTCTTGATCGCGCGCCAAGTCGTGGCATCCGACGCCCCGTCCGTTATGCAACGAGAAATCGCGAATCCCAGCAGTCGATCGTCGCGCCAATTGGCGCGCAGTACGACGGCTGAGCGTCGAAGGTAGATATGAACAATCTGCAGAAAATGCCATTCCGCCCTGCCCAGGCGGGCTACGCCGCAGAATTCGGTGACGGGACGTTGCGTGTAACCCTGGATGGCGGAGCGTCACGTTACCGGGCAAGAATTTCGGGTAACTCGGATACGGTGACCGCGACCTGGGTGTTGAGGGGAGAGCAGTACTCGGCATTTATGGGCTTCGTACGCAACCAGCGGCGTAGCGGGTCGGTCTCCTTTCTGATCGACCTTCCGCTTCAGTCGCATGAGTCGGTTGAGTATGAAGCCGCGTTTGTTCCACGGACAGTCCGCCTGGTCTCCAAAACGGCTGCGGTTTTCACGGTGGCGGCGTCGCTCGAGGTCTTCTCGAAGCAGGAGTTCGACGACGCGGATCTCGACTATTGGGCATCGCTCGTAATGATGCTGGCCATCTATGGAAGCATCCCAGCAGCGCGAGAAATCTTGAACCTGCTGGCGAAACTGGTGAATGAGGATCTGCCCCATGCCTGATCAATCTCAAGACTACATTGACTTCTTTTTCGGGGCTCCACAGAGCGCTGCCGAGTTGCAGACCTTGGAGATTAGCCAGCCGAGCTTTTCTCAAGTGTGGAGACTGCAGTCGCACTATCGAGAGGGTTTTTGGGCCCGACTTGAAACCGGCGAGCAGGCATTTTTTCAGTATGTGCCCATGAGGTTGAGACCGCTGGAGGAGCGCGCGAATCTCGATTTCGGATTGACGGTGACGTTGGGCGATCTGGGAGAAATTCTGCCTGATGAAATCCAGCGTGCGCGATCCGCGGGGACGTTGCGAACGAATCCTCCGACCGTCAAGTATCGAGCGTACCGCACGGATAATCTGGAAGAACCCATGTTTGGACCTGTGTCCCTTCAGGCACGGCAGATTGCCAGAAGCGAAGACGGCGCGAAGTTCAGCGCCACCGCGCCTGAAGTGAATGCCAACAAGACCGGCGTTCTTTATCGGACAGATGTCTATCCAATGCTACAGGGGTTCCTGTGAGTATCGATCATCTGCTGGACAAGGAATACGACCGCAAGGCTTACAACTGCCTTCATTACGCCGCAGACTGCTGGGAGTTTTTGACGGGAGACGGGCGGCTCGGATTGGTGAGGGAGTCTGAAGTCGCCAGCCAGGGATTGGTAGGCCTGTTTCGAGGGATGCGAAAGCACCGGGACGCCACCGTGGGGCCTTCGCTCGCCCTCATGGAAACCCTTCAAGGCGAACTGCATATTGCGGTGTGTCTGAGACGTCGCCTGTTGCATATCAATGAAGCCGGCTGTCATTTCCTTCCGGTCGAGGCATATAAATCGATCTACCGAAACATGAGATTCTATTCATGATCGTCGTTCATCTGTTCCGCTCTCCGGATGCGGAAAAGCAGACGTTCTATGTGAACGATCTGCTCTCGTTCCTCGTGTCGCACCTTGGCCCCAGGTTTCCAGCCGGAAGCCGAATTACGGATATGGCAACCGGGCGGCACGTAACGCCGAAGTCGGCGGGAGACGTGGCCGCCCTGCGCGCGTTACCTGGCCCATTCGTAGTTGAAGTGAGTCCGGGCGAAGTCGGCTTCTGGACAGCCCTGGCAGTGGCCCTGGCCACCTCCACCGCGTCCATGATCCTGGCATCGATATTCGCGCAGGAGCCGCCCAATGCCACCGCTCGAAACGTTCAGCAGGAATCGCCAAACAATGGACTGTCAGAGCGCACAAACTCCGTTCGCGTCAACGGCCGAGTGCCTGACATTTACGGGCAGGTTCGATCCACTCCGGATCTTCTCGCGCCTCCGTACAAGGTGTTCGAGAACCATGTGGAGAAAGAGGTCGCGTATATGTGCGTGGGGCGTGGCGCCTACGAGGTGCATGATGTTCGCGATGACACGACCGCAATCTCAGAGATTGCAGGATCTTCTGTTGAGGTATACGCTCCGTTCACTTCTCCGAATAGCGGTTCCGCGCCACAGCTGCGCATTGGAAACGCCATCAACCTACCCGTGATCACGGCCAAACGGGTCAACAGCGTAAACGGTCAGGTTTTGCAGCCCCAAGATGTTGGCAGCGTCATCCGCCGAGGCATGGTGTTCCGTTCGCCTAACGAGATCGTGTCGCAGGATGCCAACGTCGACTTCGGGGATATCTTCCTGCCGGGCGATACGATCCAGGTCTCCGGGGCGGCACAGACACAGGGAACCTTTTCCTACACGCCGGCAGGTGGTGCGTCTTTTGCTTCTGAAAATTCACCTTCACCGCAATGGGGCGTGGTGGCCTTCTCGGGTGACGGATCCGCTTCGTGGTCTGCGGGGCAAATTCTCACATTGTCGAATGGGTACGTCACTTGGACGGCGTCCACAGGGGGGGACGCGGACCTTCCCTACACGGCATCTAGCAACGTTACTGGAGTCTACGGAGTTCTCGACGCTTCTTATGACCCCGTCTCTGACGTGACGCAGATTCGATTGGATGTAACTCAGAACTCCTCCGCCTGGAGGGCGTTCAGGAATGCCTCTACGGAAGTCACCGGCTTCCCAGTTCTAACACGGCCTTCCGACATCGTTCAGTTCGATCTATCGGGCCAGTACGTGGTCACAACGGTTACTGCGGGTCTGCTCACGCTAGACAATCCTTCTGCGGTTAACCCCGGCTGGGCTACCTTGCAGAACGACTACGGTGGTCAGTCTATTGTCCTCAACCCGACGATAACGACGACTGGCGTACGCTGGGTTGGTTGGTTCGCAGTCGAGTCGATAAAGCCGATCACCCGAATCATAAGCAACGTCGTCGCGCTGAACGGGCTGTACAAGGACAATGGCCGCCAGCAGTACCGCCAGGATGTCACTTATCGAATTGAGGCTCAACGCATTGACAGTGCGGGAAATCCGACGGGGGCTGTGGAAGCCTTTGAAAGGACGATTGTTGGATCAGCGGTATCTCGTTCAACGCGAGCTGACACGTTGGACGCTGTTTTGAGCGGAGCCGCGAGCAATCGGTGGCGGTTTCGCGCCAGGCGTTTGACGAACTCGGACACGGGATTTGAGGGTTCGGTGGTGGACGAGATAAAGTGGCGCGACTTGTACGTATGCAATTCGGTGGACCAAGCGCACTTCGGTGATGTGACCACTGTCCAGTCCGTTACGTTCGCAACAGATGGGGCGTTGGCGATCAAGGAGCGCAAGCTAAATCTGCTTGTGACGCGGAAGCTTCCCCAGCGGGTATCGGGTTCGACATTCACGGCTGAGCTGTACCCGACAACGAACGTCGCGGACATCCTTTCGTCGATTTGCTTGGACCCGCAGATCGGCAACCGACCGGCGGCGGAAATTGACTTCGACAATTTCTACCAGACGCGGGACGATATCGTCAGCTACTTCGGCGTCGATATCGCCCAGTTTAACTACACGATAGACAGCGACAACCTGTCTTTCGAAGAATCGATCTCTATGATTGCTGAGGCGGTCTACTGCCGGGCATATCGTCGCGGCAGCGTGATTCGACTGTTCTTCGAACGGCAGACCGACGATTCGGCCATTCTGTTTAATCACCGGAACAAGCTGCCGGGATCAGAGCAGCGCACCGAGGGTAACGCGGCTGAGAATGATGGGATCGAGTATCAGTGGATCAATCCAGCCAACGATGCAGCAGAGACAATCTATCTTCCGGCCGATCGTTCAGCCGTAAACGCGAGGCGTATCGAGTCGGTCGGCGTTCGGATCGAGGCACAAGCAAAGATTCACGCCTATCGAGAGTGGAACAAAATGCAGTACCAAGACCTGGTCGCCGAGTTCGACGCGCTGCCTGAGGCAAACCTGCTGACGGTGAGCGAACGCATCCTCTGCGCGGACAACACGCGGGCCGGGAGCCAGGACGGTGAGGTGGTCGCAGTTGATGGTGGTAACCCTCGGTTGATCACTCTGTCGCAGCCGTTCGACTGGACAGTTGGTGGGCCGTTCCGAATCTTTCTTCAGAGCAGTGATGGTCTGGTCGAGTCGATGCCTGTGCAATCGGGTGGGAGCTCTCGGCTGGCGCTCCTGTCCAGCACGCCGCGGACGCCCATCATTCTGCGGGGAGATGGCTACAACCCGACGGGATACATCCTTGGTCAGGGAATCAGCCCCCGTCAGGCGCAGCCTTTCCTCGTGACCGAGAAGGGGGTTCCAAATGATGACGGCACGATTCCCCTGACAGCGATTAACTACGATGCCAGGTACTACCAGAACGACCTGGACTTCCACCCGTAAAATTGCCTTAACCATAGCCCCGCCAAGTGCGGGGCCTTTTTTTGAGAGTCTCAAAATGGCCGGATTCATTACTGCGCAACAGCTTGAGAATGCCTCTGCCGATGCCAGGACGCTTGAGAAGTTCGACAACGATCCTGTCGGAGTGGCGAACATCAACAGGGTTGGGAACGATGTCGAAAACTTGATGACGTTGAGGCAACGGATGCTGGATGCGGCTTCGGACGCTGCCAATCGCAGGTCGTATCCGACCCTCGCCGCCATGCAGGCCGACACGTCTCAGCCCGTCGGTACCCCAGGGCGTGTTGAGACCGGCACAGGATCTGGCGACTATGTCATGACCACCAGCGGCTGGGTTTGGTCCGACGTGCAGCCGGCATCGAGTGCGCGGCTCGCGGCGACGGAAGCCTCGGTGGCCGATGTGACGTTCCGAACGTCAGGTGTCTCGGCGCGAGCCAAGAGTCGAAACATCCTGGATTTGAATGCTGGTATCACTGGATCTCGGGTCAACACCAGCACTGGCGGCTTGATGACGAATGCCGCTTATTGGACTAGCGCGTACATCAGCATTTCCCCATCCGCGCAATACAAGTCATCGTATGGCAGCTCCTACGCGATGTATGACGAGAATCTCGCGTTCATTGCAGGTGGCAGCGTTTCGTCTGGCACGAACACCTTTTCCACCGCGGCCAACGCGGCGTTCGTGCGACTTGATTACGCGCTGTCTTCTTTGTCGACGCAGATGCTCGCGCTCGCGGCGGAGTATCCCGCATCATTCGATCCATTTGTTGAGGAGACTGCGATTGAGAATATGGCCTATGACACAGCGTTGATCATTGGAAAAATGGAGCGCGGCCCGAAGTTGACGCCGCAGGCTGCGGGGTTCTTCACAAGTCGAAGCGTCAACTTGCTCAATCCGGCGACCAATACGCCGGGAAAGCGGATCAACTCGGCAAATGGGGCGCTGCTGGATTATGCATTGGGGTCGGCAAGCGACTTTATCCCGGTGTTGCCCGGGGTGACGTACACCCGTCGGGGTTCGAACTATTACGCTGAGTATGACGCGGAGTTCTATTTCGTTCGGGGGCAGACGAGCGGATCACCTTCGACGTTTACCACTGCGGCCAATACTCGTTATGTTCGGGTCACAATTTCGGACGCGGAAGCGCCAACGTACATGCTCGTGCAGGGTGCCGCCTTGCCTGCCGATTATTCGCCCTTTGACCCTTCTATGTGGCTGAGCGGCGTGAAAGTAGACTCCACCGGGGACCGGATCGATGAAGGGCGAGCGGATTTTCTGAGCAGAATATCCCCCAACTTGCTTGATGCGAGCCAGTTGGTTCCCGGGAAACGCGTTAATCAAGCAAATGGCGCCTTGTTGGATTACCCCAACAATAGCGCGAGCGGATACATCTCCGTTGAGGGTGGCGCAGACTACTCCTTCACGGAGGCGAATTACTACGCGGAGTACGACGAGAATCATGTCTTCGTGTATGGCGCGCAGCTCGCGGGTGTTTTCAGCATCACGACGCAGCCAACAACGCGCTACGTCCGGATGACCATACGCGATGTTGTTCGGGATCGGTTCATGTTCGTTGCAGGACCTGCCGTTCCCAATGTCTACACACCCTATAACAGCTGGGCTTTCACGCCGAATATCGTTCAGGGTGCGCGATGGGTTGGAAAAAAGTGGAATGTGTTCGGAGATAGCGTTGTTCAGGACCAGCTGTCCTGGTGGCGGGCGGTTTCTCAGCAGCTCGCCTTTGGCACCGCACGAGGCTATGGGGTCGGCGGTACCGCATTTGCCTATCGTGACGCTCCGGAAGGTGTTCCCAACCCCGAGCTCTGGACAGAGCAGTACTTCGCCAACAGGGTGCTGATGATGGACGATGACGCCGATCTGATCACCATTCATGGGGGCAACAACGATTTCCGGCAGGTTCCGCTGGGTCAGATGGGCGATGCGGCGAATAACACCTTTTACGGCGCCGTCCGGCTCACGTGTGAACGGTTGGCTGAAAAGTACCCCGACCGATTCGTAGGCTTCATGACGCCACTGCCGCATCGGAATATGCACCTCACTGATGCGGATGGTAAGAGCTGGTGGGACTTTGTTGACGCGATCCTGGAGACGTGCGCGCGCTACTCGTTTCCAGTGCTTGATATGTCCAGGGGCACGCAGTTGCGCTTCTATAGTGCAGCGTCTCGTCTCGCTTTCTCCCGGCAGACCGTCGATTACCCAAACGGCGATGGCATCCATCCCAACGCCCTTGGCTACGCAACGCTTGAAGCCATGACGCGGAAATGGTTGCTGCGACTCTGATGGCCCGCCTTGGCGGGCTTTTTTTTCGTTCATAGGGGACGCGATTGAACATCCAAGACTTCGACGCCTTCGCGGCAAAGTTTGCCGGCGTGCTTGGCGCCGCAGTATCGATGCGATACCTGCAGGGGTCGTGGCCGGCGCGCCTCAGCATGGCCGTCAGCGGCTCGATGGTGGCCTATTACGCGGCGCCGTACCTGTCGCTCATGCTGGGCATTCCTGAAGGGCTGGCCGGCTTTCTGACCGGCATGTTCGGAATGGCCATCGTCTCGCGCGCTTGGGAGGCCGTGCAGGCGGCGCCCGTCAGCGCGTTGTGGCAAGCCGTGATAGACCGCGTGCGCGGCAAAGGGGCGTGACATGGACAGCACCATCATTCTCACGCTCTGGGCGGTCCTGGCGTTCGTCTGCTGGCTGGTGGTGGCCGGCGGCGCGGCACTCGCAGTCTTCGCGCGCGGCATCAAGGACACGACGCTGGAGCGTATCGGGCTGTCGGCCATCTGCCTGACAGCTACCGGCGCAGCCTGCCGCGTTGTCGTGGCTGGCTGGGCCAGCGCCGGCGATGCCGCGCTGGCGGCCTCTGCTGCCTTCTACGTGGCCGCCGTGACGGCCAAGCACATCAGGAGCCCCAAGCAATGAATCAGTTTCAGCTTTCACAGCGCAGCCTGACGCGCTTGATCGGAGTGCATCCCGATCTGGTGGCGGTCGTGCATTTGGCGATCCAGCGCACGCGGGTGGACTTCACCGTGATCGAGGGCGTGCGCACGGTCGCTCAGCAGCGTGAATATGTGGCGCGCGGCAGCAGCAAGACAATGGCCAGTTTTCACCTGCCGCAAGCCGATGGTCTGGGTCATGCGGTTGACCTGGCGCCGCTGGTGGCCGGCGCGATTCCGTGGAACGACTGGCAGGCATTTGCCGATCTGGCCGCGGTGGTCAAGGCTTGCGCTGCCAAACTGGGCGTCCCGGTGGAGTGGGGCGGCGATTGGAAGTCGTTCAAGGACGGCCCGCACTTCCAAATCCCGCGCGACTGGAAGGGGCGAGCATGATGGCCGCCGGTGGAAAGCTAGTAGGCATTCTGGCTGGGTGGAAAGGCCATGTCGCGGCAGCGGTGGCAGGGGCAGGTGCCGCCTGGTGCGTGCTTGCTGCGGTTCACGGCCAAGCACTGGCCGAACTGCGATTGAAGCAGACCGCGGACGATTTGGCAGTCGCGCGCGGCTCGATCGAGCAGACCAATCGAGACTTGCAGGCGATGGCTCAGAACGCTCGTGCTGCAGCGGCGATCGGCCCCGAACTCACCGCGTCGATCGGCGCACTTTCCAAGGCTTTGAAAAATGCGAATCCTCTGCCAGCTGGTTGTCGTCCTGATGCTGACCGGGTGCGGAACCTCACAGACGCGGTACGTGCCACGCGCGGTGCCGCCGCTCGATAGCGGCCTCGCAGCGCCGTGTCAGGAAATTCCCGATCCTCCCCAACACCCCGCCTCCTATGACGAATGGCAGGTCTGGCTGCAAGATGTGGTGCTTGTGGCGTATGGGGTGTGCGCCGCTCGCCATCGCTCAACTGTCGAAGCTTGGCCGAAGGATTAAGTGAGACAACAAAAAGCCGGTGGCGTCGCGGACGGGCCACCGGCTCAGGGCGCTACTTACTACGGCTCAATACAATCTGGAATCGCACGCCAATGAGACGGACGTGCGCCCAAAACTTGAACTTAAAGACCGAAATTTTTCGGCCCCGAGGATCAAGATCCATAGGCTTTCCCTTGCAAGATAGGCCTTGGTGGGAACTCGACGCCGTTTGACAGCGGGTAGGTGACCCGAATACGATCACATTGTGTTTAGCTATCTAACCACGCCTAGATGCACGAACCGCAGCCTGTTAGCGCGTGCATTTTGGTCGGCCCCAGATCCGTTGCCGCGGCTCTGGGGCTTTTCTTTGTACTGTTGTATTCACAGGTAGCATTTTATCAAGGTAGTTTGCGGGCTTATCCACAGCTCTGTAAAAAATGACCTTCGCGCCGCCGAATCTGAGCAAGCATAATCAAAAAAAACGCTTAGTTATCAATGTGTTGGGCTTCGCTGTTATGTTACAAACAAAATTTGTATCGTCGCGGCTGAGGTTGCGAGACTAACAATCGAACGCCAGAAGCGCGCCTAGCACGATTTTTAATTCGTGTCTGCTATTGTGCTGTCGATAGAGCAAAATGTTGAATAACTTGGCGAAAAATGCGGCGGAGGGTATTAATCGTTGTTTTCGCCACACATCGCGACTAATTTTCTTGCCATTGCATCCACCACCCTTGGTAATAGCGTCGCCCGTCAATCTCCTCGAAGCCGCAGACCATCATTCCTCGATCCGAGCAAAAGGTCAGCAGCTCGGGTTCAAGCAGGTCGGGTATCGGCCCCTTCGCTGTCGCGCCAAACTTGGCCAGGCCGTCCATTGTCATGACGCGCACCTGACGGCGCATGTCTTCGCGGGTGATCGAGTACATCCGCACCGTGCCGGTCACGGCTGGCGCGGGGTCGTTGTCCCTGCGCTTCTGGCCGAGATAGTGGGTACGGACAACTGAGCAAAGCATGATCTGCAGAAAAATACTGTTTAAATGTACAGTATAATGCGCCGTTGTCGGGAGTGGTACGCCAGGCGTGAGGCGATGCTCCGCTGGCCAGACAGCGAAGATTTCCGCATGTGTGGAGGCCTGGGCTGAGTAACTTGGCCAGGTCAGATGTCGGCTTCGATACACCCTAGCGTTGCTTGTAGTGCTGTATTAAAGTACAGTCTCAAGGTTTGTACGTTGGCTGTTACATTTACGGAGGCAACCATGGGCGTAACTGCTTTGCAGGCAGCCAAGCATGCGTGCGAAGCGTCCGGATGGACGCTGACAAATTTGCAGCTGCAAAAAATCCTTTACCTTGCCCACATGATCTATGTCGGGCGTCACGATAATTCTATGGTGACGGACGAGGCATTTGAGGCTTGGAACTATGGTCCAGTGCTGCCGTCGGTCTATCACACGGTGTCCGCGTTCGGCGCTGGCCCGATCAAAAACATCTTTCGATCTGTGCCTCCGCTCGAGGAAGGGGAAATTGCATCCCTGATCGAGGATACGGTTGACCGATTTGCGCCTATGCCACCCTTCAAGTTGGTCGAATTGACTCACGATGACAAGAGTGCGTGGAGCCGTCATTACTCCTCGGACCAGAAGGGCGTTCAGATCCCGAAGTCTTCCATAAGGGAAGAGTACCGAAATCGTTTCGGAAGGGGCAATTAGGCGATGAGTGGTAGCGAGATTGATCAGCTATCTCAATCGGTATCCGGAAATCAGGCGCCGCCTTCTTCGAATGATGGTCCGGCTCGGGCCTCGGCCGATCTGGAGCGTGAGCTTCAGTACGAGAAGGAAGCCCGGAGAGAGGAGCGGTTCATCTTCCTCATCTTTATCGTGGCACTTCTTGACGCCTTTTTGTTTATGAACATGGAAAGCTGGACGGGGCCGGTCGTGATTGGCCTCATCCAGCTGATCGGCTTCACTGTTTATGCAAGGCGTGCGGGCGTTGACGAGGTGGTCCAGCTAATGGACAAGCTTCTTGCGCCGTTCAAGCGTGACAAAACCTAGCTCATCAATAGGCGGCGCGAGACAACATCTCAGCTGAAGCGCTGGGCCTATCGGCTAGGAGGTGCCCATGCGGCTGGAAACATCAAAAAGATGTCAGGACGTGGCGCGCAGCGTGGCCACTGCATTGCGGGCTGCCGCTGGGGCCTCCACCTCTGCGCCCCGACATGCCGCCAGGTGGTCGGCCCAAAGGCACAGAGCCTCGCGCCGCTCTTTCCAATAGCTGTACTGGTCGTAGATTCCTTCTACTCCCGCGAGCTTGTGGTTCAGACACATTTCCGAGATGTCCCTGCCGACGCCTAGCGCGCGCATGTGGGACTTCGCCGTAGAGCGTAGATCGTGGGGAGTGAAACGGCGGACGTCGGGCTTGTGATTCTGTATCCAGTAGTCGATTGCACCCCATACCCCGTCCTTGCCGATCGGCGCGTCACCGCCGTGTTTCTTGAGCCTTTTGACCGACCTCGCCGGGACGATATATCTGGAAGTTAGGGCGAGGCTGTCCAGCTCGCGGAACCATTCGATTACGGATGGCGCCAGAGGGATGTCCATGGCGGGGCCCGTCTTGGACGCCGGGATGTGCCAGAGGCCGGCCCCTAGGCGCTTGACCGTGTGCTGGTCGATGCGCACGTGCTCGCGCAGCGTGGTGCTGAACTCGGAAACGCGCACGCACGTCGCCGCGATGATCCAGACGCTCAGCTGATTCTGGCGGTTCATGCCATCAGCGCGCATCACGACGGCCAGCTCCTCGTCGGTCAGCATTAGGCGCACCTTAGCCTTGGGCCGCTTGCCGATCAGTGATTCCAGGCTGATGCCCATGGCGGGGTTGACCTGAATGATGTGCTGCCCGGCGGCATGCTTGAACAGCTCGCGGGTGACGATGTACAGCGCCTCCGTCTCGCGCCAGCCCGTGGCGGTGGCGAACCCGTCCTTCGTCTTGCGAATGAGGTCTATGACCTCGCCAGGCACGAGGGCATCCACCGCGCGGCCGCGCCAGGCCTTTTCGATCCGGCGCAACTGGCGCTCGTACAGCTTCTGGCTGTTGGGCGCCAGGTGGCGCAGCACTTTGGCGCGGTAGTCGTCGACCAGCCAGTCGATGGTCTTGGCGGCGCGGGCTTTCTGCTTGGCATCGCGCTTCTCTGCCGCGGGGTCCTTGCCGGCGTCTATCATGGCGCGCAGTCGACTGGCCTCCTTGCGCGCTTCGGCCAGGCTGATATCCGGGTAGTTGCCGATGGTGGCCTCGGCACGCCGGCCGGGCATTCGGTAGCGCAGCACCCAGGCCGCGGTGCCCGCCTTGGAAAGGGTGAACGTCAGGCCGCCGCCGTCGGACTTGGCCAGGGGCGCGCCGGCGCGAATCCAGCTCTTGATCTGGACGTCGGTCAGCAGGCCCTGCAATACGCGCTTGGTCGCCATGGTTCCCTCGGTTTTGGGTAGCTGGGCGGTTTGGCTACCCACCTAGCTACCCATTATTTGTGAGCTGGGAGGATAACGCCTGAGAACTCAAGAAATAAAGCCGCAAGGATTTATGCGGCTTTCAGAGGGGCGGTGATAGGTGGTGAGAAGTCCAGAACATCAGACCAAGATTATGTCGTACTTCTCCTGCGAGTACGTCGCTTCCACTTCCAGCGACACCCGCTTGCCCACGAAGTCACCCAGCATCGCCAGGTGCTGGCTTTCCTCTTCCAGAAAAAGGTCGACCACTTCCTGCGAAGCCAGAATGCGAAACTCCTTCGGGTTGAACTGCCGCGCTTCTCGCAGAATCTCCCGCAGGATTTCGTAGCAGACCGTGCGCGGCGTGCGCACATTGCCGCGCGACTCGCACATGGGGCAGGGCTCACAAAGCTGATGCGCCAGCGAATCGCGCGTGCGCTTGCGCGTCATTTCAACCAGGCCCAGTTGCGTAAAGCCATTGACGGTCATGCGGGTTCGATCGCGTGACAGCGCCTTCTTCAGTTCCGCCAGCACCGTGTCACGGTGTTCCTGTTCCTCCATGTCAATGAAGTCCAGGATCACGATGCCACCCAGATTCCGCAAACGCAGTTGGCGCGCGATCGCCTGCGCCGCCTCGAGGTTGGTCTTGAAGATCGTGTCATCGAAATTGCGGCCGCCCACAAAGCCACCCGTGTTGACGTCCACCGTCGTCAACGCTTCCGTCTGGTCGATGATCAGATAGCCGCCCGACTTCAAGTCGACCCGGCGCGACAGCGCGCGCGCAATCTCATCGTCCACATTCGCCGTATCGAACAAGGGCCGCTCGCCGCTGTAATGCTGGATGCGGTCCACCACCGACGGCGTGTAGACACGCGCCCATTCCAGCATCGCAGCAGTCGTCGTCCGCGAATCGACCAGAATCGACCCGGTATCGGGCCCGACCATGTCACGCAGCACGCGCTGCGCCAGCGTCAGGTCCTGGTGCAACAGCGCGGGGGCGGGCTGTGTGCGGGCCGACGCCTGCACACTCGTCCATAGCTTGCGGAGATACTCCACGTCCGCCGTCAGCTCAACGTCATTGGCGCCCTCGGCCTGCGTGCGCACGATGAACCCGCCTTTTTCATCAGACGGCATCAACGCTTGCAAACGTTCCCGGAGTTGGATGCGTTCCGACTCCGAATCGATCTTTTGCGAAATCCCGATATGCGGATCGTGCGGCAGGTACACCAGCATCCGCCCCGCCATGCTGATCTGCGTGGAAAGCCGCGCGCCCTTGGTGCCAAGCGGATCCTTGACTACCTGCACCATCAGGGTCTGTCCCTCAAAAATCAGCTTTTCAATCGGCGTGGGCGTCAGCCCTTGGCTGCGTTCGGCGCGATTCTCACGAAGATCCGCAATATGGATGAACGCCGCACGCTCCAGCCCAATGTCGATAAAGGCGCTCTGCATTCCTGGAAGCACCCGGACGACCCGCCCCAGATAAATGTTGCCGACGTGGCCCCGTTGAATGCTTCGTTCGACGTGCAGTTCCTGAACCGAACCTTGTTCCACCAGCGCAACGCGGGTTTCGAACGGGGTGACGTTGATCAGGATGTCTTCGCTCATGGCGATCGCAGGGGGCATAACGGGTCTGTCTCCAATGAGATGCGGCGTACAGGCGAATAGTAAACGTACATGCTAGCCCCGCCATCAGCGGCTGCCGCCCTCTATATATATAGGGAAGACCGTTCGCAAGCCATGCCGCTGTCGACCGAACAGGGCAGATCGGCTGGAAACCTTAGAGGCCAACAACAATTTTGCGACGCCGCCATGACAGCGCAAAATTCTGT